>DCVG01000001.1:0-19096 GCA_002328665.1 Nitrospiraceae bacterium UBA2194
CTAAAAACAGGATCCGGGGATTCGGGGGTTCAGGTGAGGAAGCATTCACCCGGCCCTTCGGCCCCATGAATCCTTTCAGTTATACATTATCCAGCATATGCCCCATTTTTTTCTTTTTCGTCTTGAGATAGATGATGTTCCTCTCATTCGGACTCGTTTCTATCGGGACCCTTTCGACAACCTTAAGCCCGTACCCCTCCAGACCGACGATCTTCTTCGGATTATTCGTTATCAGCCGCATCTTCCTGACACCGAGATCGACAAGAATCTGCGCGCCTATGCCGTAGTCTCTCAGGTCGGGCTTGAAACCGAGTTTGATGTTAGCTTCGACCGTATCGAGCCCTTTATCCTGGAGTTCGTATGCCCTGAGTTTATTTATCAGACCTATGCCGCGTCCCTCCTGTTTCATGTAAAGGATAACTCCCTTGCCTTCTTTTTTTATCATCCCCATCGCCTTATGGAGTTGTTCGCCGCAGTCACACCGCTGCGATGCAAACACATCACCTGTAAGGCATTGGGAGTGGACCCTGACAAGCACATCGTCTTCAGGCTTTATATCACCCTTCACGAGTGCGATATGAACATTGTTGTCTATTGCATTGTCATAGGCAATAGCGGTAAAGTCACCGCCGTATAAAGTAGGCAATTTCACTGCAGTCAGCCTTTTTACGAAAAGTTCCGTCCTCATCCTGTATTTGATGAGGTCTTTTATCATGACAATCTTCAGATTGTGTCTCTTTGTAAATTCCATAAGTTCAGGCACCCTTGCCATCGTCCCGTCTTCGCTCATTATTTCACAGATGACTCCTGAATGATTGAGCCTGGCAAGCCTTGCGAGATCCACGGAACCTTCCGTCTGTCCCGCCCGCTGGAGCACACCTCCGGGTCTCGCCCTCAGGGGAAAGACATGACCCGGCCTTGTAAGGTCTTCAGGCCGTGTCCTCGGATCAATGGCAGTCAGTATTGTCTTTGCCCGGTCCGCTGCGGAGATCCCGGTTGTGACCCCCTTTTTGGCCTCTATAGATACTGTAAACGCCGTACCGAAAGGAGAGGTGTTATCGTCCGTCATCATGGGAAGCTTCAGTTCCTCCACGCGTTCGGATGTCAGGGAGAGGCAGATGAGCCCCCTTCCGTATTTGGCCATGAAATTGATCGCTTCGGGCGTCACCTTCTCAGCCGCCATGCAGAGATCACCTTCATTCTCCCGGTCCTCATCGTCAACGAGGATCACCATCCTCCCTCCTGTTATATCATCCAGTGCTTCATCAACCGTATTGAATTTATACTTCTCCATTTTTTCCTTTAAAAGGGTCCGGGGATTCAAGAATTCCGGGTTCGGGAATACATCCTGCCCCCTGACCCCCTGAATCCCTGAACACTATTTTATATATCCTCCTTCCATCAGAGTTTTCATCAATCCTGCATCTCTCTCTGTGCCGCCACCGGTTTCTTTCTCAAGGAACCGGTAGACGTATTTACCAAGGATATCTCCTTCGATATTTACCGTATCGCCCGGCCCTTTAAACCCCAGAGAGGTTAATTCAGCCGTATGGGGGATAATAACGAGAGTAAAGCCGTCCTTAAGTATATCAACAACAGTAAGGCTTATTCCATCCACAGCGACCGACCCTTTCCCGACGAGGAATTTTATCACCTCCGGCGGAGCTTCTATCCCGAACTTCACCATATCCCCGCTGCGGGTTTTCGCCCTTATCCGTCCTACCGCGTCGACATGTCCCGTCACAAAATGGCCCCCCATCTTCGAATGAGGCATGAGAGAAGGTTCGAGGTTGACGCGGTCGCCCTTTTTCAGGCTGCCGATGTTCGTGCTCCGCAGCGTCTCCTCTGAAAGGTCGAAAGAAAGCTCATTGACGCTCTTCTTCACCACTGTCAAACATACGCCGTTGACGGAAATACTGTCTCCAATGCCTGCGGCAGCTCCCACCTCCTTTGTCTTAAGAGAGAGGACCGCACCGCCGCTGCGGTTTTTTAAGGACAGAATCTCGCCCATTTCGAGTATCAGCCCTGTAAACAATCAGTACTCCTCATTCATGGTAAAGTCGAATTTCTTCTGATAATATCCCCAGAAATCAACCGTCTCGGACCACGTAGCTTTGACCCTGATAATTTTTTTATCGAGAACGACCTCAAGGTTTTCTTCCTCAAGAGGGATTTTCAGCGCGTTTGCCTCCTCTATTATTTTTCCCCTGATGGCATTCAGGTTTCCTATCTCCGATTTCAGGACATCCCTGGTATGTGAGCCCAACTGGTAATAACGGAAGTAGGGCTTGCCGAGCGATATTAAAACGAATACTATCGCAGCAAGCAAAAGTAAGATGAAAAAACCTTTTACATACCCCTTTTCGCCTGTTTTCCTGCTCATTCGATCAACCTCCCTATCCTGTTGAACCTTACCCAATTGTTCGGGTCCCAGGACCAATAGATAATAAGAGCCTTACCCCTGACCTGTTTTATATCGACAAAACCCCAATACCTGCTGTCATAACTTTGGTCGCGGTTATCTCCCATAACAAATACCTTATCTTTCGGAATAATTAGAGGCCCGAAGTTGTCCCTCGGATCACTCCCGAACCTCATGTTTTGGTCATAATGCTGTACAAAAGGCTCCATAACAAGCTTCCCGTTCACATAAACGACCTTGTCGCGCTCTGCGATAACATCTCCCTCCGTAGCGACAACTCTTTTGATAAAGTCCTTCTTTGGGTTCTCCGGATACTTGAAGACTATTATATCCCCCTTTTCAGGTTTTCTGAATATCAATATTTTCTTGTCGGTAAAGGGGATATGTGTACCAAATAAAAATTTATTGACGAGGATATGATCTCCTATGAGCAGGGTCGGGATCATGGAACCCGACGGTATCTTGAACGCCTGAACGATATATGTCCTTATAATCAGCGCAAGGATCAACGCTGTAACAATAGCTTCCACATATTCCCATAACAGCTTCTTCTTATCTTTCACCCGGAAAACCTCCTTAGAATCTTCTTCTCTTAAACGGCCTGCGTTCTCAGGATATTAAATGCAATCCCGGCAGCGCCGATGAGCCCGGCATCGTCTTTGAGCAGTGAGGGAATAATCTTCACCCTTTCAAAAAGCTCCCTGAAAGCCCTCTTTGACGCTTCCTTTACAGCTTCCTGTATATAGATATCCCACGCTCCTGTGAGGCCCCCCGTCAGGATAACGGCATCGGGCCCCATCAGATTGATCATGTTAGCGATCCCGACTCCGAGATACCTGCCGGCGCTTTTCCACAGATCCCTCGCAAGATTATCGCCGTCCAGTGCAGCCTTAAATATATCCTCTGTAGTGAGTTTATAGAAATTCCCCTCATAATACATCTGCAGCAAACTCTCCCTGCCGGCTTCAAGATGATACACCGCCCGGGACAATATAGCCCTTGCAGAAGCATACGATTCGAGACAGCCGGAATTCCCGCACGGACATTTCTCCCCGTCCGAGCTGACGCTCATATGTCCTATTTCCGCCGGTACATTGAGCAGCTTTTTCCCATGCACCATGCCTCCGCCTATCCCCGTGCCGAGTGTAAGGAGAACGAAGCTTTGAATATCCTTTCCCGCGCCGACCCACATCTCTCCATACGCTGCAGCGTTTGCGTCATTTTCGATAACTACCGGCACCCCGTATCTTTTTGCTATTTCACCTACCAGGTCGATTTTTTCCACAACATGCAGGTTCGGCGAGATGATGACCCTTCTTCTTTCCCTGCTGATGAGGCCTGCCACGCCGATACCAACCCCCGCTATCTCGTCGGAAAAAAGAGAGTCGATCGCCTTATGGACAGAGCCGAGGACTTCTTCCGATGTGGAGGCTGTTATCTTCGTGACAATTTCGCCTTCCGGCGAGACTTTCGCGACCCTTAAATTCGTCCCGCCGAGGTCAATTCCTATTGCACACTTTTTCTGCATGGCTATTCTTCCCTGTAGACCTCTATCGCCACTTCCGGGCACATCCTGGCACACATGCAGCAACCGGTGCATTTATCCGGATTGGCCGGAGATGCCGCGAAAAAACCTTTCTTATTAAATCTCTCGTCGACCGCAATAACGCCGAAAGGACAAGCGCCTATGCAGTACGTGCAGCCTTTGCACAACTCTTTATCAATGGTTATCATGCCCTTCATGCTACCCCCTCGATCAACTCCTTCGCATGTTTCAGCGAAACTTCCGTTATCTTTCCGCTCAGCATCCTTGCTATCTCCTGCAGTCTGTCCCTGCCGGAAAGTTCTTTTATTTCAACGCATACTCTTTCATTCCTGCGTCCCTTCTCCGCCTTCAGATGGAAATCTCCCTCCGAAGCTATCTGAGGGAGGTGGGTTGTGCAAAGCACCTGGCGGTTACGCGATATTGCCTTCAGTTTTTTCCCGACAGTTTCAGCCGTCTTCCCGCCGATACCGGTGTCGACCTCGTCGAAAATAAGGACGGAGACGCTTTCGAAATCAGCGAGTATGCTCTCGAGGGCAAGCATTACCCTTGAAAGCTCTCCGCCGGAAGCAATCTTTACAAGAGGCCTGGCAGGCTCACCCGGGTTTGCGGAAAAGAGAAACTCCACCTTATCAACACCGGAAGGAGAGATACTTACCTTCTTTATGTCGATCATAAACTCTGCATTGCTGAAAGCAAGGTCCTGCAACTCTTTTTTAACGAGTCCCTCCAGTATTCCGGCTGCCTCTTTTCTCTTTCCGGAAAGAGCATCTGCCGCCTGAGCGAGCTCTTCTTCTTTTTCCCTGAGGTCCGCCTGAACAAAACCGAGCCTCTCGTCTGCAAGCTCAAGCTCTCTCAGCTCCCTGCCGGCTTCATCCCTGTATCGGATGACGGCTTCGGCGCCTTCGCCATATTTTTTCTCGAGTGTTTTAATCAATGCAAGTCTATCTTCGATTCCGGCAAGCATTTCAGGGTCGAGATCGTACCTGTCTTTGTACCCCCTGAGGGTAACGGCTGCATCCTCGATGAAAGGTCGTGCAGACTCGAGTGTATCCATTATGCCGGATGCGCTATGGTCCATTGAAGACATTTCTTTTACTCTTGATATTATAGATGAAAGCTTCTCCATACATGAGCCCTCTGAACTGTATATCATCCCGTATGCAGTCTCTGCGAGTTCGTTCAGCCTGCTCAGATTCGACAGAATCGCCTTCTTCTCAATCAGCTCCTCTTTCTCGCCGGCCCTGAGAGAGGCAGCGTCTATCTCCTGAGTCTGAAACCTCAGCAGGTCAAGCCGCTGTGTCCTTTCTCTCATTCTCCGGGTCAAATCCGTTTCTTCCTTTCTCAGGACTTCAGTTTCCCTGTAAAGGCTCCCGATTCTCTCCCTCTCGTCGCAAAGCTTACCGAACAAATCGAGGAGATCCCTGTGTTTGTCGACTGAGAGGAGCCTCTGGTGTTCGTTCTGCCCGTGGATATCCACAAGGGACCTCCCGACATCCGAAAGACTCTGGAGGCTCACCATCGTATCGTTGATATATGCCCTGCTCTTGCCCGAAGCTGAAACGGATCTCCTGACGATCAGGTCATCGGATATGTCGACTTCTGTGCCGGGAAATTCATACTTCCTGTCTATCTCAAAATATGCCTGAATAACCGCTTCCTTCTCTCCGGCCCGAACCAGGTCCGACTGGGCCCTGCTGCCGAGGGCCAGGCTGAGAGAATCCACTATAATGGACTTCCCTGCGCCGGTTTCTCCTGTAATTACGTTCAGGCCTTCTTCGAACCTTACCGTAAGGTCATCGATAATTGCGAGATTCTTTATCCTGAGTTCCTTTAACATCCATTTTAAGACAGAAGACGCAAGACAGGGCATGCAAGAGGATCAAAGCGGCTAATATCTGACACTGAAACCTTGCTCGTCGCCCCTGTAAGTCTCCCATTGTGTTTCGATATGAGAGACCCGTGCGCCCGGAGGGCCTGCATAGCAGTCCCTGATCGCCTGCTCGATGATCTTTTTTTCACCCTCGAATACTGCTTCAACCCTGCCGTCTCTGACATTTCTGACCCAGCCGGTCAGTCCGAGGCTGGAGGCGAGTTCTCTTGTGAAAGCCCTGTAAAATACGCCCTGTACCCTGCCGTCGATAAATACGTGGGCTCTTGCTGCATCCATATCTGAAAATTATAGCATTTTTGGCGCACTACTCTCCAAGGTATGCCTTTCTTACCAGTTCGTTGTTCAGCAGGTCTTCTCCCCGGCCGTGCAAGGAAACTGATCCGTTTTCGAGCACATACCCCCTCTCCGATAACTTGAGCGCGGCACGCGCATTCTGCTCAACGAGCAGGACTGTAACGCCTTCCCTGTTTATTTCCCTGATCGTCCTGAATATCTTGCTCGTGACGATGGGCGCCAGCCCTAGCGAGGGTTCATCGAGAAGCAATAATTTGGGGCTGGACATCAGGGCCCTTCCGATTGCGAGCATCTGCTGTTCCCCGCCGCTCAACGTCCCCCCCGCTTGCTTATGCCTTTCTTTGAGCACCGGGAAGAGGGTGTACACCTTTTCGAGCAGGGAAGCGGCATTTCCCCTTCCAGAGTATGCCCCCATCTCAAGATTCTCCCTGACCGTCAACTTCGGAAAAATCCTCCTTCCTTCCGGCACCTGGCTGATGCCCATCCGCAGTATTCTGTGCGGTGATACCCCTTTTATGCTGATGCCTTCAAAAAATATATCACCCGCCGCCGGTCGCATGATTCCCGATATCGTCATGAGCGCGGTGGATTTCCCGGCTCCGTTATTTCCTATCAGACAGACGACCTCACCCTGCCGCACCTCGAAGGTGACGCCTCTTAATGCCTCGACAGGGCCGTAGAATGTATGAATGTCTATGAGTTCAAGCATCTTTTTCGTAAAGCATAAGGTGTACGTTCACGTGAATATGGATATTATCTTGTCAAATTAAAAGGTTTTTCAGCATATCTGCCTCATAATCTGTAACGTCAGGGTTTACACTTCACGCTTTACGTCTCACGCTTTTCAGTGTTCCCTCCCGAGGTACGCCTCCACCACCAGAGGGTCTTTCCTGATATCTGACGGAAATCCCTCGGCTATTTTTACACCGTGGTTTACCACGGCGATCCAGTCCGATATGCCCATTACCACTTTCATGTCATGCTCTATGAGAAGAACGGTTTTCCCGAGTTCTCTCACATTTCTGATAAGCTGCATCACCTCAAGCGTCTCCTGGGGGTTCATCCCCGCAGTTGGTTCGTCGAGCAGTATTACGGCGGGTTCGGACGCAAGCGCGCGTGCGATCTCCAGCCTCCTCCGGGCGCCATACGGGAGATTGCCTGATACGGCAGACGCATAATCACGCAGGCCGATGAACTCAAGATACTCCATTGCCTTTTCCCTTACCGTCCGTTCCTCTTCCCGGAACCTTTTCCACCGGATGACTGCACCCCATATGCCTGCACGTGTTTTTTGGTGCTGGGCGACCATTACATTTTCGAGCGCCGTCATTTCTTTAAAAAGCCTGATGTTCTGAAAGGTCCTTGATATCCCAAGCCTTGCGATTTCATACGGAGCGAGCCCAATAATGTCTCTCCCCGAAAAACGTATAATGCCCCGCGCCGGTCTGGCAAGGCCGGTCAGACAGTTGAAGATCGTTGTCTTTCCCGCGCCATTGGGGCCTATGATGCTCATAATGACCCCTTCCCTGACCTTCAGGTCCAGCTCTTCAACAGCCCTTATCCCGCCGAAGCGCACGGAGACGTCTTTAATTTCTAATAAATACACCCTTCCCTCCGAATAAACCCTGTGGCCTGAATACCATCAGCAGCACAAGCCCGGCTCCGAGCGCGAGCATCCGGTAAAGCTGTACTTCACGCAGGACTTCCGGCAGCAAAACCAGGATAAGAGAGCCGATGACGACGCCGGCGATGCTCCCGAGTCCGCCGAGGATGACCATGCAGAGAATCAGGACTGATTCCATAAAGGTAAAACTTTCGGGAGAAACAAATTGCATCTTCCCCGCAAAGACCGCGCCGGCAAGACCGGCCCAGAATGCACCGAAGGCGAAGGCGTAGAGCTTATACACAGTGGTATTGATCCCCATGGCCGACGACGCAATCTCGTCTTCACGTATGGAGACCCATGCCCTGCCAATCCTTGAGGAGTATACTCTTTTTGTTGTAATGACGGTCAAAAAAACAAAAACCAGAACGAGGTAATAGTAATGCGAAAGTTTACCCAGCGACACCGCCATTATTTCCGGAGGAGCGATCCCTGATATCCCGTTCGGCCCCCGTGTCAGGCTGTCCCAGTTATTCAGTATGAGCCGCACAATCTCACCGAATCCCAGGGTGACTATAGCGAGGTAATCCCCTCTCAGGCGGAGCGCTGGTATTGCGAGAAGAAAACCTGCTATTACCGTCAGTCCGACTGAAAAAGGCAATGCCGTCCAGAAATCCAACCCGAAACGCGTGTTCAGAAGGGCGTATGCGTAAGCTCCGATTGCATAAAATGCGACAAACCCGAGGTTCAGGAGACCCGTAAAGCCGACGACAACGTTCAGTCCCAGCGCAAGAATGATATAAATGCCGGCAAGGACGGCTATGTCAATAAAATAATCTCTTGAGATGAGAGGGAAAGCAAGGAGAAAAACAGCCGCCGAATAACGGAAGACGACCGGAAAACGGCCGGAGAAGAACGCAGAAGACCGCGTCTTGATCCTTATGGATTGCGTCATGCCGGAAAACATTTTTTTGAACCCCGAAACGTATCTGAAGGAAAAGAGGATGATGGAAGAACAGAAAAAAAAGATTAAGGAGGCTCTTATCCCTTTGAAAGGGAGAAAAAGAAACGAAAGCCAGAGCGCAATAATGAACGGCCTTGCTGTTACGAAGATCTTTTTCCCGGTCGGAAATTGTAGACCTTCGCCTGCCACAGTCTCCTACACCTTCTCCAGTTCCGCCCTGCCAAAAAGCCCGCCGGGCTTAACGAGGAGCACTATTATCAGTATGATAAAAGCATATGCGTCTTTATATTCGCTCGAGATATAGCTTCCTCCGAGGCTCTCGACGAGCCCGAGGAGGATGCCCCCGAACACCGCGCCCCGGATGCTCCCTATTCCGCCCAGGACTGCTGCAGTAAATGCCTTTATGCCGGCTATATAGCCGATAAAATAATTGACGAGTCCGTAATACATGGCGACCATAAGTCCTGCAACTGCAGCCAGACCTGATCCGATGATAAATGTCACTGATATGACGGTATCGACATTGACTCCGACAAGCGAGGCCATTGTCTTGTCCTGAGCCACCGCCCTCATCGCCTTGCCCATTTTTGTATTTCTCACGAACAGACGGAGCGCTACCATGAGGACGACCGAAGTCAGGATTATGACAAGCTGGAGATACGTCATTCTCACAGACACGAACTGGAACCCTGATGCGCCGAAGAGGTGCGGGAAGACCTTGTCTGTCGCGCCCTGCGTAAGCATCACATAATTCTGGAGGAAAATGGAGACGCCGATTGCGCTGATGAGGGGGCTCAGCCTCGGAGCGTTCCTGAGAGGCTTATAGGCTACTTTCTCTATCGTGAACCCGTACGAAGCGCAGAAGACAACCGATAATATGAGAGTAAGGAATAGTGCGAGCGGAAGATTGTATGCAGTCAGCCCGATGGCGGTAAAAAAAGCGAGGAATATGATTCCGAGGTAGGCACCGAGCATATAGATTTCACCGTGTGCGAAATTGATGAGCTCAAGGATGCCGTAGACCATTGAATAGCCGAGGGCGATGAGTGCGTACACACTGCCGATGGTAAGCCCGTTTATCACCTGCTGTAAAAACATGAGCAATTTTAACAGAAAAAAGAACAGAGAGCAAAGCTAATGCCCGCCCGATTGACTTATCGATACAGTTCGCTGATAAAATATCCGGATGGGTATCAAAAACTATTTCCTCGATCTTTCCCTCAATAAAAAACTCGTAGGAATGATGCTCCTGCTCAGCTTTATCCTGCTTTCCGTCCTGACATTCCTCTACTCGCAGTCGGAAAGGGCCTTGCTGGAAGAACTCGAACATCAGACCGCGGAACTCTCGCAGGCGATCCAGGTGGGCGTTGAGGAGGTCACGAGCAAGGGATATACGGACGAAATGAAACTGCGGAACTATCTGAAAAAGCTGAACGCAAAGGGACTGAAGGAGATCTCGATAATCAGCAATACCGATGAGATAGTTGCCAGTACAAACCCGATGAGGGTGGGTGAAGAGGTCGGCCCGACGAAAAAGGAGCGCATTATAAAGGCGGAACTCGGCGAACCCCTTTCTAAAGAGGGGAAGGTCTACAATGTCATTCTGCCTGTCGTGGCAGGCAACGAGCATTACGGATATATCCATCTCCAAATCAACACAGAGGATGTCTCGGAAATGCTGAAAAGCAATGCGATAAAGAGATTCGTGGCAACCTCTCTGGTCTTCGGCCTTGGAATACTCCTCGCCGTGTTTCTTTCCTATATGTATACAAAACCGATTTATAATGTCGTCAACGCAGCGCGAAGCGTCGCTGCAGGCGATCTGGGACTGAACCTGAGCGCGGACAGAAAGGACGAGATCGGCGAACTGACACAGAGCTTCAATTTTATGGTCGGTAAACTCAGGGAGGAGCGGGCGCTGGAGGAAAAACTCCGCGAGGCAGAGCATCTTTCAGGAGTAGCACAACTTGCCAAAGGCATCGCCCATGAGATCAGAAATCCTCTGAACTTCATCAGCCTGTCGATCGACCATTTAAAGAAATATACCCCACGTGAAGATAAGGAGAGGGAAAGTTTTGAATCTCTTATTACAAGCATGAAGCACGAGATACAGCGGCTGAACAGGCTTGTTGGGGATTTCCTCGATTACGGCAAACCGCTGAAACTGAGCCTCCGGGAGACGGATATCGGAAGCCTGATTCAGGAGATTCTGGACCTCATCGCAGCCAAGGCGGAAAAGGACAGGATCAGAATCCTGTATCAGAAGGTGGAAATTCCGAAGCTGTCTGTTGATCCGGAATTACTTAAGACTTGCATTTTAAATATTATCCTTAACTCCTTTCAGTCAATGCCGGAAGGCGGCGATATTACGGTGAACACAAAAACATCCGGCGGCAAGGCTTCTATCATCGTGCAGGACACAGGCATGGGCGTGTCAAAGGAGAATCTGCCGAAGCTCTTCGATCCTTTCTTTTCGACAAAGAGTACGGGTCTCGGACTCGGGCTTGCCATGACAAAAAGGGTTGTCGAGGAACACGGCGGGAAAGTCGAATTTCAGAGTGCCGAAGGGAAAGGAAGCACGATAATAATATCATTGCCGGTTAGGACATGATCATCATTTTTGGAGGAACTGATGGCCGTTATTCTTGTAGTGGATGATGAACCCTTGCAGAGGGATATCCTCAAAACAATACTTGACGATGAAGGATATGAAACTCATACCGCTTCCTCCGGCGAGGAAGGTCTTAAAATCCTGGAAGAGATTCATCCCGATGTGGTCCTCACCGACCTCAGGATGGGCGGTATGGACGGAATAGAATTCATCGAATCCTTCCACAGGGAACCCTTTGAGCCCCCGGCGATTGTGATGACGGCATACGGGACGATTTCTTCTGCTGTCGAGGCAATACGAAAGGGAGCGTTTGACTACCTTACAAAACCCCTTGACAAGGACGTGGTTCTCATAACAGTGAAAAGGGCCGTTGAAAAAGTAAACCTGATAAAAGAAAACCTGCAGCTCCAGAAGGCGCTCTTTGACAGGTTCAAGATAGAGGGAATTGTCGGGCATTCAGAGAAGATGACGGAAGCGGTGGAAATCATGAAAAAGGTGTCCTTAAGCAGCGTGACAGTGTTAATCCTGGGCGAAAGCGGCACCGGGAAGGAACTTGTTGCGAGGGCGATACATTATAATAGTCCGCGCCGCGCCAAACCGTTTATCGCGGTCAACTGCGCCGCAATTCCCGACAATCTGATAGAAAGCGAACTTTTCGGTTACGAGCCCGGCGCCTTTACCGGAGCGACAACAGGAAATACCGGCCTTTTCGAGTCTTCAAACGGCGGGACAATCTTTCTCGATGAGGTAGGCGACCTGCCCGCCCTTACACAGTCGAAGATTCTCAGAGTACTGCAGGATAAGGAGATAAGAAGGATCGGCAGCCATGAAAGCGTAAAGGTGAATGTCAGAATTATTGCTGCGACGAACAGGGACCTCGAGAAGGAGATCGTCAACAAAAACTTCAGGGAAGACCTGTACTACAGGGTGAAAGTTATCACCATTGAGCTTCCCCCGTTGCGCGAGAGGAAAGAAGATATCCCGGAACTCGTGGGCTTCTTTATCAGGAAATACAACCAGGAATTCGGCAAGAGAATAAAAGGCATTGAAGATGGCGCATTGAAAGCAATAAGGGAGTATAACTGGCCGGGAAA
The DNA here is from genome assembly GCA_002328665.1 of Nitrospiraceae bacterium UBA2194. Lineage (GTDB taxonomy): Bacteria > Nitrospirota > Thermodesulfovibrionia > Thermodesulfovibrionales > SM23-35 > UBA2194. Next base: position 12,426 of record DCVG01000001.1, read on the forward strand.
TATAAGGCAGCTTGAGTCCGTGATCGAGCGCGCGGTTCTCATGTGCGAATCCTCCGGTATCTCGCTCAAGGATATAAAGAGTGAACTCAGATTTTTCCAGGGCAGGGATATATTTGATTTCGAACTCCCTGATGAGGGAATCAATGTCGAGGAACTCGAAAAAGACCTCCTGAAGAAGGCGATGCAAAAAGCAAACGGCGTTGCCGCGAAAGCAGCGAAACTTCTGGGACTGAGTTACAAGACCTTCTGGTACAGGTGGGAAAAACTGAACGCGGATTCCCCAAAAAAGGAAAACCATTCCTGAATCGGGAAGCCTGCATTTCTTCAATGCATTTTTTTTAAATAGTGTCTGTCCATAAATTAATATTCAAGTAATCTGTTATTCCCCGACTCGATCGGGGAATCCAGTTTTTTCAATAGGTTCTGGATTGTCCGGTCAAGCCGGACAATAACAAAACACTACTTTAGGGACAGACTCTAAATAATTTCTCTTCGTGGCATGTTTATTGTATATATTCTTTTTTCTGAAAATATTTCCCATTAAGAAACCAGTACCTTAAAGATGAAAGGAGGTGATTCCAGTGAAGAAAGCATTAGCGCTTATTATCTCGGTTCTCTTTGTATTCGCAGTTGCCTCGATGTCCTTTGCAGCGGAGGAGAAGAAGGCAGAGACTGCACCGATGGAGAAGAAGAGCCCTGCAAAGGTAAAACAGGTTACCGGCGAGGTTACAGCAGTTGATGCAAAGGCCAAAACCGTTACTGTCAAGGGCAAGAAGGGTGATGTCACCGCAATGATCGATGACAAGACAAAGATCATGATGGGCAAAGACACGAAGACCCTCGCCGACGTCAAGGCAGGCGATAAAGTGACCCTTAAGTATTCAGAGGCAGACGGCAAGATGATGGCAAAGAGCATCGCCGTCAAACCGGCAGAGAAGATGATGGAAAAAAAGATGGAGCCCGCAGCAAAACCCGCAGAGAAAAAATAAGCTTCTTTATGTCAATAGGGCGCTACCACGGTAGTGCCCTATTTTTTCTTCCAGTCCGGGCATATGCCTTTCATCCTGACAAAAAGCTCAAAATCCGGACATTGCTGTAATCTCTTTTCCCGATGGTATATAATATGGCATTCCAAAACAGGAGGCAGCCTTGAAAAAGAGGTTTTCTTTTGAACTCGCTGCGAGAATAAAGCATCTCCCCCCCTATCTATTTGCTTCGATAGACAAAATGAAACAGGATGCCATACGGAAGGGCACGGACCTTATAGACTTGAGCATAGGCGACCCCGATATCCCTACTCCCGCGAAGATCGTCAAGGCTATGAAAAAGGCCGTTGAAAACCCTGCTCACCACCGTTATCCTTCCTATGAAGGAATGATTTCATTCAGGGAAGCAGTGGCTCGCTGGTATAAGACGAGGTTTCGTGTTGCGCTTGATCCGAAGTCGGAGGTGCTTTCTCTGATCGGCTCCAAGGAGGGCATCGGGCATATACCTCTGGCATTCGTGAATCCCGGAGATACTGTCCTTGTCCCCTCCCCAGGCTATCCCGTTTATCCTATCGGTACGCTGTTTGCCGGCGGGCAGAGCCATATGATGCCGCTTAAGGAAGAGAACGGCTTCCTCCCCGAACTGGACAGAATCCCACAAAAAGTATTACGGCAATCGAAGCTCATGTTCCTGAACTACCCTAATAACCCGACTTCCGCGGTGGCGCCGCGCGCGTTCTTTGAAGAAGCTGTCGGTACGGCATTCAGGCACAATATCGTCGTCTGTCATGATGCCTCGTATACCGAGATCTATTACGACAGGAAGCCCCTGAGCTTTATGCAGATACCGGGAGCAAAAGATATCGGCATTGAATTTCATTCCCTGTCGAAAACCTATAACATGACCGGCTGGAGGATCGGTTTTGCCGTCGGGAACAGGGAAGTCCTGGCAGGACTCGGCAAAGTTAAGACGAACCTCGACTCCGGCGTTTTTCAGGCTGTCCAGGAAGCCGCCGTCACCGCTCTGGACATGGACACCGCCGAGCTTTCCGGTATAAGAGATACCTATCGGGAAAGGCGGGATATCCTTTACAGCGGACTGAAGAAACTCGGGATGAATCTTATAAAACCGCAGGCAACATTTTACCTCTGGGTAAAAGTGCCTGCCCCGTTTGATTCCATGGGATTCGTTACACATATGCTCAACAAGGCAGGTGTACTCGCAACACCCGGCAACGGTTTCGGCGCATCGGGAGAGGGGTACGTAAGGTTTGCGCTCACCGCATCGGCCGGCAAAATAAACGAGGCTGTCGGCAGGTTAAGGAGAATCCTCTGATGCAGAGTCGGCCGGGAAATGCGGGAAATTATTCAGAATATCAATTTGACAAATTGTTTCTCAATCGCATACTGTTATTGCATATGGCCGGTCTGTTACCGATATGTAAGTGCTCGTATTAATTTAGTATAGTATCAGTTTAACAACCGGAGGACCGCTGACGCGGAAAGGGCATCGGTGTAAAACATGTTTCCTCCATTGTATGTTTTAATGTGACATGTCAACCGTTTATGTAGGCATCGGCTCCAATCTCGGCAACAGGGGCAGAAACTGCATCCGTACTGTAGAACTCCTCGAGCAAAAAGGGATTGTTGTTAAAAAAAGGTCCTCCCTGTATGAAACGGAGCCGTGGGGTGTCAAGGATCAGCCCTTATTTCTCAACATGGCCGTCGAAATAGAAACCACTCTGTCCCCCCGGAGGCTGCTTGAGATTATCAAAGAGATAGAAGAGGAAGCAGGAAGGGAGCGGACATTCCGCTGGGGGCCACGCATAATCGACATCGACATCCTCTTCTACGACAACAGAGTCATTCTGGAGGACCAGTTGAAAATCCCTCATCCTTTCCTGCACGAGAGAGCATTTGTGCTGAAACCTTTAGACGAAATAGCGCCGGATATCGTACACCCGGTTTTAAGGGTGAGCGTCCACGAACTTTTACACCGCATCGAATACAGGGCGGACAGGAGCCATGCATTATCTTGATATCGAGAGTGTCTCTTCCCTGCAGACCATCCTTGCGAATCTGACCGGATTTTCACTTGCCCTCTATGGGGAAAAAAGAGAGGTTCTCCTGCCGCCTGTGAACGAAAACAAGCTCTTATCCGTTGTAAAAGCCTCATCACATGGCAGCGGTGAGTACGATGATTTTATCAGGGAAAACATAGAGAGAGCACACCGGAGAAATGATGTCTCGATTGTGAAAGGACCTGCAGGTCAGTACCACTTTTTTATCCCCCTGCGGGTTGAAGACTCTGTTTATACCCTTGTCGGCGGAGGGGTATATCTTTCGGAGGAAGACCGCAGGATATTCCATGCCTCCGACAGGGAATATCACGGTCTTAGTCCCAGTCAACTGAAATCCGTCTGTTCCGGGATAAGAATCAGCAATTATTCCGATATCCAGGATGCTTGCCGGAACATCCGTTCCATCTTTTATCTTATGCTCAAGGCACATTACAGGTCGGCAACAAACGAAAAAAAACACAGGATATTAAAGACGTCCCTCGGTCTGATGTCCGATGTCTCATTGGGCCGGCAGCCTGATGAAGTTTTTACCGTCCTGATCGATCTTATCCTTTTCCTTTTCAATGCCGAATCCGTCTCCGTCATGGTCAGGAGCAACGATATATTCTTACCGAGGAAAACAACGGGCAGATTTAAAGATCAGTTGCAGGCGGTCCCTTTCAGAATGACCGGCATTGTCTCCATGACGGTTGAACAAAAGAGGGCCTGTTACACGGAGGATTTCGCAGCGCTGTTGAAGTTGGGGCTGCCGGAGGACGTCTCTTCCGTCCATCTCTTCCCGGTCCTCGCCGAGAACAGTGTTGTCGGCATAGTAAACATCGTCAACTCCTTCATCAGGGAAGAAGACGCGGAAATCATCTTCGAGATATGCAGGCTTAGCGGTTTCCTGTTCAGGCTCGTGGAACTGACTACCATGTATAAAAGATACCTGAAAGAGATAGATGCCCTCAACACGGCTGCAAAACGATTGATACCGGTCAAGGAGCCGGATATGCTCTATGAGACCATCCTTGAATCATCCGTACATCTTGCCGGAGCGGAGAAAGGGTCGTTGATGCTGGTTGAAGATGACGCGTCCTGCCTTACTGTCAAGGCCGCAAAGGGAATACACAAGAGGCTTCAGAGCGAGATCAGGATCATGGAAGGAGAGGGAGTGGCGGGATGGGTATTGAGGGAAGGCATGCCCCTGATCGTGGAAGACATACGGAAAAACGAATGGGGATTTACCGAAAGGTCCAAATACAGAACCTCCTCTTTCATCAGTATCCCGCTGAAAATAGGAGAGAAGACAATCGGTGTTCTTAATATCTCCGACAAGCTTACCGGAGAGGTATTTTCTGAAGAAGATTTCTTGTTACTGCGCTCTTTTGCGTCATATGCGTCCATAGCCCTCGAGCGGTCGAATTATTACAGCCTGGCGGGACAACTGAAGGAGCTTTCGATTACCGACTCCCTGACCGGCCTTTTCAACAGGAGATATTTCGAGGAAAGGTTCTTTGAAGAAATCCACCGTTCAGAGCGTCACAGCCTGTCTTTTTCCCTCGCGATGCTCGACATCGATGACTTCAAGCTGTTCAATGACAGCGAAGGTCATCTCGCAGGTGACGAGGTTCTGAAATATATCGCCAATATGGCGAAAGAATGCCTTCGTGTCAGCGACGTCATCGCGAGATTCGGAGGAGAAGAATTTACCATAATCATGCCGCAGACGGAAAAAGACGAAGCCCTTTTAGTTGCCGAAAGGATCCGGAATTCGATCAAGGAAAATTTCCCCCAGGCGTGGAATTTATTCCCGAGGAGCGCCCTGACCGTCAGCATCGGCATAGCCACGTTCCCTCATGACGGGAAGGACAGAAGGGAGCTGATACGTTATGCGGATAAGGCCCTTTACAGGGCGAAGATGGAGGGGAAAGACAGGACGGTTTTATGGACGACTCAGGAAGCTCCTATGCCTTCTTCACAAAATCCCCGAAATTCTTCAATATCCTGAGCCCCTTTTCCTGGCTCTTTTCCGGGTGAAACTGCGTAGCGACAACGTTGTCCTTCCAGACCATCGAGGCAAAGGTCAGCCCGTATTCTGTTGTGCCCGCGATGACGTCCGCATTATCAGGAGAGACATAATAAGAGTGGACGAAGTAGAAATAGGATTCGTCATCGATCCCGCTGAAAATCGGCGGCCTCCTCAGGACTTTTACGGTATTCCAGCCCATGTGCGGCACCTTAAGATTGATCCGGAACCGCACGACTTTTCCCGGCAGGATATCGAGTCCCCGGTAAACGCCGAATTCCTCCGATTCCGAGAATAAGACCTGGAGTCCCAGGCAGAGACCAAGGTATGGTTTTCCCTTTCGGATTGACCTCACAATAGCATCGATAAGGGACGTTTCCTCAAGGTTTCTCATGCAGTCTTTAAAGGCGCCGACACCGGGAAGCACAACGGCCTTCGCGTCATCCACCGCTTTAGGGTCTCTCACAACCCGCGCCTCGACACCGACTTTGTGGAACCCCTTCTCGACACTCCTCAGGTTCCCCATCCCGTAATCCACTATCGCTATCATCTGTGTATTATACAACAGTGCTGCTCCCAAAGACTTTGTGCCGAAGCTCGCAGCGCTCAGGAAGAAACGCCGGAATACGGTGACGCCGAACTAACCGTCATTCGTCATACATTTCGTCATACATAAAGAGAAGGTGAGACGGAGAGAGAGTATGTGAGAGGATTTTTTGCCGATAGTCGAATATACATCTGAAATAAAGAGGCAAAAGCCCCGCAGGGAGGAACGACCGGGAGTGAGCGAGCATATTCTCTCTCTCCGTCTCACCTTTCAAAAAAGGGGTTAATGTCCCCCGTGCATCATATTATGCTCGGCCGCCATTTTCGATGAGCCGGGACTCAAACGCAGATAGCCTTCCACGGAAAAGGGAAGGTCTCCGTATATTCTCCTGAGATCGGAATCAACCGGCGAGACCGTACAGAGCGCTCCCACCGATACTGACACCGCATGATTACTGAAGAGGGTCCGGGCCGCTCCGAGGGTAAAGGCGCTGACCGAAAAAAGATCATGCTCCCTTTCCTCTTCAAGCCCTAATTCTTCGCCGGATTTTCTGATAAATTCCATCCTGGTAAAGAGCGAGTTCTTCCCGAATTGATAATCCGCCTCTGCCAGAAATGAATGCTGCGCCTTGCCGTGACCCGGCTCGTTCATTCCCCATACAAGCGCTGTTGAAAGCGTGCTGTCAGAGGAAAGAGGAGTGTTCCAGAGCAGGGATGCAGTGGTGCGGTGTATGCTCACACCCGGCTCAAGGGCTTCCGGCTCCTTGATATACCCGTGAGAAACCTGCAGGCCGGTGTTGGACGAGGGATTCAGAGAAAGCCGTATGCTTCCCGAATCGAATCTCGGTTCATCGATATCGTACCGCTTTTCATCCGGCTCCCTCCCGTTAAACAGCGAGGCATCAATTTTGAACTGCTTATAGAAATACCCTGTGGTGATCACCCCGAACGTCACATGCGAGGAATCCTGCCAGTGATGGCCGAGAGGCGCATCCGGAATATTCTGTGCAGACGGCCTGTGCAGGTATGCGGGAGGCCCGAGGGCAGGTT
>DCVG01000001.1:19208-19379 GCA_002328665.1 Nitrospiraceae bacterium UBA2194
CATGCTTCTCAGCATGAGCGCTGAATTATCACCAAGCTGACGCTTGCCCATGATCATGAACCAGTTCGGCGCATCGAATTTCTCATCTCCCCTCGTGCCGTCATTTCCTGCATCCTGATTGGTGTAGCGGAGAAAGACATTCCAGTGCAGCATGAATTCCCACGATCCGGA
>DCVG01000131.1 GCA_002328665.1 Nitrospiraceae bacterium UBA2194
TACTTTTGACGAGAACATCATTATTAAAACCGGATAATTTGTACACGCAGGGAAAGGGACTGTGAGATGATAAGACATGTCATTTTTTCATTATCCGTAATTCTGGCTGCGGCGATGTCTTGGAAACCGCTTTCGGATCTTTTTAATTCATCGCTTTATAGGGATTATCATTCCCTGATTCCTTTCATACCCTTCATAAGCGTTTACCTTATTTATTCAAAGAGGCAATTTATATATTCAGAAAAGGCGTATTCATTCATCGTAGGGCTGACGGTCATGATTGCAGGAAGTGTTTTATATTTGGCAGGCCGGCAAAATGCCGTAAATTTTAATCAGACGGACTATGCATCATTTGTTACTTTGTCTGCAGTAATATTTTTCTGGGGAGCTTTCATTTTCGCTTATGGAAAGCAGGCTTTTGAGAAAGCGCTATTCCCGCTTTTGTTTCTTGTTTTTGTTATTCCGATGCCGGTTAGTGTCATGAATCGGCTTATTTCTTTCCTGCAGATAGGTTCCACAGAGTTTACGAACATGCTCATTGTCATATCCGGGGTTCCATTTTTAAGGGAAGGTTTTGTTTTCCACTTGCCGGGTCAGAGTGTGGAAGTCGCCAGAGAATGCAGCGGCATACGATCGGGATTGGCGCTTTTTATCACCGCCCTCTTGGCGGGTCATCTCTTCCTGAATACCTGGTGGAGGAGGGTTTTATTCGCTCTACTGGCTATTCCAATGACAATGTTCAAGAATGGCATTCGAATTACGACCCTGACCTTATTGGGCACTTATGTTGATCCCAGGATTCTTCAGAGTTCACTTCATAGGGAAGGAGGAATACCGTTTTTTATTGTGGCGCTGTTGTTGATGGCGCCGATTTTGTTTTTTCTGAGGAAGACGGAAAAAGCGAGGAGACAGGAAGAAAATATAGGAGACAGGGAAACATAGAGGAGACAGGAGTCAGAATTCAGGAGTCAGAAGAAAAGACAGGGAAAAATATAGAATACAGGAGACAGAATTCAGAATTCAGGAGATAGGGAAAATAATGCAGGAGCCAGAAGACAGAAGACAGAATTCAGAAGACAGAAGACAGGAAATAAATGCAGGAGCCAGGAGCCAGAAGACAGAATTCAGGAAGTAGGGGAAAGCTAGAAGACAGAAGACAGGAGACAGGAAATAAATGCAGGAGCCAGAAGACAGAAGCCAGAATTCAGAAAGAAAATATAGGAGACAGAAGCCAGGAGTCAGGGAAAAACTAAGGCGGCGGGATAAATGAAGATATATAAAGAGATGGTTGGTTATGCGAAAATCAACTTCAGGTAAACACCTTAAACGGCGAATCCGCACAGGTATTTATCAACAAATATTCAAACGGTTATATTGGAAGTACCCGTTTCTTTTTTCAATACCGCAGACACCTCCCGTCATTGAGGTTGAACTTACAAACCAGTGCAATTTAGCCTGTCCACACTGTCATGGCCGTAGACAGAAAAGGCCAATTGGTAACATGAGTGAAGTTCTCTTCAAGAAATTAATGGATGAAATACGTGGTTATTACTTTTGTAAAATATTATTTTGCGGTCTTGGGGAGCCTGCGATGCACCCCGATATTTCAAAGTATTTTGACTACCTAAAGTCTCTGAAAAAGCATGCGGTCAGTGTAGTAACGAACGGCTTGTTTCTGGAAAGATTTGAACCTGAGAAGATTTTAGACTGGAACATTGACGCTCTAACTGTTTCAGTTGATGGTTATGATTCAGATACTTATCTTCAACACAGGCCGGGAGGAAATTATCATAACCTTAGAGAGAATGTGCAGAATTTATTCCAAGCTCGATCAAAGAGAAGGCAAAAATATCCTCGAATAAGAATTTCACAGATCCTGTTTCCGGATGAAATGAATCATTCTCGTATTAATAACGTTAGAGAGGACTGGATTCGGTTCTCAGATGCAGTTAATTTTACATCTCTTATGCCTTTTGAAAAAAAAACATATGGTGCGCTGAAGCAATGCAGCCACACAATTTTTAACATTAACATCAGATGGGATGGACGAATACCAATATGTGCATTTAACAGCATGGAATTTGTAGGAGACACTAATTATTCATCCATAAAAGAGATATTTAACGGAAAAGAAAAAAGATATTTGCAGGAGTGTCAGCGCCATAAAGACTTTGAAAAAATAAAATATTGTAAAAGTTGTATGGTCTGTCAAGAGAAGGAACGGATCGCTTCACTGCATGGTCTAAATCGTTATAAGAGTAAAATGCTTACGGCTACAAATGTCGTATACCGTAAATTGAAGCTTGGCTTACGTTAATAAAGGTTCCAGGAGCAGGAAGAAAATACAGGAGCCAGAATACAGAAGATAGGGAAAATAATACAGGAGACAGAAGACAGAAGCCAGAATACAGGAGAGAGAATTCAGAAGACAAGAGAAAGGGAAAAAGCTAGGATCCAGGAAGCAGGAAATTCATCTAATGATTTCCACCTAAGAGCCTATTCCGGCCAAAACGAACGGTTGTAAAAACATAAAAAGATAATCATTAAATTAAGAACGGATTGTCATGCACTCAACGTTGAAAGCCAGGTCCCGGCAGACAGAATAGACACGCCTTGTATATGCTCTTCACGTTTAAGATGATGGACTAGTTGGCAGGCGGCAACTCCTGGATATTTTGAAGCGAATAATCGAAGCGAACGAGACGGTGTGCCGTCGGAGAGTTTGACCTCGATCATCTGTAAAGGTTGGTCCTCGCGAGCAATGACAAAATCAATTTCTTTACCATCTCTTGTCTTTAGATAATGTAAAGATATACGTTCACCAAAACCATCCTGAAGATACGAAATATGTTTAAGTAAGCACACAGCACATGTATTTTCCAATATTTTACCCTCATCGCCTTGAACATATCCGCTGTCATAAAAGTAGACCTTCGGTTCTTTTAGCACAGCTTTGGCTACATTGGCATGGAAGGGGCGTACGAGAAAGATAATTAAGAGACTTTCAAGAATGTCTACATATTTTCGTACCGTGTTTGGCGCAATCTGTAAATCACCGGCAATGGACGTGTAAGAGAGAGGAGAGCCTACTCTTTTTCGTAAAAGTTCAAGAAGCAGCCGGATTGCTCTTATTTCCTGAATTTTGCTATATTCTTGAATATCCTCACGGATAAGATCAGAATAATATTGGTTTCGCCAGCGGGCGGCTTCAGCCTCCGATCCGGAAAGAAAGGGTTCGGGAAATCCACCGAAACGATTCAATGCATCAACAGATTCTGAAGGATCTATCTGACCCTGAAGCTCTCTTACAGAGAAGGGAAAAAGGCGATGATGAAAATACCGACCAGCTAGTGACTCGCCCGTCTGTCTAAAAGTGTCAAGTCTTGAGCTTCCAGTCAGCAAGAAAGTCCGGTTCGACTGTCGTGTGTCGTATGCTCCCTTGACGTGCATTTTCCAGCCTTTCATTTTGTGTATTTCATCAAGAATAATTATATCTGCATCCAAAGGCCAGCTCTGCAAATGAATAATCCGTGAATCGTCCGGATTATCATAATTGAGATATTGAGGATGCTGAAATTCCAGCATTAACTCTTTGGCGAGCCAAGTTTTGCCGACCTGACGCGGCCCCGTCAAGATGACCATCTTTTTCAAAAGATCTTTTTTAATAGGGTCATAGAGATAGCGATTCATTGGGACTAAATGGCATGGATATGCATGAATGTCAAGGCAATTATGCAAACCTGTGCTTTATTGGCTGATCGACTCGACGTTGCGTTTTTCGGGAGCATTGTTTAAGAATAAAATGTGTTCACCTTCTGCAAAAATCAAGCATAACTATCGTATTTCTAAGGGACGGAAAAGCTGATGGATTTTAATGTTTGGCTTGCATATATAGCGGCAGGCGTGACGTTGGGGATTGCGATCATGGCTCTATACCGTGATCATCGCTCCTTTGTCCACCAAGTTTTTTCTCTGGGGATGATCGTATTTGCCCTTGATACAGGTCTCACAGGTTTTGTCTATCAAGCATCTTCTGTTGATGACTTTTTATATTGGCAAAGGCTGCGATTTGGCGTTGCGTCCGTTGTCCCGGCGATTTGGTTGCTCTTCAGCATCAGTTTTTCAAGAGATAACTACAGAGAGCAGGTGTCAAAGTGGCATTGGCTTTTGCTTACAGCTCTTGTTCTGCCCGTTTCGATTGTCATTTTTTTCTATGACGATTTCGTTTCACTTATTCTTGCTCCGCGCGACATGTCGACTCTGTATATCAGAGTCGGAGTTGCCGGTAATATTTGGCACTTAATGTGGGTTGTGCTGTCTGTGCTGATTCTGATGAACCTGGAAAGAACTTTCCGTCATGCCACGGGACATATGCGATGGCAGACGAAGTTCATGTTTCTGGGAATCGGGGCTGTTTTCGGGATTCACGTTCTAACGGACAGCCAAGTGCTCCTGTATAAGGGGGTCGATACCGACCTGACTACCGTTAATCTTGGCGCCCTTTTGGTGGCGGATGCCTTTATTCTCCGATCCTTCTTTCGGGGAAAACCGTTGAATGTCGGCATCCATCTTTCTCATCAGTTTCTGTACAACTCATTTACGGCGCTCATTGTCGGCATCTACTTTATTGCGGTCGGGATCATTTCATGGTTTTCACTGCATGTTGAGTGGATTAAAAACGTCAATCTGCTCATATTTCTGCTTTTTATTTCCGTTATGGGGATCGCGGCATTTTTGCTGTCCGATCGCCTCCGCCTGATGAGAAAGCGCTTCATCAGCCGCCATTTCACGCGTCCGCAGTATGATTATCAGAAAATCTGGGCAAGTTTCACCGATAAGACCGCATCCGTGACGCAATCGCACGACCTCTGCAATGCCATCGTTACGATGGTTTCAGAAACGCTGGAGATCCTCTCCGTGAGTATTTGGTTGGTTGATGAAAAGCAGGAAAGATTGTCATTTGGAGGTTCGACGGTCTTTACGAAAGAACAGGCTGAAAACCTGAGATTCTTCGGTCAAGGGGGTGCTGGGTTGATACGGGCGATGGACGGACAAAACATGCCTATCGATTTGGAAGGACGAGAGGACGATTGGGTGGCCGACCTGGAGCACAACTATGGATTTGAAGAGACAAAGGAATCCCGTATCCGGTATTGTGTGCCCCTCAATGCCTCCGGACGCCTCATCGGGATCATGACGTTGAGTGAAAAAGTATTTTATCAGCCGCTGACATTTGAAGAAACTGAGCTGATCAAGACAATCGCCGATCAAGCTGCAGCCGGTTTTCTAAATCTGCGGCTGGCGGAGAGCCTCAGGCAAGCAAAGGAGTTGGAGGCCTTTCAAGCGATGTCGGCTTTTTTCATGCACGATTTGAAAAATCTCGCGTCCAAGCTTTCTTTGGTGACTAAGAATCTGCCGGTCCATATTGACAATCCTGAGTTTCGTGAAGATGCGCTCAGGACAATCTCGCAAAGTGTATCAAAGATTAACGGCATGAGCAGCCGCCTTTCCCTATTGAGCCAGAAGCTGGACCTGAATTTGAAAAAAACGGATTTGAATGATCTGGTCAAAAAGACGATTTCAGATATGAAGGATTATATGAAGGTTGCTGTTACGCATGAATTTAATGAGGTTCCGCCTTTACCGCTAGACGGAGAGCAAATTCATAAAGTGCTTGAAAATCTGCTGATGAATGCCTACGATGCTCTTGGGCCGGGTGGTGAAATCACAGTAGTGACGAACAGCAACGGCAACTGGGCGGAAATAGAGGTAAGCGATACCGGCTCCGGAATGTCAAAAGAATTTATGGAAAAAAACTTGTTCAGGCCTTTTCAGACAACCAAGAAGCAAGGCATGGGAATAGGTCTCTATCACTGCAAAACGATCGTCGAAGCTCATGGCGGCAAAATCGAAGCGGAGAGCCTGGAGGGAGAGGGGACGAAGTTCAGAATTATCTTGCCAGTAATGACAAGAAACAAAAATATAAACAAGGAAAGTAAATAGTGGAATTTAAGAAGAACCTTTTATTTATCGGGGCGGGTTACGTCGGGGGTCCGTCTGCGGCGATGATGGCGTATAAATGTCCCCAATATCGCGTTGTGGTTGTCGATATCAACCAGGAGCGTATTGCTCAGTGGAATTCGGATAAGTTGCCCATATATGAACCCGGTCTCTATGAAATTGTAAAGGAAACGCGGGGCAGGAACCTTTTCTTCAGTAAGGACATAGAAGACAATATTCGGTGTGCGGAGATTATTTTTGTCGGTGTCAATACGCCGACAAAGACATTTGGGGAAGGGGCGGGCATGGCCGCTGATTTGCAATATTGGGAAAAAACAGCGAGACACATCCGTCAATATGCCCAGTCCGACAAGATTGTTGTGGAGAAATGCACCCTTCCTGTCAAGACCGCCTTGGCTATGGAAGAGATTTTTAATTCTTCAAACGGCGATATTCGCTTCGATGTTTTGTCCAATCCCGAATTTCTGGCGGAAGGCACTGCCATAAAAGATTTGGAAAATCCGGATCGCGTCTTGATCGGGTCGAGGCAAACGGCAAGCGGCCTTAGAGCGAGAGAGGTATTGGTTGAGATTTATGAAAATTGGGTGCCGAGGGAGCGAATCATTACATCGGATATCTGGAGCAGCGAACTGTCCAAACTCGTCGCGAATGCTTTTCTGGCTCAGAGGGTATCTTCAATCAATTCGATTTCAGCGTTCTGCGAAGCGGCGGGCGCCGATGTTTCGGAAGTAGCTCGCGCCGTGGGCTTGGATAGCCGCATCGGCAATAAATTTTTGAACGCGGGTGTCGGTTTCGGCGGTTCGTGTTTCCAAAAGGATATTCTCAATCTTGTGTATCTGTGTCGATGCTATGGCCTGTATGAGGTTGCTGATTATTGGGAGGGTGTCGTTAAAATTAACGAGTATCAAAAAGAAAGATTTGTCTTGAATATGCTTAGGACAATGTTTAATACTCTGGTCGGCAAGAAAATTTGCATGATGGGTTTTGCCTTTAAGGCCAATACCAGCGACACGAGAGAAAGCCCTGCCATTTATGTGGCAAAGAGGTTATTGGAAGAGATGGCGGAGTTGATCATCACAGATCCGGAAGCTTTGCGAAGCGCAGAGGCGGATATGAAAGAGATCGGCGGCAATATTCGTTTTGTTGATGACCCTTACGAGGCTGTGCAGGGATGCCATGCCGTATGTGTCATGACGGAATGGGAATTATATTCCTTATTGGATTATGAGAGAATTTACAAATCCATGGATAAGCCTGCGATGATTTATGACGGTAGAAATATCCTCGATCACCAAAAATTATTTGATATTGGATTTAATGTTTTTCCGATCGGGAAGCCGGCGCTTAGGAGAGAGAGATAAATGCAGAAGACAGATAAATACAGGAGTCAGAATACAGAATACAGAAGACAGAAGACAGATAAATACAGGAGACAGAATAATACAGAATACAGAAGACAGGAGTCAGGAGACAGAATGATACAGAATACAGAAGACAGGAGTCAGGAGTCAGAATGATACAGAAGACAGGAGTCAGGAGTCAGAATGATACAGAAGACAGGAGTCAGGAGTCAGAATGATACAGAATACAGAAGACAGGAGTCAGGAGACAGAATGCAGAATCATACGGGAGTCAGAATACAGAATTCAGGAGAAAAGACAGGAACCAGGTGTCAGGTATCAGGAAACTAGATACAAGAGATAGAATCCAGGAAAAAGCTGGAAGCAGGAGATAGAATGGAATGGTGATGTAATGATCAAGAAGGAGAGAAAAAAGAAACTTCTGATTGTTGATGATGATGAAGATTTGCGGACGCAGATGAAATGGGCGTTGGCGCAGGATTATGAGGTGTTGCTGGCGGAAGATCGTAAAAGCGCCGCGGTCGTTATGCGCAAGGAAAAACCCGCAGTTGTTACTCTTGATCTCGGCCTCCCGCCGAATCCGGCCGGGGTTGAAGAGGGGTTTTCCGTGCTGGATGATATCTTGAACGATGACAGTCATGTCAAAGTTCTCATTATTACAGGGCGGGGAGAGAAAGAGCATGCCTTGAGGGCAGTGGAAAAGGGCGCATACGATTTTTTCTACAAACCGATCGAGCTGGATGAGCTGCGGGTTGTCCTGCGGCGGGCTTTCTATCTTGTCGAACTGGAGCGTGAGCGACAGGCGCTACAGCAACGTTTGAGCGGAGAATCGTTCGAGGGAATGCTGGGAACATGCTCGAAGATTCAAGATATGTTCGCTGTTATCCGCAAAGTATCCGGAACAGATGCTCCTGTTTTGATTACGGGCGAAAGCGGTACGGGCAAGGAACTGGT
>DCVG01000014.1:0-4821 GCA_002328665.1 Nitrospiraceae bacterium UBA2194
GGCGTTTCTGGAGGAGCAGTTCAACCTGTGGCTCTATCAGTATGTTTTCTCCGGAGACAGCGAATGGACCGAGACTCGCATCAAGCAGCTTCAGACACTCAGGGATATAGCCCTTAAGATCATTGCCTTTATCAGCCAGTTTGAAGACGAGCTTGTCAAAATCTGGAACAAACCCAAATTCGTGATCAATTCGAACTACGTGATAACTCTCGACAGACTTGTTCATCACTCGCCAGTGGCAGATGGCATCTCTTCTGTTTCCCCTCCCTTGAGGGGAGGTCCGTCAATACGTAAGACGGAAGGGGATGGAGGGGAGGGTGAAAATCTCGAACTAATTGAGAAGCTTCTCAAACACCCTAATTTCAAAAAACAGATTGAAGAATGGCAGCAGTTAGGCATTGTCGGTGAATCGTTTAAAAAGAGCGATATCCTCAAAAAAGACCTTACCGGGGTGTACCTCAGCAAGGAATACAGATACCTGCCAATCGATACGAAGTATTTCAAGGACCTGGAACCAGAAATTCTGATGTTATTCGACAACCTCGATGAAGAACTGGATGGCTGGTTAATCAAAAGTGAGAATTATCAGGCGCTGAGGACGATACTCCCAAAGTTTCAAGGAAAGGTACAAACGGTTTACATCGACCCACCATTCAACTTAGAAACAAATGCTGATTTCATGTATAACGTTAACTACAGGGATTCTACATGGACATCTTTATTAGAGAATAGAATTCGAATAGCCAGAGATTTTTTAAATGAAAGAGGTTGCTTTTTTGTACGTTGTGACCATAACGGTAATTACATTGTTAAATCATTAATGGACGAAATATTTGGAGCAGGTAACTATAAGAATGAAATTATAGTCAATAGATTCAAAAGACAACTCAATGAACTCACACGGTTTAATATTGCTACTGAAAGCTTGTTTTATTATGGCAAATCTCAAAAGTCAATTCTTAAAGGTGATTATAGAAGAAGGATATGCACTTTTTGTGGACAAGATATAAAGCCTCAATGGAGGCCAATGAGTTCCCCAGGCTTAAGACGTCCACCAGAGAGAAACATATTAGGTAGAAAACTTTTGCCTCCGAGGGGGAGGCATTGGACTTTCACTCAAGATAAATTAAATCTAATGGAAACGCAAGGAAGAATAAGGATAAATAATGCTTTGAACTATATTGATCTTGAAGGGAAGAGAATCCAAGGACTCCCTGAATATCTTCAGACTGAGGATACCCCGGTCGATTCAAACTGGACTGATTTGAAAGGATATGCTTTTGGTTCTACATTTTCTACGGAAAATGCAGAAGAATTGTTATTTAGAGCTATAAAGGTCACTTCATATAATGACAGAGACATAATTTGTGATTTCTTCCTTGGATCTGGTACGACAACATCTGTTGCACACAAAATGGGGAAGAAATGGCTCGGTGTAGAATTGGGTAGCCATTTTTATAATTACATCTTGCCAAGGATGAAAAATATTTTGTCAGAATATAATTCGGATATTTCAAAAGAAGTCAAATGGCAAGGCGGCGGTTTCTTCAAATATTACCAGTTCGAGCAATACGAAGAGACTCTCCGCCGGGTGAAGTATGATGACGCTGACCTATTTGACGATCCCAATAAAGACCCATATAATCAATATGTTTTCCTCCGCGATTTGAAGATGCTTGAGGCGCTGAATGTGGATTTGAAAAAGAATAAGGTGACGGTTGACCTGAGCAAGCTTTATGACGGCATTGACATCGCGGAAACCCTGTCTAATCTGACCGGCAAATGGATAAAACGACTCACTCCGCATTCGGTCGAATTCGCCGGCGGTGAGACAATAGACTTCAAGAATCTTGACTATAAGCTGATAAAACCCTTGATATGGTGGTGAATCATGGCAAACCTGGAAAAAATAAAGAGAATAATTAATAAGCACAGGCAGGAACTAAGAGAGAAATACAAGATAACGGAAATCGGGATATTCGGTTCTTATGTGAGGGGAGAACAGAAGAAAAGAAGCGACATTGATATCCTCGTTGAGTTTGAGGAGCCCGTCAGCCTGCTCGATCTTGTCGGAGCGGAGAATTACATTTCCGACCTGATAAGGAAAAAAGTGGATCTTGTACCAAAGAAAGATGTAAGGCCTGAACTCAAAGAAAGAATCCTGAATGAGGTGGTCTATATTTGAAACGTGAAATCTCGCTTTATGTAAAGGATATTCTGGAGGCAATGGATAAGGCTAAGATGTTTATCGAATCCATGAGCTATGAAGATTTTCTCACTGATGACAAGACAAAGTATGCTGTTGTCAGATGCTTGGAAATTATAGGAGAGTCAACGAAAAATATCCCGGATGCTATAAAGAAGAAATATAAAGAAATCCCCTGGCGTAGTATGATGATCGTGTGCTGATGACGCTGCATGATGCCGAACCTTCGAATCTTCGGGTTTTACGGGATAGCCTGTCAGCTACCGATGAGTATTACAGAACCGGAAATCGCAGATTTAAGGACGTTGGGCTGCTCGCCGATCGTATCCTCGACTACTTTAGCATTATGCCGGAGGATTTTGACAGGCTGAAGGAGTTGGACGAGGAAATACGTCATTTCAGGCGAATAACAGTTACCCTGAAAGATGTAACTGAGCTTAAAGCAAAGATCGAAGCCGTCCGGGAATTTGAAGATCCGGGCGAAATAAAGGCTAATTTGAAGGCAAAATATGAGCATGGCGAAATAACTCTGGATGAATATACCGAGGGGATTGAGAGAGCCGCACAAATGGTTTCTGAAGAAATAGTGCAGTATGAGCAGAAGAAACTGAAAATAATGCATATTGCCAATCATTATTACATCCCTCTTATTCTCTCGGGCGAGGCAGAAAGAATCAGCTACATAAAGCATATCATTCAGGAATCAAGCGAAATTGAATTTATAAATAAGCTTGAGAGATATCTGAAAAAGCCGGGCAATAAATTTGAGGATTTTGACTGGTGGATGTTCAGCAAATTGGACGAGAGCCTCGATGAAGTCTATATTCCTTATTACAATCCCAAATCCAACGGTATTGCCCGCTTCAAACCGGACTTCATCTTTTGGCTGCAAAAGGGGAGCGAATACTTTATCATTTTTATTGATCCGAAGGGCACAGCATATACTGATTACCAGTATAAACTTGATGGGTATAAGGAAATTTTTGAGGAAAATAACTCCATAACTAAAAAACTCAATTATGAGAAACTGAACACCGGGGTATTCACATTCCTATCTACGCCTGACGACAACAAACTCTCAAAGGGATACAAGAAATATTGGTTCGATAATATGGAAAAAGTGCTGAGATGCATACAAACATCGGCGCATCTAATACCGTAAAGGATGGGGATCATGACTGCGCCGTATGTTCTGGAAGACGGATCGGATATTGCAGTTGTAGGCGGTGGCCCGACAGGGTCTTTCTTCAGCATCTTTGCGCTCAAGATGGCAAGGATTGTGGGCAAAGAGATAAGGGTAACTATCTATGAACCCAAAGACTTCACGAAGGACGGGCCATTGGGTTGCAACAGGTGCGGCGGGATCATCTCTGAACTGCTTGTCCAGACATTGGCGGTGGAAGGTATAACACTCCCTGAATCGCTCGTCCAGAGGGGAATCAATTCATATAAACTGCATACCGGCCACGGGAGCGTTTATATCGCAACCCCTGCACATGAAAAAACAATCGCTACGGTATACAGGGGAGGCGGACCGAAAGGCATTATCGGAAGGGGAAAAGAGAGTTTCGACAACTTTCTCCTCTCTCTGGCGAAAAAAGAAGGCGCTGTCCATTGCCGCGAAAGGATTGATCGGATAGAATACGGCGGCAACAGGCCTGTTCTTTTTTCTAAAGGTAAAAAAATGCAGGAACCCGACCTCGTGGTTGGAGCAATGGGCGTAAAGAGCGGGACATCAGCGCTGTTCGAGGATATGGGGTTCGGGTATCGAAGGCCTGAAACGGTCACTGCGGCGATAGCAGAGATAAGTATGGACAGCACCATCATATCAGAGCATTTCGGACATTCGGTGAACCTTTTTCTTCTTCCGGTCAAAGGCATAAAATTTGCCGCAATGATACCTAAAGGGACATATGTAACATTGTGTATCCTGGGGAGGAATCTTGACCGGGATATCATGAACGAATTCATTAATCATATTGTTGTCAGGAATGCCATGCCTGCCGCGGCGCATACGATAGCCTGCCGCTGCCTGCCGAAGATGAACATCAGTGCCCCGCAAAAACCGTTTGCGGACAGGGTAGTCATGTGCGGAGACGCAGGCTCGACGAGACTTTTCAAGGACGGTATGGGAGCTGCCTATATCATGGGAAAAGCTGCCGCAAAGGCCGCTGTTTTCCACGGCGTGAGCAATGCCCATTTCGAAAAGGAGTATTATCCGGTTTATAAGAGTCTGATAACGGATAACCGGTTCGGGAAAATGCTGTTCGAAGCAACCGACTTGTTAAAGCATAACAGTGTGTTGACGAAGAGCATGCTCGAAGTAGTTCAAAGGGAACAGTCGGGAAAGGATGACCAGAGACGATTAAGTTCCATCTTGTGGGACATGTTTACCGGAAACGAAAGATACAGGAACATCTTTTACAGGGGGGTGAATATCCCTCTTTTTTTGAGGCTGCTCAAGGAGATTCCCCTTAGTCTAATCAGGAGGGCGGCGTGAAGGAAGGCGAACTCGGCAGGATTTTTCCGGACGGGGAGATCATATTCAGGGAAGGTGATGAAGGCGACAGGATGTACGTCATTCAGTGTGGAAAGGTCAAAATAACAAAAAAGAC
>DCVG01000014.1:4886-16078 GCA_002328665.1 Nitrospiraceae bacterium UBA2194
CTTTCCATGAGCCAGAGGATCAGAAGGCTTGACGAAGAATTTATGAAATTAAAGAAGAGCAAAACAGATGTCCTTAGGATTTTTGTCGATGTCGATGATATCTGCGCGTTTATTCTCGATGAAGCAAAGAACTTCATCAAGTCGGACAACGGCTCTGTTATGCTTTATGACCAGGGCGACAAAAGGCTTGTGATAAAGGCCGCCTTCGGCGCTGAATGGGAACCGAAAGCAACCCTTGGAAGGGGTGAAGGTCTGGCGGGCGATGTGCTTCGGACCGGAAAGGCTGAACTGGTCAATAACGTTACGACGGATTCGAGGTTCAAGTCAGGCCAGGCGCGTATTGCCTCAATCCTTTGCGTTCCCCTCAAATGGAAAGACTCCTGTTTCGGAGTGATAAATATGAGCAACGCCTCGGACCTGTTTACAATTGATGACTTGAAACTGCTGCGGTTTATCGCTATCTACGCATCCCTTGCAATCGAAAACGCCATGAATTTTTCCAGATTGAAAGATGCTGCGGATTCGATCCTGGAAAATGCCTCGCTGCTTGATATGTGGTAAAGGGGAACACCCCCTTGCTTGCAATAGGAATTTCTGAACCCGTGCATGCGGTATCCATTATACCTAAATTCTGAAATATAATTACTTTTTTATTGACGTATCGCAGAAAGAACTTGATAATATTACTGGTTTTGCAGTTTTCCATTAATGGGGGAATTTTTGATGACCGTAAAACACGTCATTTGCGTCATGCTGCTGCTGGCATTTTTGTTTCAGTGGCAGTCAGCGTTATATGCGGCAGAAGATCTCCTCGAAAAGGGAATTGAAGAGTACAAGGCTGAAAATTATGAAGAGGCTCTCGATTTCCTTCTGACGGTGAGATATCAGCAGCCGGCTTCGTCTGTGGCAGCGTTCTACCTCGGCCTCACCTTTAAACAGTTAAAGGACTACAGGCAGGCGGAGATGCACTTAAGAGATGCGCTGACCCTCAGCCAGGCGGTGAAGGACGCATATATCGAATTAGCAGAAGTGCTCTATACGCTCGACCGGACCGACGAGGCATTGCAATGGATTGAAAAATCGGAGAAAGAGGGCATCAGACCGGCTTATGCTTCTTTCTTAAAGGGTCTTGTTCTGCTGAAAAAGGGCAGGGCCGTTCCGGCTATTGATGCCTTCAGCAAAGCGAAGGAACTTGACAGCTCGCTTTCACAGCCGGCGGATTTCCAGATCGCAATGGCGCAAATTCAGGCGCAGAGGTTTGAAGATGCGAAGAAGAGCCTGCGGGCTATTGAACAGATCGATCCGGCCTCGGATCTTGCATCTTTTGCGAAAGAATACGAAAAGGCCCTGGAAAGGACACTCGAAATTTACAGACCGTGGCAGTTCAGGGCCGGCGTTGCGTATCAGTTTGACAGTAACGTTATCCTGAAGCCCACAAGTCAGATAGCCGGCGTCTCCATTTCGGGAGAAGAGGACAGCAGCATCGTAGGCACTTTTAATGCGATTTATGCGCCCCTTCTTAAGGGTCCCTATTTCCTCCGCTGCTATTACAATCTTTACAGCAATACATATTTCAATCTCAACTCATACAACCTTATCGCCCAAAACCTGTCGGTAGTTCCGGGATACAATTTCTCGAAGACGGTTCTGTCGGTGCCGTTATCCTATGCCTATTATCTGATTGATGGAAGCGGATATATGGGGCTTCTGACCATAAGACCCACGCTGCAGGTTATAGTCCGTCCAAATCATATTGCGCAGGTTTCCGTCGGGTACGATAAGAGAGAACTTTTTGAAGCTCCGCTGCATTCAGATGAAGACAGGGACGGGAACGTCTTCAACGCATCGGCAGGATACATTCATACCTTCAGACAAGGTAAGGGAGTTCTCAGCCTTGCATATGAATTTTCGAACGAGGATACGGACGGCAGGAACTGGGCAAATCTCGGCAGCAGGTTCCTCTTCAGTCTGCTGATACCCGAACTCGTCCGTAAAACAGACCTCGTGCTATCCGGGGACGTTTTACTGCAGTATTACAAGAATACTCACTCCGTTTTCGGGGAAAAAAGGAGAGATAAAACCTATACGGCATCCGCAACCCTGCTCGCAGAGCTTGTCAAGGGTTTGAACCTTAACCTGCAATATTCCTATATAAGGGCGGATTCGAACATCGCAGTTTATGATTATGACCGTAATATATATACAGCTGGATTAGAGTACAGATTTTAAGGAGCAATAACATGGGAAATAATAAAAGATGCATAATTCGGGATGGCGAAGCGGTGAATCGGATGACTTCAGAGAGCATCTCTGTTTCATCAATGATTAGTACTTTCATGTCTCTCGCAATGCTGGGTATTTTCTTATGCATGATCTCTTACTCGCGGGCTTATTCTGCTGAACCGGTCGGAAAATTTACCGGTCTTGAAGGCAGGGTCGATATACTGAAGGAGGGCAAGCTTCCGGCAACACCCGCCAATATGAGTGGTCACGTGTTTCTGAAAGATATAATCAGGACAAAGAGCAATTCAAAAGCCGAGATAACCTTTAACGATAATACTGTTCTGCGCATTGCACAGAGGAGCCGTATTGACATAGGAGAATATTTTACAGACGACGATGCCGGCAAGGGAGTAATAAAACTTCAGAGAGGACTGATCCGCTCTGTTTTGGACAAGAATGTATCGAAACGCATTTCTCTTGCTCCGGGAGCAAACCGTTTTGAAGTGCAGACCCCAAATGCAGTGGCCGGCGTAAGAGGTACGGACTTTTTCATATCCTATGACAGAAACTCAACGACAGTTCTTCTGAGAGACGGCGAAGTCTGCGTGAGTAACGTTAAAAATCCTGATGCGGTTGTATGCCTGCCCCCGGGTTTTATAGTTACGGTATCCGGGGAAGGTTTGCCCGGGCAAATCCGCAAAGCAACAGATATGGAGTTGAATATCTTTGACAGGGAAACATCCCCGCTCATACCTTTTACCGGGAAACCTTCAATTCAGGACGGTGAACTTGCCGCATTTGGTTCTTCTCCTGCTGCGGGTGGTCTTGAAGTGCCCGGTCAGGTGGAAGCGCCGGCAGCGTATACCGGTCCTGTGACCAAGACTCCCTCAAATATAACGGATACTCCATTTTCGAGGCCCGTAACCGAGGAGTTCCCTGGTGGAATAGAGCCCTCGCCACCTCCACCACCNNCCACCTCCGCCTTCTGAAACATTCGGCAGCAGTTTCGGGGCAGGCATATGGAGCGCCTATCCCGAGACGGGTGACGGTTCTTTTACTGCCGATATGGGAAGCTTCGAAACATTGTGGACATCCAGTGCCGAGACCCCTGCCGGGACTTTTATAGAGGGAACATACAGCCCCAACAGCAGCCTTCCTCATATCTGGTTTAATCAGGACGTCTTCAGTTTCAACAACAATAATTCAACAAAAACGACTTTTGACGGCGGAGCCTATGCGGGTTTCATAGGCGCCAGAGAGACGGACAATAATATCGACGCAATCTTTGGAGGAATTTTTATTGATCCTTCAGGAAACACCGGTATTCTGGCAGGCGAATTTTCCGGGTTTGCAGATGGCTCTTCGTTAGACATGAACGGCGGCCTCTATCCTGTACAGATGGGTACAACAAACATAAATCCGGCTGTTTTATATGACACTCTCCAAACCTCGGTCTTTTCCATGAGTGTTCCGCGCTTAATCGATGATGCTGTCTTAATAAGCGTATCATCCGGAACGAATCTTATAATGAATCTTTCCGGGCAGAGCGAATGGGGTATTTCACAGATGCTGCTGGGTGGAACATA
This sequence comes from Nitrospiraceae bacterium UBA2194, assembly GCA_002328665.1. Taxonomy (GTDB): domain Bacteria; phylum Nitrospirota; class Thermodesulfovibrionia; order Thermodesulfovibrionales; family SM23-35; genus UBA2194. The sequence goes on from DCVG01000014.1 coordinate 8,696, forward strand.
CGCGGATATTGTTAATGATGCCTGGGCGATTTCTCTTTCAGGCTCGTTGGCCGACGGTCATGAGTTCAACGCCGACCTGACGGGCAGCAGATGGTCTGACAATAAATTGGATGCTTCCGCATCCGGATACTGGGTCGATGCAGGGTCAGACTCTCCTGCCACGGGAATTTACATCGGGGAGACAGCCGGCACATTCAATCCCGCAGACCATACCTGGCAGGCCGTCGCATCCGGGGTAATCGTTGAGGCGAACAGGTTTATTCAGATGGCTTCAACTGAGTCGGGAAGGAACAAGCTGCAGCAATTAAATATCCCCGCAGTCGAAATTGGAAGGACAAACCTTTCAGGCTCTCTCATAGCCGGGCAGGAAGGCTCTTTCGACTTCGTGAGCGTGTCAATGAATGACGTGATTTTCTTCGCTCCTTCAACAGGACAGAAACCCGGCATATGGGCAACCAGTTCGGTGACAGGCCAGTACGATTTCAGCCACGGTTTTATAAACGCGGGTAATATTACCGGAACGGATAATATGATTTCCATCAGCAACGGAAAGGAACTGAGCGCCGATTTCCAGTTCACGGGCTGGAATAACAACGCATGGAAGGCAGCTGTTAAAAACGGAACAGGAAATCTTGACGGCGGCTCATACAACGGTCCGGTGAACTTCAGCGGAGTTGCCGCAGGAACGCATGGGGGCTCCGGTTCAGGCTCGCTCTCAGGCACAGGCGCCGGGATTGTACAGTAAGGAACCGAATATGGAGCGTACGATGAGAGGGGAAAGAAAATGAAGAGATACGGCATTTCGTTTCTATTCATGGTGAGCGCATTTATGACCATTCTCGTTTTCGGGGAAAGAACATTTGCTGCCGGATTGCTATCGGTCTCTAAAGATGGCTCGGGAACGGGTGTAGTGAAAAGCCAGGTTTCCGGAATAGATTGCGGAACAGAAGACTGCAACGAAGATTATGCCTCCGACGATGTAGTAACCCTCTTTGCGCTTCCTGATAGCGGCTTTTATTTCGCAGGCTGGTCAGGTGATTGTGTAAGCCTGGCCCTCACGTGCAGAGTTAAGATGGATGCGCCTAAGAATGTTACTGCGACATTTGTTGCCGGCCCGCCTTCTCCGGTTACCTGGTCGAAAACACTCGGAGGCGGGCTCACGTCCGGGAACCATTATCTCCATGCAATTCAGCAGACATCCGATGGAGGATATATCGCTGCCGGAAGCGCATATAACGCAGAGAGTTATTTTGACGAACTATATGTAGTCAAACTCAATCAGGGTGGAGTCGTACAATGGGAAAAGATGTACCGTATATCTGGCGGTAATTTAAACAAGGCCTCGTCTATTCAACAGACTGCCGACGGCGGGTATATCGTGGCGGGCATTGTCGGGTACATCATACATTCGGAAATAGAGAACATCGGATATTCGCAAACAAATGTCTGGATTTTAAAGCTTAATGATACCGGTAATGTCGAGTGGGAATATACCTATGACACTTCGACCAATGATGATGTATCATCGATTCAACAGACCTCTGACGGAGGATATGTGTTTGCCGGAAGCTGCTATTCCGAAATCAACTATTCTGATGATTTTTGTATAACAAAAATTGGTCCGGACGGAGGCCTTATATGGCAGAAATTATACGGAGGAGAAGGTTTGGATGCGGCCCAGGCAGTCTCGCAGACGAGAGACGGCGGCTATATTGTTTCCGGATACACATACTCATTTACAGCGGGGGATGACTCCGATGCCTGGGTTCTTAAACTCGACAGCGAAGGTGGAATTGATGAAATTAGCGGATGGCAGAGGCTTTTCGGTAACGGAAATTCATCTAATGATGAAGCCCGTTCTGTCCATCAGACGCATGACGACGGTTATGTTGTAGCTGGAACGATGTTCGGTAACTTCTGGGCGATGAAGCTGGACAGCAGCGGCGGACGCGACTGGGAGACGACATTCGCCGGTTCTTATTTTAGCGGGGCCAATTCCGTCCAGCAGACGTATGATGGCGGGGTGATTGTGGCAGGTTCCAAAGATTACAGCATCTGGATAATGAAGCTGAATAATGCGGACGGACAGTACGTATGGCAGAAAACCTATGACCTTAGTCTGTCTGATGACGCCTATGCGATTCAGCAGACTTCCGACGGCGGGTTTGTTGTCGCAGGCGGATATCATGAAGATGAATCCGACAGGCATATCCAGGTCCTAAAACTGGATGGGAACGGTGATGTCGGCGGTTGTCCCGTAAACTATATTCTTCCGACATACGTCACCGGCATTGGACCGGACTATGCTGCCCCTACTACAGATGTTTTAGCACAGGATGTTACTCCCACTGTTACGGCGAATACTGAGACGGTGACAACGGCATATTTGCCTTCGAGTAATGTATGCTCGGATTTTTACTACATGCTTGATGTGAGCATAGCAGGAACAGGAAGCGGGACCGTAAGAAGTTCAGAGTTGCCCGCGCCGTATATTGACTGCTGTTGGGGATGCGCAGAGCCTGTCTGCTCCTCGTCATATCCTGCCAATGCTTTTGTGACGCTTACAGCCATTCCCGATGAGAGTTCAACTTTTGCGGGATGGCTTGGAGACTGCAGCGGTTCAGGGCTATGTTCATTGAGGATGGACGGAGACAAATATGTTCAAGCAGTTTTTATTCTTAATTCATATACTGTTTCGACAGTAAAAAACCAGGGAGGCAATATCAGTCCGGGGGCAGCAGTTGTAAATCACGGAGGTATGGTCAGCTTCTGGATTCTGCCTGAAACCGGGTACCACATAGGGTCTGTAAGCGGTTGCGGCGGTGCATTTACAGACAACCCCACATTGTACAGAACCGGTCCGGTTACGTCGAACTGTACGGTAAGTGCTACTTTTGTGTTGAATACTTATACGGTAGGCACTGAAACAACAGGAAGGGGGACGATAAGCCCGGATGGGGCGGTAGTTCAATCCGGTGAAACAGCTCAGTTCACAATACTCCCGGATACCGGCTATCACATTCAATCCGTGACCGGATGCGGAGGTGTCCTTTCCGGGAGCCAGATGACTGTAAAGGCAAAGAAGAAAAAGAAGAAGTTATTGCAGGCCCTGTCCGGAATGACTTATACAACAGGAGCGGTAACGGAAGACTGTACTGTGAGTGCANNGCAAGTTTCGAGATAAACGAGTATGTGGTATCGACGTCGGCAGGGCAGGGCGGGTGGATAGACCCTGCAAGCGCGAAGGTGACGCATGGAAATACCGCGCAGTTTACCATCACGCCTGAGACAGGCTATCACATCTTGTCGGTAAGCGGTTGCGGGGGAACACTGTCTGAGAGCCCGGTTACGGTAAAAGCGAAGAAGAAAAAGAAGAAAGTGGCGCAGGCCATGTCCGGCTTTGCTTATACAACAGGACCGGTAACGGAAAGTTGCACGGTAGCGGCAACTTTTGAGATAGATACCTATATCGTGACCGCGGAAGCGGGAACCGGCGGAAGCATAAGCCCTTCAAGTGCGGTCGTTAATTACGGAGGTAATGCGGAGTTTACGGTTACGCCTGACGACAGGTATCATATCTTGTCGGTAAGCGGTTGCGGGGGAACGCTGGAGGGCGATAGATACACTACGGATATAATTAGAGGTGATTGCAATGTCACTGCAATATTTGCTGCGGATACTTATTCGCTGACGATTCTGAAATCCGGGACCGGCAATGGAACAATATCAGCCCCGGGATTGACCTGTGAAGCAGACACATGTTCGGGAGAATATCTATACGGTACAAAAATTGTGTTCAGAATACAGGTAGATGCAGGGTCACGTATAGCAGACATAAAGATCGACGGAATTTCTATCGGTGCAGTGAATACGATTACGTTCAAGCAATTGACGAGCGGGCATTCGATAGAGGTAATCTTCGCGCCTCTGTAGACACATCTACTTCTGTTTGTGTCTTGCTTCTCCTTCTTTGTACTCGACGATCACGGCTTCACCATCTTTTTCAAGCGGCTTTACCTGATAGATTCCCACGGCTTTCTCTTTGCCTTTTACAACGACCTTTTCCAGTCCTCTCGCCTCTATACGCCAAATCCTTCCGGCTTCTATGGCGTTACGGATCTTGTTCATGGTAAATTCGGTCACCAGGATATCGACATTGAACTTCCTTGTAAGCGTTTCGATCCGCGATGCAAGATTTACATGGTCTCCGATTACCGTATAGTCCATCTTTCTCCCTTCGGCGCCTATATTGCCGACGAGCGCCTCGCCGGTATTTATCCCTATCCCCGCGAAAAGCACGGGTCTTCCCGCGGCATGCCAACCGGCCTGAAGTTCATTGAGTTTTTTCAACATTTCGAGGGAGCACTTGATCGCACGTTCGGCGTGATCTTCCTGTTTCATCGGCGCACCCCAGAAGGTAAGAATTGCGTCCCCCATGAATTTATCGAGTGTGCCCTCCCATTTAAAGATTATTTCCGTCATGGCGCCGAGGTATTCGTTCAGAGTGAGCACAACTTCTTCGGGTGGATAGGATTCGGAAAAGGAAGTAAAACCTCTTATGTCTGAAAAGAGGATCGTCACCTCTTTGCGCTCTCCGCCGAGCTTTGCCATGCCCGGATTCCTGATCAGTTCATTGACGACCCTCTCTGTTACATAACTCGAAAACATCGCCCTGATCCTCTTCGCGTACCTCTCTTCAACCGCATGGCTGTAAACGATGCCGTTTGCAAATACGAGCAATATGGCAGTGGCCGGATAGGCGACGTCGATCCATATGCCCTTCAGGGCGAATAAATAATAACTTAAACTGAAAAGAAACAGCGTGAGAAGAGAAGTAATGAAAAGTGAAATGCTTGCCTTAAAACGTCCGACGGCGAAAGAGAGGAAAAGCCCGGACAGCAGGAGAACGGCGAGATTGGCAGATACCGGTGCCCTTCTCAAGAACCTGTTGTCGATGATTGATGCTATGACGTTTGCATGTTTTTCGACTCCGGCCATCACACCGGAAAAGGGCGTCACCCTGAGGTCATATATCCCCAGGGCGGTTGCGCCGACAAGAACGATTTTGCCCCGCAGAAATTCAGGTTTCACCCTGTCTTCTATCACATCCGATATCGAGAAATGGGTGAATGTCCCGGGAGGTCCGTAATAGTAAATCAAACCCCTTCCATAGTCGTCTGTCGGGATGAATCTTTTCGAACCCAACTGCACTCCTCCGGCAGCATGCACGACAAGCTTCTCGTGGGGGATCGCCAGGTATACGGCAGCGGTCTGCAGATCGAGGGAAGGGTAAAGATAACCGTCATACTCGACGATCATCGGCTCCCAGCGGAGCACACCGTCTTTATCAGGAATCATATTGATATGTCCGAGGTTCATCGTCTCCTGCATAAGCTCATGGAAAGGCGTGAGCACCCCCTTTGCGCTAACCGGAGCATGCCGCCTGAATTTATCGGGTTTTTCGATTGACTGAAAAGCTGAATTGATAAGAAGTTCATTATCAGGAGTACCTCTTTCCCTGTCGAAGAAGAAGACGATGGGAACCAGGACATTTCCGGCGTCCCTTACTGTCCTTGCAAGAGCAGGATCATGCTCCTCTTTCTCGGTCATGAAGATATCGAAGACAATCAATTCAGCCCCGGCATCTGACAGTTTTGCGATCAAACGGGCGATATTATTCCTGCTCCACGGCCACCTGCCGAGTTTTTCAATGCTCTTTTCGTCGATAGCGGCTATTACGATGTTCTCCGGCGGTTCTGTATTGCCCATTATCCTGAACCTCAGGTCGTATACCACCCATTCGAGTCTTTCAAGTGGTGAGAGCCTGGTAACCATTAATACGGCGAAGAGAATGGTGACTGAGAGGCCGATAAGGAAAACGACTTTTGCTTTTTTTGATTTCTCGGCAGGGCCTACAGGCACTGATATAGTCCTCCACTGCACTTGTGGTTCATATCGGGCATATCATACCATGACTTAACCCGGATAATTAATAGTATGGGATATAATCGACGGGGATAGATTTTTTGAGCTTCTTCCCAGGGGTTATCAAGGGCGTCCCCCCGGAATCCGACCGGCCTGTCGGGGAATATCGGAGAATGACGGATTATCAAAGCAGCAGTTTATACACAGACACTAAATTATTCTTTGAAAATTCCGGTAAAAGTTATACAATAAAGCGCTTATTATGAAGATAAATGTTATCGGATGTTCGGGTGCGGAATTCCCGGGACATAATGCGCCGGGATTCCTTCTTGATGATGAGATTCTCCTGGATGCAGGGAGCCTTACAAATACCCTCGACGAAAAGGCCCAGTTAAAAATCAGGCACATTTTCATTACGCATGCGCACCTCGATCATATCAGGAGCATTCCGTTTCTTGCCGATAATATCGTTGTCGGGAAAAAGCATAGCAAGATCACCATTTACAGCATCTCTCCCGTAATCAGAACCATCAAAAAGCATCTCTTCAACAGTGCGGTATGGCCTGATTTTACCATCATCCCGAACCCGGGCGACGCTATCCTGAACCTCGTCTCACTGAAGGCGGCCGAGCCGGTTATCGTGGACGGCTACACCATTACGCCCTATAAGGTAAACCATACCGTTCCGGCAGTGGGGTATCTGGTGGAAGATATGAAAGGAAAAAGTTTTTTTTACACGGGCGATACCGGACCGACTGCAGGCACCTGGAAGAAGATCAAAAACAGAAAGCTCAACTGTCTTATCATCGACGTCTCATTCCCGGACAGTATGAGGGAACTGGCGGTCAGGACGGGGCACCTTACGCCGGGACTTCTGCAGGAAGAAATGGGAGCTTTCCATCAGGCGCCGGAGCATATCTGCATAACCCACCCGAAACCGCAGTATTTCAGGACCATCAAAAAAGAGCTCGAAGCCCTCGGGATGAAAAACCTCACGATACTGAAAGACGGGGATATAATCAGGATATAAAAGGGGTCGTTTGACGAATTAGAGGAAATCAATATTTAGGCACCAATGCGGTCCTTCATTCGATGGTAGATATCCTTCCGGTGGCCGATACCAAGAACTATGATCATCGAGCGATCGAATTCAAAAATAACGCGGTAGTCGCCGACGCGGAGTTTCCAGTATCCCTTCAGCGTCCTCCTCAAAGGCAAGGCATACTGTTCAGGATACATGGTGAGTTTTGTTTCAATCGCACTCCTTATCCGCACTTTCATAGCAGTCGGCAACGCCGGGATATCATTTTTCACTACTTCCTTGTGATAGCTGATAGTAAACGGCACTTCAACCCCAGGCCTTCTTATGAGAAACAAGCTCAGACTTCTTGAGAGATTTCTTCCTCTCATCCGCCAGTGCAGCCAAAGCTATGTCCTCCTGAATCTCCAGCGCATCCT
>DCVG01000132.1 GCA_002328665.1 Nitrospiraceae bacterium UBA2194
AATAACCGATGCCGGCAATTCTGTAGAGTTCAAGACCGGCTCCTGGAGGTCTTTCAGGCCGATATGGAAGGAAGAAAATTGTATTCAGTGCCTTTTCTGCTGGATATATTGTCCTGACATGGCGATTAAGGTAAAGGACGGCAAGCGGGCCGGGTTTGATTATGATTTCTGCAAAGGCTGCGGCATATGCGCCCTTGAATGCCCCGGCAAGAAGGGCAAGAAAGCTATCATTATGGTCGAGGAGGGGAAATAATGGCACAGGTTGTTGCGGTTACAGGGAACGAAGCAGTTGCAAATGCCCTGAGGCAGGTAAATCCCGATGTTTGTGCGGTATATCCCATTACTCCCCAGACAGAAATGATGCAGCGATTTGCGAATTTTGTATCGAACGGCAACGTAAAAACAGAGCTTATTCTCGTCGAAAGCGAGCACAGTTCCATGAGCGCCTGTGTCGGTGCTTCTGCTGCAGGCGGAAGGGTTGTGACTGCAACTTCATCGCAGGGACTTGCCCTGATGTATGAGATATTATATATTGCTTCCGGCACAAGACTTCCGATAATAATGCCTGTTGTCAACAGGGCGCTTTCGGCGCCATTGAATATTCACGGAGACCATTCCGATGCCATGGGAGCGAGAGACACGGGGTGGATACAGTTATGGTCTGAGAATGCGCAGGAGGCGTACGACAATACCATACAGGCGTTTCGTATCGCCGAGCATATGGACATAAGGCTTCCTGCAATGGTCTGCCTCGATGGTTTCATCATCAGCCACTCCATAGAGAGGATAGAGTATCTTGAGGATGAAGAGGTAAAAAAATTCGTCGGTGAATTCAAACCGTTAAACCCGCTGCTTGATATCGGACATCCGGTCAGTTACGGTCCCCTGATCCTTACCGACTATTATATGGAATACAGAAAAGCGCAGGATGAAATTGCTTCAAAGGTCTCCGGGATAGTCCTGAAAGTCGCGGCTGATTTCGAAAAAATGTCCGGCAGGAAATACGGGTTATTCGAAACATACCGGCTTGACGATGCGGAAATCGGACTGATTATTCTGAACTCGGCGGCAGGCACATCAAAGGATGTCGTTGATGAATTCAGGGACCGGGGGATAAAGGCAGGGCTTTTGAAGCCCAGGCTGTACCGGCCTTTCCCGTTCATGGAGACAGGCGAGGCGCTGAAACACCTGAAAGCGGTATGTGTGCTCGACAGGGCCGATGCTTTCGGCGGTTCATACGGCCCGGTATTTTTAGACATAGCAACCAGCCTGTATCCTTATAAAGAAAAACCGGTACTGATAAATAAAATCTACGGGCTGGGCGGCAGGGATTATCTGCCGGAGCACGCGGAGCTTGTACTCAGCGAACTTGCCGGGATCGCAAAAACAGGGTCGGTCAGGAGTTACAAGGAATATATAGGAGTGAGGGAATAACATGGCTAAAGCACTTACACTGAAAGAACTTTCGAAAAAAGAGGTTTTGATCTCGCCGGGTCACAGGATGTGTGCCGGCTGCGGAGCGCCGACCGTCGTGAAGATGGTCCTGCTTGCATCCGATTACCCCATAATAGCGGCAAATGCGACAGGGTGTCTTGAGGTTTCAACCTGTATCTCGGACTATACTGCATGGAAGATACCCTGGATCCACAATGCCTTTGAGAACGCCGCCGCCACCATCTCGGGAGTTGAGACCATGTACAGGTCATTGAAAAAACAGGGTAAAATAGACAAGGAAATTAAATTCATAGCATTCGGCGGAGACGGCGGTACTTATGATATCGGGATACAGAGCCTTTCAGGGGCCATGGAGCGCGGTCATGACATGCTTTATATCTGCTACGACAACGAAGCGTATATGAATACGGGCATCCAGCGCTCGAGCGCTACGCCGTACGGCGCGGATACCACAACAAGGCCTGCGGGAAGCGTCGTCCCGGGGAAGACCGAGCAGAGAAAAAACCTGACAAAGATCATGGCGGCTCACAACATACCCTTTGCAGCGCAGGCATCTCCAAGCCACTGGAGCGACCTCGTGAAGAAGGTCAGAAAAGCCCTGGATATAACCGGGCCCAAGTTCATGAATATCATCTCACCCTGCAACAGGGGGTGGCGGTCGAGGACCGACGACTCAATCCTTTTAAGCAGGCTTGCGGTCGAGACGTGCTTCTGGCCGTTGTACGAGATAGAAAACGGTATTACAAAAATAACGGTTAAGCCGAAAGAGAAGAAGCCGGTCATCGATTTCCTGAAACCCCAGGGAAGGTTTAAGCACCTTTTTAAACCCGAAAATGAAGCGCTTTTAGCAGGAATTCAGGCGGATATCGACAGGGAGTGGGAAAGACTGCAAAAAGAGGAAGCCTGTTTTGCTTCTTGATTCCGGCACAATACTTATAATAGGGTTACGGCCATGACCGGTTCCGACCTCGTGATGTATGAGGAGGATTTCCGGAAGATCGATTCCGAACTCCAGAAGCTGCATCAGCAATCAAACGCAAAGGTTATCTTCCTGGTTGACAAGAACGGCCAGCTTATCGCATCAACCGGGGAGACTCACGATCTGGATACTACGTCTCTTGCATCCCTTACCGCAGGCAATATCGCAGCCACAGGCGGAATCGCACGGCTGCTCGGCGAAAAGGAGTTTACGATTCTTTTCCACGAAGGAGAAAAAGACAATATCCATATCTCGCTGATCGGACAGAGGGTTATCCTGGTCGTCATCTTCGACGGCAGGTCATCTCTGGGCCTTGTCCGCCTGCGCGTGAAAAAGGCATCAGAGACGCTGACGAAGATATTTGAAGAAATCACCCGGAAGGTTGAAAAAGACAAGGGTGAGGGGAAACTTGACGAATCTCTCTTTGCAGAGATCAGCGATGAAGACATCGACAACCTCTTCAGGTAGGTGCGCCTCACGTGTCCTTTATTAATTATTCCTCCCGTGAAATCAACTGCAAGATTGTCTATTACGGACCTGGGCTCTGCGGCAAAACCACGAACCTCCAGTATATTTACAGGAGAACGAACCCGGAGCAGAAAGGGAAGCTGATATCCCTTGCCACGGAGACTGAAAGAACCCTCTTCTTCGATTTCCTGCCGCTGGCGCTCGGGGACATCAAGGGGTTCAAGATACGTTTTCACCTTTATACGGTTCCGGGACAGGTCTTCTATGCCGCCAGCAGGAAGCTTATCCTCAAGGGAGTAGACGGTGTCGTCTTCGTCGCCGACAGCCAGATAGAGAGGATGGAATCGAATCTTGAAAGCTTCGACGACCTGAAGATAAATCTTGCGGAACAGGGATACGAACTCGAAAAACTGCCCTTTACCATTCAGTATAACAAAAGGGACCTCCCGAACATTGTCCCTGTCTTGGACATGGACAGATTCCTGAACCTCGGCGGAACGCCATGGTTTGAGGGGGTTGCAGTCACAGGCAGGGGTGTTTTCGAGACCCTGAAGGCGGTTGCAAAACAGGTGCTCTTCGAGTTGAAGAAAAACTATTAGAGTCGTTATTTAGACATAATGTATTAAACCTGT
>DCVG01000016.1 GCA_002328665.1 Nitrospiraceae bacterium UBA2194
GTGCCCGTCTTCCAGCTCTTCATGGCAGTCCGCTGCACGATATCGTATGCCTGATCGCGGCTGAGGCCCTTTTCTATAAGCGCAAGCATAACCCTCTGCGAATTATAGAGGCCGTAGCTCCTCGCCATGTTATCTTTCATCCTCTTCGGATAGACGTGCATTTTTTCAAGAATAACTTTGATCCTGCGCAGCATATAATCGACGAGGATGGAGCTGTCCGGGATTACCACACGTTCGACCGATGAATGGGAAATGTCCCTCTCATGCCATAGAGCGATATTTTCGAGCGCTGCCATTGCGTTTGAACGCACAAGCCGGGCGAGCCCCGAGAGGTTTTCGCAGCCGATGGGGTTCCGCTTGTGGGGCATTGCAGAAGAGCCTTTCTGCCCCGCCATAAACGGTTCCTCGACTTCCAGCACCTCGGACCGCTGCAGGTGCCGTATCTCGACTGCTATTTTCTCTACGGAAGCAGCAACCAGCGCCAGGGTTAAAAGGTAATCCGCATGCCTGTCACGCTGGACGATCTGTGTTGCAACAGGTTCGGGCTTCAGGCCCAGCTTCCTGCATACCTTCTCCTCGATGACCGGCGGGATATTGGAGAAGGTGCCGACAGCGCCTGAAAGCTTCCCTATGCTTATCGTTTCCCTGGCCTTCCTCATCCTGACAAGGTTTCTCTTCATATCCTCATACCACAGGGCGAACTTCAGGCCGAAGGTCATGGGTTCGGCATGAACACCATGACTCCTGCCGATAACAGGGGTATCTTTATAATCATATGCCCGTTTTTTTATTACATCCATCAGTTCCCTGATATCTCTGACAATAAGAGCGGAGGCTTCCCGGAGAAGAAGCGCTGTCGCAGTATCCAGTATATCCGACGAAGTAAGTCCTTTATGGATGAACCGCGACTCCGGACCGAGACTCTGTGCCACCGAGGTAAGGAATGCGATGACATCATGTTTTACAACCTTCTCGATTTCATCGATCTTTTTGATGTCGAAACGCGCATTCTCCTTAATAAACTTTAAGTCTTTTTTCGGTATCTCTCCGAGTTCCGCCCATACTTCGCATACGGCGATCTCCACGTCGAGCCATTTCCGGTACTTGTTCTCAAAATCCCATAGTAGCCCCATCTCCGGGCCGGTATAGCGTGCAATCATATTACCCCCCTGATAACAAACAAATTCCAAAATTCAAATACTAAATTCCAAACAGATCCAAAAATCGGATATTCAAGCCTGAATGACGCTCAATTCCTGTCATAAACACCTTTGAATTTTTGTCCTTATTCAGGATTTAGAATTTCGAATTCAGGATTTACCATTGTAACACCCTGTCACCTTGCAAAAAAAGCTATTTTTGTGTTAACCTTTTGTTCCTGAAAGTTTATTTTTCCTTTCAGAAAATACATCAATTTGCCTCTGTGCGCCCGATGTGGCGAAATTACGAGTAAACAGGGGGAAGTTTAGGAGGAGACAAAGAAAATGGTAGCTGCAATGAAAGAACTGCTTGAAGCAGGAGTGCACTTCGGCCATCAGGTGAAAAGATGGCATCCGAAGATGAAAAAATATATCTTCGGCGAGAGGAACGGTATCTATATCATAGACCTTCAGAAGACGGTCAAGGGCCTTGAGGATGCCTATCATTTTGTTAAGAATGTCACAATAGCCGGGTCACCGGTGCTTTTTGTCGGTACAAAGAAGCAGTCACAGGATGCAATCAAGGAAGAAGCGGAAAGGTCGGGCGCTTTTTATGTAAACCAGCGCTGGCTGGGAGGGATGCTGACGAATTTCTCAACCATAAAAAAGAGCATAGAAAAGCTCAAGAAGATAGAGGCGATGAAGGAAGACGGTACGATGGAACTACTTCCGAAAAAAGAGAGGGCCGCCCTCGAAAAAGAGAGGACCAGACTGGAAAGGAACCTCTCGGGGATCAAAAACATGACGAGTTTCCCGGCTGCGCTTTTTATCGTTGATCCCAAAAAGGAAAGGATCGCTGTTGCCGAGGCCAGGAAGCTGTCCGTTCCCATCGTTGCAATCGTCGATACAAATTGCGATCCGGATGAAGTCGATTATGTCATCCCCGGCAATGACGACGCAATCAGGGCCATAAAGCTCATTACTTCAAAAATTGCCGATGCAATCATGGAGGGCAAAGATACCCTTTCAAAGGCCAGGGCGGAAGAGGCTGAAAAGACCGAGGTTGAGGACAAGATCCGGCAGGAAGAAGCAGAGGTGACTGAATGATAACGATCTCGGCGGAGTCGGTAAAGAAGCTCAGAGAAAAGACGGGCGCGGGAATGATGGATTGCAAGAAAGCGCTGACTGAGAGCAACGGCGATTTTGAGAAGGCGATTGACTTACTGAGACAGAAGGGACTTGCATCGGCCCTGAAAAAGGCGGGGAGATCAGTCTCCGAAGGCCTTATCGAATCTTATATCCATATGGGAAAGATCGGGACTATGGTCGAGGTGAACTGCGAGACCGACTTTGTTGCAAGAACCGATGATTTCAGGGAATTTGTTAAGGATGTTGCCATGCATATAGCCGCTGCAAGCCCCTTCTACTTGTCGAGGGAAGATGTGCCCCAGGCAGTATTGGAGCGCGAGAAGGAGATTTACAGGGCACAGGTTTCGGATAAACCTCCGCAGGTGCTTGAAAAGATCATCGAAGGGAAACTCGAGAAGTTTTATACCGACACATGCCTTCTCGATCAGATATTCATCAAGGACCCTGATCAGAAGAAGAAGATAAAGGACCTTCTTACCGAAAAGGTCGCCAAATTGGGCGAAAATATTATTGTACGACGGTTTGCCAGGTTTCAGCTCGGCGAAGCAGCTGCGGGATAATAACTTGAAATACAGGAGGATACTCCTCAAGATCAGCGGCGAAGCCATGATGGGAGATATGGCCTATGGAATCGATCCGGCCACTGTGGATTTCATCGCAAAGGAGATAAAGCAGGCGGTTTCCATGGGTATCGAGGTCGCGGTTGTGATCGGCGGAGGGAATATCTTCAGGGGAGTAGAGGCAAGTGTTAAAGGCATAGGAAGGGCCTCGGCAGATTACATGGGCATGCTCGCAACGGTCATCAATGCCCTTGCCCTTCAGAACTACCTCGAAAAATACGATTTGCCGACACGGGTCCAGTCAGCCATAGAGATGAAGGAAATCGCGGAGCCATACATACGGCGCAAGGCAATGCGGCATCTCGAAAAAGGCAGAACCGTCATCTTTGCCGCCGGGACGGGGAACCCGTATTTTACTACCGATACCGCAGCTTCCCTCAGAGCGATGGAAATAGGCGCAGATGTCATACTGAAGGCGACAAAAGTTGACGGCGTATACTCCTCCGATCCTATGATAGACCCTTCTGCCAGGAAATACGACACAGTTACCTATATCGATGTGCTGAAAAAAGGGCTCAGCATAATGGATTCGACCGCCATATCTTTATGTATGGACAATGACATGCCGATTGTGGTATTTAATCTGAGGGGAAAAGGGAATATCAAAAAAATATTGGAAGGGAAAAAGATCGGAACTCTCGTAAGGGGGAACGATGGAACAAGAGTTAAGAAGAAAGACCGTTGAACGGATGGAACGAACCATTGAGGTGCTGAAGAAGGAATTCGCCTCAATAAGGACCGGCAGGGCTTCCCTGGCTCTCCTCGACGGAATAACGGTTATGTACTATGATGCACCGACTCCTCTCCAGCAGCTGGCAAGCCTGAGCATTCCCGAAAGCCGTCAGATGGCAATACAGCCGTGGGACCCAAAAGTCATACCCGATATCGAAAAGGCAATTTTGAAGTCGGACCTCGGGCTGACGCCGATAAATGACGGTAAAATGATCAGGATCAATATCCCTACGCTTACCGAGGAGAGGAGGAAGCAGCTCGTCAAGGCAGTAAGGAAAAAAGCGGAAGAAGCAAAGGTTGCGATAAGGAATATCAGGAGGGATGCGAACGAAGAGCTGAAAAAGCTCGAAAAAGATAAACACGTCAGCGAAGATCTGGTCAAGAAGTCGCAGGATGAGATACAGAAGGTCACGGATTCCCACATAGCCAAAGTGGACGAAGTACTCGGTAATAAGGAAAAGGAAATAATGGAAGTATAGAATGACGAACAGCAATTTTATTCTGAAAGTGACGGATGCCAAGCTGAAGGATATACAGAAGGCACTGCAGAATGCAGGGATAAATGTGAGAAGCATTATTGAAGTTTTCAGAGAAGAAGAAAAATCAGAGGAAGATAAAAAGGAATCGCAATAATGGCAGACAGTAAAAAGGGCGATAAGAAATCCGTAAAAAAGGGCGTAAAAACCGCCGGAAAGATTGCTGTAAAGACGAGGCCGAAGACAGCGAAGAAGAAAACAGCCGGAGTCAGGCACGTTTCAAAGAAAACCGCTCCGAAGACTAAGCCCAAACCGCTGCAGAAAAAGGTTGCCCCCAAAAAGACTGCTTCCCGCAAGAAACCGGTAAAAGTACAGGCAGGTGCTGCCCGAAAAAAGCAGATGGCCCCTAAAAAAGCAATCCCCAAAAAAGCGCTTCAAAAAGAATCGGAAGAGGAAAGAACAGCGAAACTGAGAAAGACGCTGTTGCAGAAAAGAGCGGAGATCGTAAAAGAGGTAAGATCCGAAATTTCGAAATATATCAAAGGAGAGACGAGGCAACTTGTAGACACTGCTCTTGATGACGGAGACTGGGCCACAGTGGATCTCTCGGAAGATATCAGCCTTAAGCATTTAAGCACCCACAGGGAAAATCTTCTCAAGATAGATGAGTCATTGCGAAAACTCAAAGAAGGCACATACGGCATGTGCGAAGATTGCGGAGAAGAAATAGGCGAAGAGAGGCTGAAAGTTTTGCCGTTTGCGATTTACTGCATCGATTGTCAGGAGAAAAGAGAACGGCTTGAGGAGATGGAGAGAAGAGAAGGTATGGCGGGCTAACTGCCGATATCTCCGTTTACAGCCGGAAAGACCCTGTTATAGACATCATCCAATATTTCTTTTGCCCCTCGTGCAAGGACATCCTCAGCCAGTTTTATGCCGAGATTTTCCCCATCTGCCGGATCCCCCTCGTTATGTCCCTTTATCAGCCTTTCTCCCGAGATACTTCCTACGAGTCCGTCCAGAACAAGAAGAGAGTGATGAACTATTCTTGCGTTTGCGGCAATAGGAACCTGGCACCCGCCTTCCAGCCTTTTCAGGAACGCCCTCTCCGCCTTTACACAGACGGAGGTTTCGCTGTGATTCATCGGAGCAATAATCGAATTGATATATTCATCGTCTGCCCTGCATTCGATCCCTACGGCCCCCTGCCCTATTGCGGGGAGGCTTATTTCTGCATGCAGTATCTCAGTTATCCTGTTATTCAACCCGAGTCTTTTAACGCCTGCGGCAGCGAGGATCACCGCGTCAAACCAGCCTTCGTCCAGTTTTCTCAGCCTTGTGTCAAGGTTGCCGCGCAGATGCTCGATCCTTATATCGGGCCTGATATGGAGCAACTGGCATGATCGTCTGAGACTGCTCGTCCCGACTGTTGCGCCTGCGGGCAAGTCTTTAAAATTCTGAATTCTGAATTTCCCATTCTGTATTTGTGAGAGAAAGGCGTCTCTCGGATCTTCCCGTTCACAGATGACCGCAAGATGAAGACCTTCAGGAAACTCCGTCGGCACATCTTTCATGCTGTGCACAGCTATATCCGCTTCATGCCTTAAAAGCGCCTCCTCTATCTCCTTTACAAAAAGTCCCTTACCGCCTACCTGTGCAAGAGGTACATCCAGGATATTATCTCCTGTAGTCTTGATCTTGTTCAGACCGATCTCCAGGTTGGGGTAACGCCGTTCAAGTTCGGATTTGATCCATTCAGCCTGCCAGAGGGCTAGTTTGCTGCCGCGCGTCCCGATGACAAGTTTTTTAGTCTTCACTTCTTTCACCGTTGATACCGTAGAGTCTCCTGATCGCCGCGACCAGCAGCTCCTTATTTTCGGTGTCCGCTTTGAGTGCCGCTGTAGGCGGATGTATGAGTTTGTTTACAATAGCGGTTGCCATATATTCGATTGCCTCCCGCTCTTTGTCCCCGATGTCCTGAAGCTTATGGAGCAGCTTCCCGAGTTCATCGTTTTTGATCTCCTCAGCCTTTTCCCTCAACGCCTTAATTGTCGGCACCGAATCAAGCGAAGACTGCCACTTAAGGAAAGTCTCCAACTCTTCTTCGATGATCTTTTCCGCCTTTTCCGCTTCCTTGCGCCTTTCAAACAGGTTCGTATCAACAACTCCCTGAAGATCGTCGACATTATACAGATAGACGTTTTCGAGGTCGTTTATTTCAGGGTCGATGTTCCTCGGAACGGATATGTCGATGATGAAGACCTGTCTCTGTTTCCTCTCCTTCATCACTTTTTGCATCTGGTTTTTTATCAAAATGTAAGTGGGAGCGCCGGTAGAACAGATAACGATATCGGCTCGCACCATTTCCTGCATGAAATCATCAAAATTTACAGGCCGGCCGTTAAATTCCTTCGCCAGGTCGCATGCCCGCTCATATGTCCTGTTTGCAACGACGACCTCTTTCACTCCGTTGCCGATCAGGTGCCTGGCAGCCAGTTCAGCCATCTCACCGGCGCCCAAGAGCATAAAAACCTTCGTTGACAGGTCGGTGAATATTTTTTTTGCGAGTTCGACGGCTGCAAAGCTTATCGAAACAGCGTTCTCCGCTATCCTTGTTTCCGTCCTCACCCGTTTTGCAGCCGAAATAGCCTTTTTCATCAGTTTATTCAGAAGTATCCCCGTGGTCTTTTTCGAAAGGCTCATCTCGAATGCGTCCTTGAGCTGGCCGAGTATCTGGGGCTCACCGACTACCATGGAGTCGAGACTCGATGCGACCCTTAAGATATGTCTGGCGGCGCTGATGTCATCATAAATATAAAGCGCGCTGTCAAGAGACTCTCTCCTTATATTGTGGAAATCCGAGAGGAACGTCTTGATGGACTCAGAGGCTTTTTGGGGGTCCCTGACGTTTGCGTAAAGTTCCACCCTGTTGCAGGTGGACAAAATAATAGCTTCTTCAACTTCAGGAAGTTGCCTGAACCGTAAAAGGCCCTCTTCGAGTTTCGGACCGTTGAAGGCTAATTTTTCCCGTACGTCGACATCCGCAATCTTATGGTTAAGTCCTACAACAAAAACCTTCATAGGAAAACATGGAGCCCTTTCCGGAGAAGTTTGATTCCAAAAAATGCAATGATGATTGTGAGAAAACCGATCATCGACAGGATGGCAGCCCTCCTGCCTCTCCATCCGGCAACAAGACGGGAGTGGAGCACGATGGCATAAATGAACCATGTGATTAATGACCAGGTCTCCCGTGCGTCCCAATTCCAGAACCTCCCCCAGGCGCTGTCGGCCCATAAAGCCCCGGTTATTATCGCAAGGGTGAGCAACGGAAATCCCAGGGTTATCAGTCTGTAATTTATGTCGTCAAGGGTCTGAAGGCTCGGCAACCTCTCGAAGAGACCTCCGAGGCGTTTAGATTTTACATGGTGTTCCTGGACAAGGTACATGCAGCCTATCCCGAACGCCATCGCGAAAGCGGCATTGCCGAGAAAGGCAAACACCGTATGAATTCCGAGCCAGTAGCTTTGCAGTAAAGGGCTCAAGGGCTTTATCTCCCGCGACAGCATCGAAGATATTAGCATCATCGAAAATACGATCGGCAGGACAAACGAAGAAAGCAGCCCCACCCTGTATCTGAAATGCAGGAGGAAAAAAATGAGAACCATGCACCATGCAAAAAAAGATGTCGCCTCATGGGGGTTTGTTATCGGTATATGCCCTGCGGTGACATACCGGTAAACAATGCTGAAAGAGTGGACGGCGAAACCGGCGCCGGCCAGCAAGAACATAAGCCTCGAAGTGACTTTTGAACCTTTGAAAAGCTCGGTAATGCTGACAATCGTTGCTGCGAAATAAAATGTCAGGGCGACCTCGAATAACAGTATCCCCATCAGAAACAACCAAGCTCGCAGTTCGTAATCTTTATATGCAGGTCGTCGGCAGTCTCCCCCACCTCTCTGTAAGAAACAGAAAGTTGTTCCGCAATCTTTCTCGCAGCAGGGCAGGGAAGCCTGTTATTGACGGCCTTTTTTTTAATTGCCTCTTTGATCTTATCTTTCATTTTTCCTGCAATCAGACGGATATACAGCCGGCATTAATATCTCATATTACAAAATATTACAATATTGGTCTTTGAAAACTCAATTAAGCGCTCTTCCGGACTTTATTGCTCCACACATAAATGCAGGAGCAATATGCTATCAATAAAATTTACAATGGCATGCATTTTATGTATATTGTATAGTATTGATATCCTTTTCAGACCTGAAAAAATAATATGATCTTATTGAAATTCCTTGAAAAGTCAGGCGAACTCGGCCTTTACTATATCAATCAGGCCGGGAGAATGGTTATCTTTCTCCTCCATGTCATAATCAGCACCTTCAAACTGCCGTATTACAAGGTTTCGAATATTACGAAGCAGATTTACATAATAGGTTCACTCTCGATCTTCGTGATTGTCTTTACCGGTGCTTTTA
Source organism: Nitrospiraceae bacterium UBA2194 (assembly GCA_002328665.1). Lineage (GTDB taxonomy): Bacteria > Nitrospirota > Thermodesulfovibrionia > Thermodesulfovibrionales > SM23-35 > UBA2194. The sequence goes on from DCVG01000016.1 coordinate 8,598, forward strand.
CCGGGATGGTGCTCGGTCTCCAGGGATATAACACCCTGAAGAAATTCGGTTCAGAGGGTCTGCTCGGCTCTGCTGTCGCTCTCAGCCTCATCAGGGAATTGGGCCCTGTGCTGGCTGCGCTGATGGTTACAGGCAGGGCCGGTTCCGCGATCTGCGCTGAAATCGGCATCATGAGGAACTCGGAGCAGATCGATGCACTGGAATGTATGGCAATCGACCCGCACAAATATATTATGGCCCCGAAATTTATCGCCACGATTGTTTCGATGCCGCTTCTCACGGCGATCTTCAATGTGGTCGGAATTTTCGGCGGATATCTCGTCGGGGTAAAACTCCTCGGGGCCAGCGAAGGGTCTTATTTTACAAGCATGTATAAGGATGTGGAATTTCAGGACGTGTATATGGGCTTTGTGAAATCGCTCTGTTTCGGCCTTTTGATCGTGTGGATATGCGCTGCCAAGGGCTTCTATGTCCATTACGAGAGAACAGGCGGATTCGGTGCGGAGGGAGTAAGCAGGGTGACGACGTATGCGGTGGTTTTGACGTCGGTTTCCATCCTTGTATTTGACTACTTTATCACATCGTTGCTTTTATGAACACGGAACCGATCATACAGCTTATAGATATAAAAAAGGGGTTCGGACCTCAACAGGTTTTAAAAGGGATCAATCTCTCGATTTATGAAGGAAAAACAACTGTCATTGTAGGTGAAAGCGGCAAGGGAAAGAGCCTCATCATAAAACATATTCTCGGGCTGATCAAACCGGACAGCGGAAAGGTGTTCGTATTCGGTAAAGATTTGAATAAGATGTCCGGCAAAGAGCTGAAGGAGATCAGGTCGTATTTCGGCGTCCTCTTCCAGAATGCGGCCCTCTTTGATTCCATGACGGTTTTTGACAATGTCGCGCTTCCCCTGCGGGAGCGCACCAGGGCTTCGGAGGGAGATATTGCCGGGATGGTGAACGAAAAATTAAAACTCATGGACCTCGAGGGCAGCAACGAGAAGTTTCCTGCGCAGCTCAGCGGCGGAATGCGGAAAAGGGTCGGGCTGGCCAGGGCGCTCGTATTAAATCCCAGGATTGTCTTTTTCGACGAACCGACGACAGGACTGGATGTCGCAAAGAGCAACGAAATATACCGTGTTTTTTTCAGGACGCAGACGAAACTGGGGTATACCGCGGTTATCGTCAGCCACGACGTCCCGAAGATTTTCAAGCTTGCCGATTATGTAGCTTTACTGCATGACGGGATTATTCAGGACTGTCTGCCGCCTGAGGACTTTCAGACTTCCGACAATCCTTTCATCAGGGAATTTGTGGAAAAAACAATGGGACTGATATATGAAAGTGAAGAAGTGGAGGGTTAACAAATGAACAAGCTAAGCATCGAAACTGCAGTAGGTTTTTTTCTCATTATCGGGCTGCTATGCCTTGCCTATCTTTCTGTCAAGCTCGGCGACGTCGAATTGTTCGGGACAAAACTCTATCCTGTTAAAGCGAGATTTACGAATGTTTCAGGGCTCAAGGAAGGGTCGGAAGTGGAGATAGCCGGAGTCAAGGTGGGAAAAGTATCGAAGATATCCCTTTATGACTATCAGGCTATCGTAGAGCTGATGATCAACCCGGAGGTGAAGCTTCAGGGAGACTCCATCGCGAGCATCAGAAGCCAGGGCATTATCGGCGACAAGTATATTAAGATCTCCCCGGGCGGTGCAGAAGAATATATCGAGGCCAACGGCATGATTACCGAAACAGAGTCAACGGTCGATATAGAAGAATTAATCAGCAAATATATTTTCGAAACGAAATAAAGGAAGCTTTCGGAGCGCAGTTATGGAAAACAGCCGGATAAGGGAACAACTCAGCAAACTCAGGAATGAGATGATATTCTCTCTGCTCGAGGACGAGGACTTCGATAATATTGTTCCTTTCTTTGATCTGGTGACCTATCCTGCCAATAAGGTTGTGTTCAGGGAAGGCGAGGTCGGTGATTTCATCGGCTTTGTTGTTTCAGGAAAACTCGAAGTCAAGAAACAGACGGAATTCAAAGGCAATCAACTGATAATCGCCCTGTTGACTTCAGGGGCGCTCGTGGGTGAATTGTCCATATTCGACCAGCATAAGCGTTCTGCCACCGTCGAGGCCGTCGAAGATACGGTTACGCTAATACTTACGAATAAAGCAGTCGAAGCATTGATCCGGCAGCACCCGTATACAGGCATAAAGCTGCTGAAAGGGTTAATACGCATCCTCTCCCTGCGTCTGCGAAAAGCCACCGAGCGGCTCACGACAATTTTTTGACCCCGAAAATGTTCTAATCAGTGCTCTCTTACCATTCTTTAATCCTCATAGCGTCGCAAATGATCGGTTATAATAAGGCTATGCCTGTGCGAGGAGTAATCCGTGAGCTTGATGCATAATTTGAGGACGAGAGCCGTTGTATTGGCAGGTGAAGTCGTCGCCTTGCTCCCCTTCGATGGGATCAGGCGTCCGGTGTTTATTCTCGGCTGCGGGAGGTCCGGAACGACTATCCTGGGGACTGCGTTGTCAAAGCATCCGGAGATAACCTACCTGAATGAACCTCGTCACATATGGTTTGCCGCTTACCCGGAAACAGATATATGGACCCGGAAGGCGGCTGTCCGATCAGGCAAAGTAGTTCTTACGGATGCCGACGTTGCTCGCGCGAAGAGTACAAAGCTCTCCCGTCTGTTTCGCCTGGCAACCATCATAAACGGAAAGCCCGTGCTTATTGAAAAACTGCCGATCAATAACTTCCGGCTGAAGTTTATTAACGGGATATTTCCCGACGCCCGCTTCATCCATATTTACCGGTGCGGGCTGGAAGTCGCACAGTCAATGGAGAAGGCAAGCCTTCGGGGAAAATGGTTCGCTTCCAATAAATACAAATGGGACCAGTTGGTCCAACTGGCGTCTTCTCACGAAGATACCGCCGGATTACCAGCTCTTTGCGAGAATTACTTTGATAAGGGATTGCTCGAATGGCGCCTCAGCATGAAAGCCGTCACCGATTTTTTCCGGGTGATGCCGGAGGAACTTTATTGCGAAGTGTCATATGATGAGTTTGTAGATAATCCGGTCGTAACGATAAACCGGCTGCTTGCCTTTATCGGCCTGAGAGAAAATGAAAAATTGGACAATTTTGTCTTGAGTAATGTAAGCAGAAAATCCAGGGAAATGGGACATGACGATCTTACAGAAAAAGCACGAATTATAGGGGGTGAATTACTGTTACGCTCAATGAAAGCAACGACGGGGTCGCAAGGCCTTGCGCCTGCGACTCTTCGGACTTAGCTTTGCAGTCCCGGGTGAGCAAGGGCGTCTCTTGTCCTTCGGCCAATGGAATCTCGATGAGAAAAGCTGCCGGCAGAATATCTTTTTCCTCCATCGGAAAAAGACTGCTGCGGGCAATCGATCGGATGAGAGGCAAAAAATACGTGCATGTGCTCCATATCGGCAAGACCGGTGGTACCGCAATAAAAGACGCATTAAAACCACACCGGCGGACCGGCCGCTATGTTATCAGGCTGCATTCGCATAATGTGAGTCTGAGAGATGTCCCGGAGGGCGAATACGTCGTTTTCTTTTTGCGGGATCCGATAAGCCGTTTTATAAGCGGCTTTTTCAGCCGGCAGCGGCAGGGTATGCCTCGCCGCTTTTGTCCATGGAGTGTGGACGAAAACATCGCATTTCAGGAGTTTGCCACTCCCAACAAACTGGCGGTTGCCCTGTCGTCCGGTGACGAAGAAGAAAAGGCACGTGCAATGAAGGCTATTCAGTGCGTGGAGCATGTAAAGACTTCGTATTGGGACTGGTTTGAAAACGAGTCTTATTACCTGTCCAGGCTGTCCGATATTTTCTTCATCGGCTTTCAGGAAAATCTTTCGGCAGATTTCGAGCTCCTGAAATCCGCGTTGGGACTGCCCCGGAGTGTCAGCCTTCCCTCCGACGATATTCGAGCACACAAAATCCCGGCCGGTCTTGACAGGACCCTTGAAGAAAAGGCAGTCGAAAATCTGAAAAGATGGTATGCAAGAGACTACGACTTCATTCGCCTGTGCAGGGATACCATTAAAGAAACAAATCCTTCATTTTTGGTCCGCTGCCGGCGGGACAAATGACATTAGGGGACCTTTGTCATTTTATGGAGGAGCATGCCGATGTATTTATTCAGGGGATGTGAGCGGTCAAAATATGGGACGAGGGTATTTCTCCTTTCTCCGAGTTTCTTTATCTCCCACAAAAGGTCTTTGTTTTCCCTTTCGCATGAAAGGCCTTTTTCGAACGTTTCCACGGCATTTTTTTTGTCCCCCGATGCCAGATATGCCCTCCCTAGGTTGAGATAAAAGGCCGGATAGAAAAACTCCTTTCCTATCGGCAACTTCTCATCGATCATTTTTATTGCCTTTAAGCAGATATCGATTCCGTATGAATAGTTCTTGTTGATGACAGCTTCGAGACAGCCGTAATAAGACAGGAGGAACGGCTCATAAGGGTATTGCTCAAGGGCTTTCGTCAGGAGTCCAAGCGCGCCCCTTTTATTTTTTCTTTGAAGCAGGTTTTTTACTTCGTTCAAAAAAATTGAAGGGGTTTTAATTGCTGCCGCGTTCTCCTGCCTGAGCGTTGAAGCGATCGTCTCATGCTGCTTGTAAAGGAGATCCGCGATTTTCTTCTGAGAGCCCGGTTTGTCCATTATATGTCTGCAGTCGAGTGTCTTCGCAGACAGTATTTTTCCTTTGTGATAAACGGTTGTGGTAATAATTTTCTTTTCAGGTTCGATATCTTCCGTCAGGATCAGGTACTTCCTGCCGTCGATAACGACAGTAGTGCTGAACTCTTTATGAAGGTTTGATCTGATTTTTATAATGTCCTTTTTTTCCATTAAACTACTTTAACTTTACCCTTAAAGGGATAAGTTTTCAATATTTGTTTCATGTAGCCGGGTTAATTCATAATTTTTGGATGATAGCGCGATTAAAAGGGGAAAAAGAACAAATTCCTTGTTTTCACCGTCGCAACACTTATCATTCTTGCTGCAATAATCGGCGCGGTGTATATCACGCACTTCTTTTTTCGACAATAAAGAGAAAGCGTGAGGTATTACCCAAGAGCAAAAAAGAAGGGACACAATATCTGCCTCATAAGTTAAATACAAGTTATGCAACTGATGCGTTAAGTGTTCGCAAATGCATGAAAGTAGAGAAGCTCTGTTTCTTCCATTACCCCGGTAATAGAATGTAATTCCCCAGGTTCAATAATGATCAAATGCCCTTTCCTGACAGAGAAGGATTTTCCCTCTACCGAAAACGTCGACTTGCCGCGGATGCAGAAAAAAATCTCGGCAATTGCGGCATGTGAATGTTCGGAAACGCTGCTCCCCAGGGGAAGTACGACATGGCTGATGCGGTTTACATTAGATACAGGATCCCTTGCAAGAACCTTCTTCTTCAGCTGAGGATCATGGCTTATCGGTTCAAAAGGAATTTCATCAAGAGAGAAAAGTTTCAAATTCTCATCCTCTTGACGGCATCTGCGACCTTTGCAACCTTCCTCATCTCTTTTACATCGTGGACACGCACGATATTTGCCCCGTTCATTATCGCAATTGCGAGGGCCGCTGCAGTGCCCTCGATCCTTTCCCCCGGAGCCGCATCTCCGAGGATCTTTCCGATGAATGCCTTACGTGAAGGCCCTATGAGGACGGGTTTTTCGAGGAGAGTAAATATGTTGAGATTATGAATGATCTCCAGATTCTGTTCGAATGTCTTGCCGAATCCGATCCCGGGGTCAATAACAATCCTGTCTTGTGAAACCCCGGCTCTTTCAGCGGTCGCTATCCCCTCTCTCAAATAGTCGAGCACCTCGGGGATCAGGGCTTCATAAACAGGATTTTTCTGCATATTCTTCGGACTGCCCTTGATATGCATGATTACAACTGGTACTTTGTATTCGGAAACAACTGCCGGCATTTCGGGATCGAACCTCAGACCGCTTATGTCGTTCACCAGTGAGGCGCCCGCATCGAGAGCCCTTTTAGCCACCGCAGCTTTATAGGTATCAATAGAGATCGGGACGGAGATTTCTTTTGCAAGAGTCTCTATAACAGGGATGGTTCTCCTCAGTTCTTCTTCAAGGGGCAGCGGCTCAGAACCCGGTCTGGTGGATTCTCCGCCTATGTCAATGATATCAGCGCCTTCTTCTACAATCTGAAAGGCCCTTTTGACGGCTGCGGATTCGTCGAAAAAGAGGCCTGCGTCGGAAAAGGAATCCGGCGTGACATTCAGGATTCCCATAATACCGGTCTTGTGTGAGAAGTCTAAGGAGAAGCTTCTCCAGGAAAGTCTCAAACCTCGACAGCCCTTTTTAACTCTGCTTCCCGGATAAGCGCATCTATCTCGAAGCTGTCCATGGTCTCTTTTTCCAGGAGTGTTTTTGCGAAAATTTCGAGAATATCCTGGTTTTCCATCAGAAGACTCCTGGCTGAATGATAAGACTCGACCACTATTTTCTTCACCTCTTCGTCTATTTCAATCGCTGTTTTTTCACTGTAATCTTTATGTCTCGCTATCTCCCTGCCGAGGAAAATCTGTTCTTCCTTCTTGCCAAAGGTGAGCGGACCGAGCTTTTCCGACATTCCCCACTCCGTCACCATCTTTCTTGCAAGATCCGTTGCACGCTCAAGATCATTGCCGGCGCCTGTGGTCGTGTGGTGCAATGCGATCTCCTCGGCAGCCCTGCCACCAAGAAGAACCGCAAGGGCTTTCAAAAGATAGTCTTTTGAATACGTATACTTATCATCTATAGGCAGTTGCTGCGTTACACCCAGCGCCCTGCCTCTCGGGATAATACTCACTTTATGCAAGGGGTCGGTCCCCGGCGTCATTCTGGCGACAAGCGCATGTCCTGCCTCATGATATGCCGTATTCTTCTTTTCTTCTTCGCTTATGATCATGCTCTTTCTCTCAACACCCATAAGCACCTTGTCTTTCGCGGCCTCGAAATCGGATTTTTCCACCCTGGTCTTTGCTTTTCTTGCTGCAAGCAGAGCAGCTTCGTTGACAAGATTTTCGAGATCCGCACCGGAAAAACCGGGAGTCCCGCGGGCAATTTCCTCGAGGTTGACATTCTCATCAACCGGTATGTTTTTCGTATGGACCTTAAGTATCTCAAGCCTTCCCTTTACATCAGGCGGCGGAACGATTACCTGTCTGTCAAACCTTCCGGGACGCAAAAGCGCCGGGTCAAGGACATCCGGCCTGTTCGTAGCTGCGATAATAATAACACCCTGATTTGCTTCGAATCCGTCCATCTCTACGAGCAACTGGTTCAGGGTCTGCTCACGCTCATCATGACCTCCGCCCAGTCCCGCTCCCCTGTGTCGGCCGACCGCGTCTATCTCGTCGATAAAGATGATGCACGGAGAATTCTTTTTTGCCTGTTCAAAAAGATCCCGCACCCTCGACGCCCCGACTCCGACAAACATCTCAACAAAATCAGATCCGGATATCGAGAAGAAAGGAACGCCGGCTTCACCTGCGATAGCCCTCGCAAGAAGTGTTTTCCCGGTGCCGGGTGCGCCAACCAGAAGCACGCCCTTGGGGATCTTCCCTCCGAGCTTCTGGAACTTCTGCGGGTCCTTCAGAAAATCGATGATCTCCTGAACTTCCGCCTTTGCCTCTTCGATTCCCGCAACGTCAGCAAAGGTGATCTTTACGGATTTCTCGGATACGAGCTTCACCTTTGCTTTTCCAAAGGACAAGGCCTTATTGCCGCCCGTCTGCATCTGCCGCATGAAAAATATCCAGAGGACAACGAGCAGGATTATGGGACCGTAGGAGAAAAACAGACTCCAGTACCAAGGGTTCTGTTCTTCGGGTTTGACCGTAATCTTTACATTCTTCCCCCTTAAGGTCTTTATCAGCTCAGGGTCCTGCGCAGCATACGTTTTGAAGTCCTTGCCGTCTCTCAGCCGGCCCGTAACTACGCTCCCCTTAATGGTAACCTCCTGGACTTCCCCTGCATCCAGTTTCATCATAAAGTCGGAAAAAATCAGTTCCGTCTCCGTCTTTCCGGGACTGTTCAGAAGGTTGAAAAGGAGGATCATCATGACTCCGATGAGCAACCAGACAAATAAACTTCTGTAAGCATTTAATTTATTCACTTATCAAGTCCGTCCTCTTGCCTTTTCTTTTTATTTATTGTAGCACATCAATGCCGCTTTTTTAGAAACTGATCACGTCTCGTTCCAGCAGCGTTTTCTGGACATCAATCAATTGATATATACCGTCCGTGGCGAGTTTCAGAAGAAGGTCCAGCGTATCCTTTGAAAAGGGTATGCCTTCCGCTGTTCCCTGTATTTCGACATATTTTCCGCTGCCTGTCATGACGATGTTCATATCCACTTCAGCGAAAGAGTCTTCCGAATAACATAAATCGATCACCGGCCGGCCGTGAACAACGCCGACGCTGATTGCGGCGAGATAGTCCCTGAGAGGCGTCTTGTCGATCATGCCGTTTCGCAGGGCATATTTCAATGCATCTGCAAGACATATGAAAGCGCCTGTGATTGAGGCGGTTCTCGTGCCCCCATCTGCCTGAAGAACGTCGCAGTCAATCCAGATCGTCCGTTCACCAAGTGCGGTCAGGTCGACAACAGACCGGAGCGCCCTGCCGATAAGCCTCTGGATCTCATGTGTCCTGCCGCTGACCCTGCCGGTGCTGGACTCTCTAACAGACCTCGTCTGTGTAGAACGGGGGAGCATGGAGTACTCGGCAGTTATCCAACCCCTTTTCTGATCCTTCAAAAAAGGCGGGACCCTGTCCTCAATGGAAGCAGTACAAAGAACCCGCGTTTTTCCCATGGAGATAAGAACCGAGCCTTCAGCAGTCTCCAGGAAGTTCCTCTGGACCTTAACATCCCGCATCTGATTGTCTTTCCTACCGTCTGGTCTCATCCATAGCCTCCTACCTCTATTTTTTTTATATGTTCTATCTTCTTTCCGAGGAAATTTTCTCCGACTTTCAAAAATCGTTCGGGAGAGTCGGTCACAAAGAACTCCTTTGGCCGCGGAGATTTTTTTTCACTATTCACTCCGAGAGTTGAAAGTATAGCCTTAATCTCGAGAGAGGTCTCGACTGCCGAGTCTATAAGCGTGACACCTTTGCCCATTACCTCTGCTATTACCCGTTTCAACAACGGGTAATGGGTGCATCCCAGCACAATGGTATCGATGCCCTTGTCTTTTAAGCCTTCAAGATACCGTCCGGCAATCATTGTGGAGATATCCCCTTCTATCCATCCTTCTTCCACCAGCGGAACAAACATGGGACAGGCTTGGCCGAACACCTCAACGCCGGCGTCAATGGACTTGATCGCCTTTGTATACGCGCTGCTTCTTATTGTTGTCTCGGTGCCGATTACCCCGATTTTTCCATTCATGGTGGCTCTGACAGCAGCCTTGGCTCCCGGTTCTATAACCCCGATAACAGGGATGGAGACGCTCTCCTTAATGGCATCGAGGCTTATGGACGACGCGGTATTACAGGCAATCACAAGGAGTTTGATATCTTTTGAGGAGAGAAAGCGGGTGTTTTCAAAAGAATACCGCATGACTGTCTCAGGAGACCGTATCCCGTAAGGTACACGGGCGGTATCACCGAGATAAATTGTGCTCTCGCAGGGCAGCAGACGTATGATCTCTTTTAAGACGGTAAGGCCGCCTATACCCGAGTCAAAAACACCGATCGGTCTCTCTTTTTGATTAATACCCATATGCAACCATATCCTTCAGAGGATACAGGAGATAGAGATGCCCTCCGAGGGTCTCGACTTCCTTCCCTTCAATTAATACCTTCACGTCCTGAATATCCTCCACATTAGAAATGAGGCTTTCATAGAGACTCTTGAGCAGGAGGAATTCTGTCAGGGCATCGCCCTGGAAATTCCTCCTGAAATCATCGGACAAGTCGACATAAAGTATCCTGTCCGCACCTTTATAGATGCCGAGGATTTTTGTATTTTTTGGAACTATCGGGGTTGTCGCGCGGACAGGTCCTTTAAGATATTCACCGACTGTCGCCTCTGCAACTGCCATCAATCCGCTCTTCCTCGGGACCCTTCTTTCTTCGATCTGCATTTGATTTTCTACGGGATAATAGACCCTCAGAATAAAATAATCGTCTATCCTCGCTGATGTTCCGGCTTCCCCTTCTGCAGCCGGTTTTTCTTTCGGCAGTATCGTTGAAAAATAGAGATATCCGCCTGTTACACCGCCAAGAAAGAGAAATACCAGCAACACGATTCCTGCCGCCTTTTTCCCTTTCATCGTCTTCTGAGTTCCGTCGTATTTATTGTCCATACTCCGAGATACCGTTTACGATAGCGTTTACCAGTCTTGTTTTCATCTGCTGGCCGTAATCCCTGAATTGGGGCGAAGGCAATTCGATTATAACGGCAGGAGCGCTCACTGAATCGAGAATCGGCAAGAGCATTTCCCTGCGTTTAATATCCGTCTTGAACTCATTCTCCAGAGCCTTTCTGATGCTCTCAGACAGCGTCTTGCTTTTCCCGATATATTTTTTCTGCCTCGAAGAAAGAGCGTAAGAGTCGGAAGTCTCACCTGATCCCTGTTCTTCGGCCCTGGGACTGTATATGAAAAAATTCCCGGATGCAGATGAATGGATACTGATGAAGACATCAGGGCTTTTTTGATTGGCAAAGATAATCCGGTCAGACAGGGAGATATACTGGTCGACCCTGCGGGTAAGGAAAACCTTCCTGCCTTTTCTGGAGAGAGCCGCACTTAACTCTTTGGCCAGACTTAAGCTGATCTCCTTTTCACTTGTATTCCCGAAGGCGATACCGAAATCGTAGCCGCCGTGTCCGGCGTCAATAATGACCCCGCGAGAGGAGACCTGCGCCACAGACTGTTTTTCGGGCTGTTTTTCTTCCAGGGCCTCTTTTCCCCGGATATCCAGCACAAGCCTTGCCGGAGCGGAAAGGTTGAACCATTTAACCTCACTTTTTTCCTTGAGAAGTATCGTTAAGGATCTATCATCGGGGATCAGCTCAAAAGGGAGATCCTTCTGAACGGGCATATTGAAAGGTTCGGGGAAGTCTATTCTAATCCGCGTCGGGGCGGCATACACTTTTGTCATCGCAATAAACGGCGCCGCTGCTTCGAATACAATGCGTGTATCCTTTTCCTGCTGGCTGAATTTCAGCAGGATGTCGGTTTTTTTCTGCGCGGAAAGGGACGCTGCCGCGAGTAATGACACCGATATCCAGACAAGAACTATTTTCTTCACTCAAAATGCCTTTCTCAATAAATAACCAAACTTGCTGGAAATATTGAAAACGAACAGGCAGGATATAGCGTTTTTGCCCATCCTATCCGGCTATATCCTGCCTATCTAATATAATGGATTCTGTTAAAAAAATAATTATTCTGGTGGAGGCGGCGGGAATTGAACCCGCTTTTCCCCTTGATATTAACTATTTTACATGTTAGAGCATAACGAAAGCAAAACCAGTGATTATTGGGGAAGACTCCGAGTCGATTGGATTACAGGGCATTTCGGCAATGGTTGTTGCTTCATCGGGGGAAGGGATGAAAGACGCAAACAGTATGACAAAGGATTTTATCGAAGTCCCGGACTACTTTGCCAGGCACAAATTTTTGGAGACTGCGCTGGAGCTTCGAGGGGACTACCCGGACAAGAAGTTGGACGTTAACCATACGTTTGAAACACATGAACAAGCTGTCGCAAGACTAAGAGGAGGGACCTGAAATAGCTGCCTCAGCTCAAGAGCGTACACCGGCACAGCAGGCCGCAGAAAAGGTATCACGATAACCTTCCTCCTGAATTTAAGCCAGCAACGAAGTACAACAACACCAAAATGCTGGAATTCAACACAAAAGCCGGTGATGGCCTTGACTCTGCCATAAGGGTGGGGACCGCTGGCAAGTCTGATTTCGGGTCGGCACAATTGATTCATTACCTGCATCTTTCAGAGGTCTCAAAGTGGCCCACAGAGAACCAATCGACACTTCTCATATCGCTTCTTCAGTGCGTACCCAAAGAGAAAGATACCGCCGTTGTCTACGAAAGCACGGCAAAGGGCATTGGTGGTGAGTTCTACAATGGTTTTTGGGCATGTAAGTATGTGACCTCGGATGCGTTACAGCCCGATGCGTCAGTGATCGATTCTAAAACCAGGTAGATATCATTTCATATCATATTTTCTCTAAGCATCAATTTCCACGCTCCTTTGTGTGCCATATATCAACCGTGTAAAATAAAAAAAGAAACTGTAAAAAACAAGCAAGTATGATAAGATTTTTGGAGATATGCAGAAACTACATAATCACTGGTTGGCCTTCAGTGCAAACAAGATAAGCAAAACCAGAGCTGGCGACACAAGAGCGCGCCTCACGGCGAGAAGTTGACTAACAACAAGAAAGGATACATGCGATGGGAGACAAAGGCGGCAAGAAGGGTAAGAACAAGATAGAGAAACAGAAGATAATAAAACATGAACAAGAAGCAAAAAAGAAGCAGGATAAGCAACAACCAAACAACCCGTAACAGGAATCAGAATTCAAACGCGGGAAGAACACAATTCCATCATAGACGCTTCACTAAGAAACATAAACACTGACTACCGAAGGGGTATAGGCCAAAGCCACCACCCTAATTGCAATCCTATTTGCTGAGACTTTGATTCTCAAAAGGAGACCCCAAACTTGAAGATAAGCAGCAGCATTCTTGAAACCCTGTCCCATTTACGGACGAGGCTCCGTGGAAACAGCCAGACACAAAAGTGCGCTGACAAAGAGCCGCCGCTGCGATCAGAACTGTTCAGCAGCGATCAGATGGAACAGCATGGTAAAACATTGGCGGGTTTGCATAAGTTGGGGCTGGGACGTGCACGAGACAGGCTTCTGACGCGACTGGCTGAGAATGAAGACGTGCTGCTTGGAGTCCGCAACCTGCTGACGGAGGCTATTAAGGCAACCCGCCGTATTACGCCGGCCGGGGAATGGCTGCTTGATAACTTCTATCTTATTGAAGAGCAGATTCGGACAGCCAGAAAGCACTTGCCAAAGGGGTACAGCCGGGAACTGCCTCGCTTGCTGGAAGGCCCATCGGCCGGACTTCCGCGCGTTTATGACATCGCGCTGGAGATGATCTCACACGGCGATGGCAGGGTGGACCCGGAAAGTCTCAGTATTTTCGTTACAGCCTACCAGACGGTCACCGCCCTGAAGTTGGGCGAATTATGGGCCATACCTATTATGCTGCGCCTGGCGCTGATCGAAAATCTCCGGCGCATCGGGACCCGGATCGCCGCTGACAGAATAGAACGCAACCTCGCCGACTATTGGGCGGATAAGATGACAGATATTGCCGGGAAGGACCCAAAGAGCCTGATTTTAACGATTGCGGACATGGCACGCTCGAACCCGCCGATGGAGAGTTCGTTTGTTGCAGAATTTACGCGCCGGCTGCAGGGACAGAGTCCTGTGTTGGCAATGCCTCTCACCTGGATTGAGCAGCAACTCGCCGAGTGTAGCCTGACGATTGAACAATTAGTGCAGACGGAGAACCAGCAGCAGGCTGCCGACCAGGTTTCCATAAGCAACAGCATCGCCAGTCTCCGATTTCTTGGGACGATGGACTGGCGAGAGTTCGTCGAGATGATGAGTGTAGTTGAACAGACTCTGCGAGAGGACATCGGTGGAGTCTACGGCAAGATGGATTTTGCGACCCGTGATCGCTACCGTCACGTAGTGGAGAAGATGGCGAAGAGCAGCCGGCTGTCCGAAGGCGACGTGGCGCGTAAAGCGATACAGCTTGCACACGAGGCTGCAGCTGGGAAAGGCGGTTACGGTCGAGCGGCACATGTCGGCTTCTACCTGATCGACAAGGGCTTTCCACATCTCGAACAAACGGCGGAGGTGCGGCTTTCCACCCTTGAGGCACTTCAGAGAACAGGCCGCCGGTTTCCTTTGCTTCTCTATCTGGGCACAATCATGCTGATGACGGTGATCTTCACCGGGGGATTGCTGGTCAAGGCTTATTCTGGTGAGGTGAACGGTTGGTCGCTCGCGCTGGTTGGGACCCTATCGTTTCTGTGCACAAGTCATCTGTCAGTAGCGCTGGTGAACTGGATGGCGACGTTGCTGGCGACGCCCCATCCGCTGCCGAAAATGGACTTCTCCAAAGGAATTCCGCCGGAATCGCGTGCTCTGGCCGTAGTCCCGACTATGCTCATAAGCACTCAGAACATCGAGGATCTGATCGAAGCGCTTGAAGTCCGGTTCCTTGCAAATCAGGATAAAAATCTGCACTTCGGTCTGTTGACTGATTTTCGGGATGCGGTTGAGGAAACGATGCCAGAGGACGAACCGCTTTTGCGGCTGGCCAAGCAAAAAATCGAAGAGCTGAATGAAAAATACAGGCGAGGAAAAGGCGATACTTTTTTCCTGTTCCATCGCTCCCGCCGATGGAATCCGCAGGAGCGGGTTTGGATGGGTTATGAGCGAAAGAGAGGGAAGCTTGCAGAATTGAATTCGCTTCTGCGCGACGGCTCAGAGGACCACTTCTCGCTTGTCGTTGGTAACACTGCAGTCTTATCAACTGTGAAGTATGTGATCACCCTTGACACGGACACACAGCTGCCGCGCGATTCGGCATGGCAGTTTGTAGGAGCTATGGCGCATCCTCTGAATCGTGCGCGGTACGACGAAGACAAGCAGCGCGTCTGTGAGGGGTACGGAATCCTTCAGCCCCGGGTTGCCGTTAGCCTGCCAAGCACAAACCGGTCACGGTATGCGCGAATGTGCGGGAGTGAGCCGGGCATCGATCCGTATACGCGCGCTGTCTCCGATGTTTATCAGGACCTGTTCCGTGAAGGCTCGTTCATCGGCAAGGGCATCTATGATGTCGATGCATTCGAGCTGGCGCTCAGTGGACGTTTCCCCGAAAACCGGATCCTCAGCCACGATCTTCTGGAAGGGTGCTACGCGCGGGCGGGGCTGTTGAGCGATGTGCAGTTGTATGAGGAGTATCCATCCCGCTACGGCGCAGATGTGACCCGCCGTCACCGCTGGGTCCGCGGGGATTGGCAACTTGTGCGGTGGCTGCTGCCGTGTCTTCCTATTCTTAGACCCGGCCTTGGCGGGCGCCGTCGGAAGAATCTGCTCTCGGGGCTGTCCCGGTGGAAGCTCCTCGACAACCTTCGGCGTAGTCTCACGCCTTCGGCGTTGACACTGCTGTTGTTGCTGGGCTGGACGGTCTTGCCATCGGCATGGTTTTGGACCTTGTCGGTGATCGGGATCATCCTGATTCCCTCTTTGATTGCCTCTATCCTGGATATGCTTCAGAAGCCGGGCGATGTGCTCCTCGGTCAGCACCTCTCTGCCGCAGTGCGCTCCGCCGGCAGGCACTTCGCGCAGGCGGCATTTACTCTCGTGTGTCTTCCCTACGAGGCATTCTTCACGCTGGATGCGATTGTGCGCACGACGTGGCGGATGCTGGTAACGCACAGGCGACTGCTTGAATGGAATCCGTCGGGCGACCCGGATCGTAATCGCACGGGCCTCGCCGCCTCTTGTCGGACAATGTGGATCGCCCCTGTTCTTGCCACTGCCGCAGTGATCTGTCTCATGATTTCGGAGCCGGCTGCTTTAGCAGTGGCCGGGCCTATACTGGGCCTCTGGTTTGCCTCCCCCGCTATCGTTTGGTGGATCAGCCGACCGCTCGCTCGCCGCGGAGCAAGGCTGACGGCTGAACAGACCCTCTTTCTCCGGAAGATTTCCCGGAAGACCTGGGCGTTCTTCGAGACCTTCGTCGGCCCGGAAGATCATTGGCTGCCGCCTGATTCCTATCAGGAGCATCCCGTTGCCGGGGTCGCACATCGCACGTCGCCGACTAACATGGGACTTGCGCTACTCGCGAATTTGTCCGCATACGACTTCGGCTACATTTTGGCCGGACAGCTCATCGAGCGCACTGAGAATGCACTCAAGACGATGGAAACACTGGAAAGGCACCGGGGCCACTTCTACAACTGGTATGACACGCAGTCTCTGAAACCGCTGCAACCTATGTACATTTCGACTGTAGACAGCGGGAACCTTGCTGCCCATCTGCTAACATTGCGGCCGGGGCTGCTCGCACTTCCCGATCAAAGAATCCTGGGAGCGCGTTTTTTTGATGGGCTTAACGACACATTAAAGGTCCTCATGGACACTATGGAAGGATCTGCACCGGCCAAACTTATTGAACTTCAGAAAGATCTGGAGTCTGCATCCGATAACCCTCCAACCACACTCGCAGCAGCATGGCTGTGCCTTGATAAACTTGCAACTTCCTCTGCGGGAATTGTCGCCAAATTCGATTCCGATGATTCTGATCGTGAGAGTAAGGTAATGTGGTGGGCACTCGCCTTCGCCGGGCAATGTCAGGATGCCATCGATGAACTGATATTTCTCGCCCCCTGGATAGTGCTGCCAGCCACTACGGACAGGTTCCACGACTTTCCCGGTATTGGCGAGATCCCAACGCTGCGCGAAGTGGCAAGCCTTGAACGGGAGTTGCTGCCTGCAATAGAGCATCGTCTCAGATTGGTCGCAATGCCCGATGATAGCGCCTGGCTTGATAAGCTTCGAGGGCTCATCACGGAGGCAAGCTACCGCGCCAGGACAAGAATTGCGGCCATCGAACGCCTTGCGCTGCAATCCAGCGAACTATCACGCATGGAGTATGACTTTCTGTTCGATAAGGCAAGTCATCTCCTGGCCATTGGGTACAACCTCAGTGAGCGCAGGCGGGACCCGAGTTACTACGATCTGCTGGCTTCGGAGGCGAGATTATGCAGTTTTGTGGCGATTGCACAGGGACAACTACCGCAGGAGAGCTGGTTCGCTCTGGGGCGCCTGCTAACTACCGCCGGCGGAGAGCCGATTCTCCTTT
>DCVG01000046.1:0-1442 GCA_002328665.1 Nitrospiraceae bacterium UBA2194
CTGTGTTGAAAGACTCATTCTTCATTCCTCAACAAATCTTCCTTATGCGTCTGCTCCTCTGCTATAGACGTATCTTCATTATTGTCCCGGCCCCCGAGATAATTGCAGATGCGCCATGCATGATATCCAACGCGGTTAAGCCATCTCATAGCGTCAAGAGTATTGAGCGCCATCCCTGGTTCCCTGTCGCCGCCTGCAGTCTGCCTGAGAACAGCCGGGCGACCCTGCCGGTGCATTTCCGACAACTCCAGCGACTTCCGTTCAAGAATCTCCAGCCATTCCGGCGGCATGCGTCCGCGCAATCCGTTTTCCGAGACCTCCAGAATCTCACGGCAAAGTGCTATCTCCGTTTGAAGATGTTCATAAGCCACCGTCTTACCCAAAACAGAAGGGGGATTAAGATAAGGCCGCAAACGCATCAGATGATCTATGGCATGCATCTGGGCCAGACGGGAATGCGACAATGGCTGGTCCTCTGCCACAGGAGGAATCTTTGCAAGGAATTGCTGCGTCCGGTCAAGCGCCTGCTCTAATTGAGTGCTGTAAAAACCGGACACGCCCTTCCCGGGGTCGCCGAGCCTCCCACGAATAACGCTGAACATTTCACATGCTGTCTCGCTCAATGCGCGGCGCGTGGCCTCAAGTGCAACAGCGGGAACATTCAGGACCGCAGCATCGAGATGACGCGTCAACTCCGGTCCTTCCTCGGGTAGAAGGCGCTCTATCCATCGTGAGAATTGATCCACAAAGGGCAAAAATAATACTACACCCACCGCAATGAAGGACGTATGAAAGGCCGCAAGACTTGTCGCACCGGGCTCCAGTTCCATATGTATCTGCGCCCATCCGATCACCCGCAAAAAAACAGGAAGCATCACCAGGGCAATAATACCTGTAATGACATTGAACATCACATGCGCCAGCGCAGTGCGCTTTGTTGAAACGCCCGCTCCTATAGAGGCCAAAACGCCCGTAACCGTCGTTCCGATCGCAGCGCCGATAACAAGATATGCTGCCTGCTCAAAGTTTATGGATGCGGTATGCAACGCCGTCAAAGTGGTCGCGATTGCGGCACTCGATGACTGCATTACAACCGTCATGGCGGTTCCGATAACAACCATGACTATATGCCTGAAAACTCCTGTGGACGGAAGTTCCGCGAGATTGAAAACACCAGACAGCCCCTGCATCCCGTCCTGCAAAGTTTCGATGCCGACGAAAATTAGTCCGAATCCTGCCAACGCCAGCCCGAATGATTTCCATCTGCCGCGGGCCAGTAATTTCATAAATGCTCCGACGCCGACCAGGGGCAATGCATAGAATCCTATACTCACCTTCAGACCGAGAACCGAGACGATCCAACCCGTGCTGGTCGTTCCGAGACTCGCTCCGAGAACCACGCCGACCGCCTGCGGGAAAGTAAGCAGTCCGGCGCTCACGAA
>DCVG01000046.1:1454-8998 GCA_002328665.1 Nitrospiraceae bacterium UBA2194
GCGTCTCCGGCAAACGACTTAACCCCGTCAGCCAGTAACACCATCCCCATGAGGAACAACCCGATCCCACCGACAAGTTTGAAGAGCAGGACCGTCACTTTGCGCCCTCTGAGCTATCTTCTTTTCGTGTTCGTCCGGCGATCCTGTCTGCAGCTTCTTCTGCAGCATCGACGAACGGAGTAAGTATTAGGTCGGCGCCCGCCTCCCTGAGCTTTTCGGAATCATAATCCGTATGGGATGCAAAAGCTTTCCGGCCCTGGTAGCCATGATGTTCTACTGCATTCAAAAGCGCTAGGTTAATGTCTAACTGCGGTATGGTGCTGATGAGCCACTTCGACTGGTTTAATGGCAATGCCGAGGGACATTCAGGGTCTTCAGCATCACCGTAACATACTCTGAACCCTTGGTTATTACGCAGGGCAACCGTTTCAGAATCGAAATCGACTCCCAGCACATTCAGGCCGCGTTGTGTCAGGTTGCGGGCAAGATTGCTCCCGTAACGGCCCATGCCGAAAAGAATGACATCCACCGGAGCTGTCCTGTCCGCGCTGCTATCCGTATCCTCACGCCGGCGCACTTTTTTCTCAAATATTTTTAACCAGGGCGACAGTTGCTTGTACAGGGGATGTGAATAAAGGATCATATAGGTCGAAAGTCCGATAGTTATCAATCCCACGAGGGTGATCAGTCCAAGCGCTTCCGTATTGATATGTCCGAGACTTACCCCAAGGGCAGCAAGAATCAGGGAGAATTCACTGATCTGTGCTACTGTCAGCCCTGCAAGAAAGCCTGTGCGTTTCCTGTATCCCATCGATCCCATAATGACCATTACTATGAGCGGATTCCCGATCAGAACAAAAAGAGACAATACAACCGCAGGCGCAACCTGGACCCCTAATTGCTGCATGTCAAGTTTGGCGCCCAGATCCAGAAAGAAAAACAGCAGGAGGAAATCACGCAGGTTTACAAGACGCGAGCCTATGGCTTCACGGTAAGGGGTGGATGCGAGTGAAATGCCTGCAATAAAAGCTCCTATCTCTTTGCTGAACCCGAGCATTTCGCCCGCGACTGCAAGAGATACTGCCCAGGAAATCGAAAACAGCACAAGCAGTTCGCGTGAGCGAGCGAGGTGATGGAGAAGTGCAGGGAGCACATACCGCATGAGGAGGCCGATACTTATGACGAAAGCCGAACCCCTGAGCAACAACAGCAGCAGATTGCTCCAAAATCTTTCTGAGGTATCAGGCGAACCAAATGTAGTAAGCCCTATCATTACCAGCACAACTATGATATCCTGCACAATCAGGAATCCAACTGCTATCCGTCCATGCAGGGCGTCGATCTCGCGCTTGTCGGATAGCAGTTTGACTATGATAATCGTGCTTGAGAATGTCAATGCGACCGCTATATAGAGGGCTGTAACCGGAGAGAAGCCCAGCGCCAGCGAGAGAAAATAGCCGACCACCGAAGTGAAGACTATTTGGCCTAACCCGGTTGCAAGGGCAACAGGCCCCATGGTGCGTATCAGATGAAGATCGAGTTTCAGTCCGACCACGAAGAGCAGCACGGAAATGCCCATTTGTGCCAGAAGGTCTACCTCATCACGGACGGTAATAATTCCGAATACCGACGGTCCGACGAGAATGCCCACCAGAATATAGGCGACAATAAGGGGCTGACGCATAAGGAGGATCAGTGCGCTCACCATCGAAGCTATTAAAAGCAGGACTGCAATCTCCTGGAAAATATTATCTGTCATCAATTTCACCAGCTTTATCCGGACAATACGGAATATAAAATATTACAACCCGGGTAAAATATCATTCAGGCATCAGCCATGAATCCTCTCTATTCATGCTTCTGCCTCGATGGTTTTACCTCTTTCTTTTCCAGAATCCCACGCACAACCTGAAGTATGCTTTCATCGGAAAGCACCAGTAATTTGTCTCCGCGGGTGACAACGGTATTTCCACCGGGGATGAACATTTCTCCTGCCCTGTTCACCAGGACGATCAGGACTCCTTCGGGAAATCCCAAATCTACCACCTGTTTTCCGATAACGATAGAATCATCTGGTATTTCAATCTCGACAAGGTTGCATCTCATACTTTCTGTCGGTTCACATTCAAGGGGATAACGCGCTTTTTCAGTCAATGGCGCATCCACCCTGAGCCAGCGTGCAACAACGGGTATCGTCGTGCCCTGAAGCAACGCAGATGTAAGAACGATGAAAAAAACGATATTGAAGATTAAATCAGCCCGAGGCACACCTGCAAGCAGCGGAAATGTTGCGAGAATGATGGGCACCGCGCCTCGCAGTCCGACCCATGAGACCATCGTTTTTTCCCGGAAATTCATTCCTGAACGGACCAGCGTGAGAAACACACCGGCGGGCCGGGCAACAAACATTAAGAATACAGAGACAAGCAGACCGGTCTCGATTACATATACGAGCTGGGAAGGAAAGACCAGCAGTCCCAGGGTCAGGAACATGGATATCTGCATCAGCCACGCGAGCCCGTCATGAAACCGTTTGAGACTTGTCTTATGAATGAAATTTTGATTCCCCATAATCAATCCCGAAATATAGACTGCCAGGAAGCCGTTACCTCCGATAGCTGCCGTTGTTCCGTATGTAAGCATAACAAGAGAGAGGCTTAGCACGGGATAAAGCCCTGAGTACTCGAGCCTTATATTATTCAGCAGTAAAACCATACCCTTCCCCATGACATAGCCGACGGCAGCGCCGAGAACCATCTGCCGGATAATCATGGGGATCATACCAAGGATGGAATCGCCTGGATTGAGCAGGAGTCCGATAAAACCTGTGGTTAGCATAACGGCCATCGGATCATTGCTGCCCGATTCCAGTTCGAGCAGAGGCTTCAGATTTCCACTCAAACTCACTTTTTGGGACCTTAATACCGAAAATACTGCCGCGGCATCAGTCGATGAAATGATTGCGCCAAGAAGCAATCCTTCATACAATGTAAATCCCAGGAGTGCTGCAGAAAACCATCCCACCAGCAGAGCAGTCGCGAGTACCCCTATCGTTGATAGTGCAGCTCCTTTCCGGAGTAAAGGGCGTACACTCTTCCAGTTGGTTTCGAGTCCGCCCGCAAAAAGGATAAAGGACAATGCCACGACGCCGAGGAACTGAGCCAGATATGGATCATCAAAGTGAATTCCGCCCGGTCCTTCGGAGCCTGCAACCATCCCCACGAGAAGAAAGATAAGAAGGGCAGGGACACCGAGTCTGCCGGAAGCCCTGCTCGCGGTTATACTGGCAAGCAGAAGGACTGCGGCAGCTGTCAGTAAGTATTCTATAGGGATCATAATGCTGTAATTCCTCTGCTGAACAGGTCAATTATTTTGCTTATTTCTGCTACCATTACATTCCTGCTTTTTCCCGCTCCATCATCCACATCCCGCACTGCAAGACCGATTTTCATATTCAGCGGGAGCTTTTTATTACCGATTATTTTCATTCCATATGTATTCAAAACCTGCCGCCTTCTTCGACGCTTCTGAATACCTCTATTACCGAAAGGAAAACAGCGAGAATGAGCGGCCCCAGGATGAACCCTATCAGTCCGAANNCTTGTGCCCACGATAGCCGGCCTCAGAAAATTATCGATCAGGCTTATGCCGAGGGCGCCGATGAGTACTAATGCGATTCCTTTCCCAACAGCGCCCTGCAGGAAAAGATATACGGCAGCAGGCATCCATATAATGAACGGCCCGATGATCGGCAGGAAAGAAGCAACTGCCATTGCAAAGCCCCATATGACCGGTGATGAGATGCCGAGCAGTACAAATGCCAAACCTCCGGCAGAGCCCTGCACGATCGCCACGACAACGCCGCCGTACATCGTCGCTATCACAATATCCTTTATCCTGTTAACCAAAACATTCTTCTGTTCGTCGGAAAACGGCACGTAATCGAGTACCTTTTTGACAAACCCGGGCCCGTCCTTAAGGAGGAAAAATATCGATATAGTCATAAAAATGAAATCCAGAAATCCGGTGATGATGCCTGCGATGCCCTTTCTGATGCTGCCATGCAGGTCCTGTCCCCACTGCCTAATGCTTTCTGCTACAGCATGGTTAAGTTCTTCATCGGTTATGTTGAAGAACGAAACAACAGATTCCACAAAGTTCCTGAGGACGGGATGACGGGCAAGTTCCTTCAGGCCTTCGATCCCACCAGCATTCGCAGAAGCGGTTATCGTCCTGAGCTCGGTCACAAGAAGAAACGACAGATATGAGACAGGCCCCAGGATGATTACAAGGATTATGACGAGAACGATGAGAGATGCGGCAGACTTCCACCGGAGATACCTGAGGACAAAAGAATAAAGAGGATAAAACAGAATAGAGAAGACGACAGCCCATGTAATCGGAATAAGGAACGGTCTGAATATCATAAACCCCAGATACCCGAGGATCAGTATCAAACCGATCATCAATGTAATATAAAATGTCCTGTTCACCATTCTCAGAGGCTTCTCCCGTTCATCTTGCTCATCCTGAAGTTTTCATTCCACTCACGACAGTGTTAAATCCATCTATTGCCCCTTCTTCTCGACACGCAGAGGCGGCGCCTGCCCCTCTTTGTCCTGTCCCATGTATAATGTGACATGCGGGAACGGAATCTCGATATTTTGTTCATCAAACCTTTTCTTGAGGCGGCGGTTGAATTCACGTCCTACCCGCCATTGTTTAATGGGAGCTGTCGTCGTCCGCGCTTTTATCACGATTGCGGAATCTGCAAACTGATCCAATCCGAGGATTTCTATCGGCTCAAGAATGTCGTCTTTGTAATCGGGATCGTTCCGGAGTTCTTCATCAACCTTCTTAATGACTTCGATTACTTCGTCAACATTTTCCCGGTAAGCGACACCTATATCGAACACATACCTTGAGTAGTCCTTGGTCATGTTGGTAACCACGTCAATATGCCCGTTCGGGACGTAATGAACATTACCCGCAAGATCCCGGAGAATGGTCGTTTTAAGGCTTATTTTCTCAACCAGTCCGCCCTTGCCCGCTATCTGAACAACATCACCGACACGGATCTGATCTTCCAGGAGGATAAAGAACCCGCTGATTACGTCCTTTACCAAACTCTGCGCTCCAAAGCCTATAGCCAGTCCGGCTATGCCCGCTGCCGCAAGTATGGGACCGATTTCAATGCCGAACTGCTGCAGAATGGTCATTGAGGCAACACCCACAATAACAGCGGTCACGGCGTATCGCACAATACTGCCGAGCGTCTGGGTTCTCTTCTGGAACTCCTGATCCTCCTTCTGCTTGACAATCATCGAAATGAGCTTCGCCGAGAGCACCTTTTTCGCCTTAAGCGCGAGTATGGCAAGAAAAAGAATGAAAACAATTTTGAGGCCGCTTGTCAGAAGCCATTCAATCACTTTTTCGGAATACGCATGAAAATCCATAAAAGCCTCCTGTAAAACTTTTTCTATTTAGTGTCTGTCCATAAAGTCGTGTTCTGTCATTGTCCGTCCGTCAATACGCAAGACGGATGACCGGACAATCCAGAACCTATTGAAAAGACTGGATTCCCCGATCAAGTCGTGGAATGACAGGATGCTCAAATCTGAGTTTATGGACTAACTCTATTTATCGTCTCTTTATAAAGTCAATTTTGACACCCTCCCCAACCCCTTCCGTCTTACGTATTGACGGACCTCCCTTCAAGGGAGGGGCGCATTTACTTCCCTCTCCCCTGGTGGTCTACGACTCGTAGAGGAGAGGGTTAGGGTGAGGGGGGGGTGGAGTTCATACACAGCCTCTATTTAAGGTCCTTATCTCCGTATCTCAAAAGACAGCTTTTCCCCCCGCTTAAGCTCATGCACCTTTCCCTGAAATCCCACTTTGGCTGTCGGTGGACCGCATCTGCCCGATGAAATGGACATCATATCCGGCGTGGTAATGACATGAAACCAGTTCCCCCTGTATTTGATCTTCATAGTAAGTCTGTGCAGACCCTCGGGAATGCTCGGATTTAGAAATAGCACGCCTTCATGGAATTCCACTCCGGTATAGCAGCGCTGGATGATATCAACTGTTCCGGCCATGGCGCCGAGATGTATGCCTTCATGTGTGGTGCCTCCCTGGATGTCCGAGATGTCGCTTTCGAGCGCCTTATTGAAAAGCTCCCATGAAAGCGGACGGTTTGATCTCGCAAACACCCAGGAGTGGACGACATTGCTGAGTGTGGAACCGTTGGAACTTCTGGCCAGATAATATTCTATGTTCTTCGGGATTATCCGGGGGTCGAAGTCATATCCCATCTGCTCAAAGAGTTCCTGCAGTTCCTCCGCGGAAAACAGATAAAAAAGCATCAGCACGTCCGCCTGTTTGGAGGCCTTGTAGCGGTTCGTGGTGTCTCCTTCCGCTTCAAGAATACGGTCAAGGCGCTGTATATTGCCGTATTTTTTGCGGTAGCCTTCCCAGTCAAACTCCTGCAATTGATCATATCCCCCGAACTGGCTGATAATGTCATCCCCTTGGAAGACAATAAGCATTTTGCCGGTTATATCCTTCCAGTGCCGGATTTCCTGCTCCTCCAGTCCCAGCGACTCCTGCAGGTCCTGCTTCCTTTTGGGCTGGAGGAGGTCGAGTACCTTCATCGCAGCACGCAGCACCCAGACGGCCATCACGTTGGTATATGTATTGTTGTCCAACCCCGGTTTCTCTGAATCCGGATAACTTTCATGATATTCGTCGGGACCCACTACCCCGAGGATTTCATAGCGGCCAAGTGACTCATTGTATGAGGTAATCCCCGCGAAGAACCTCGCTATCTCCAGAATCATTTCGGCGCCGTATGTGGAAATGAATTCCATATCATCCGTTGCCTCGAAATACAGCCATGTGTTGTATGCAATCGCTGCATTGACGTGGCGCTGCAGATGGGTATTGTCGGGCAGCCACCGGCCCGATTTTGGATTCAGATGGAGCTGCTGGGTCTCCTCCCTCCCGTTGCTTCCGCTCTGCCATGGGTAGAGGGCGCCTCTCAATCCTTCCTCCTCTGCTGCCAGCCGGGCCCTGTTTAAACGCCTGTATCTGTAAAGCAGCAGAGCCCTCGTAAGAATAGGGATTCTCAAATTGAGATAAGGAAAGATAAAAAGTTCGTCCCAGAATATATGCCCCCTGTAAGCCTCTCCGTGCCATCCCCTGGCAGGGACGCCGACGTCAAGATCTATGGAATTCCTCGAAACAGTCTGAAGCAGATGGAAAATGTGAAGCCTGAGAATCATCTGTGAACGGTCATTGTCCGATATCGTAATATCGCATCTGTCCCAGAGGTGCTCCCATTTCATTACATGGCTCTGAAGCAGTTCCCCGAAATTACCTGTATGGCCGAGGGTCTCAACCGCGTCCAGAACAGGCTCGCATATGGCGAAATCTCTGGAAGTATGGAACGCAACCGTCTTTTCAAACCGAAACGACTTTTGCTGCACCACATCAAGAAAGAAATCGTAGGCGATAAAGTCCGGTTCTTCAACAATCTTCCGTTC
>DCVG01000060.1:0-2378 GCA_002328665.1 Nitrospiraceae bacterium UBA2194
AATGAAACCCACCCTCCTTCCTCTGTCCATTTCTTTTTGTATTTTTCAAGCATGATAAATGCAAGCCATAGTTTTTCCATACTATCAAATTTATCGAAGTATGATGCATTGTCGCCCATCAAAACATTGCTGAATGCTATGGCCAAATCCCATGGCATTGCATATTTTTCGATTACCATCTCCTGCAACTGGTCTTGCCTTGGAATCCAGACAGCCTTTATTGTCTTTAAATAAGATGCCTTCTTCTCAAGATCACTTGTAATTGGTTGACATGGTGAAGTCAGGCCTAATGACATGGAGACAAAAAAGTCTCCAAACTCAGGTTTCCACTTCTTTTGTATGACTTTTGCACTTTCACACATATTGATATAGTGAGGTGACGTATCCATAAAACCTCCTGATGGTAAGTTGTTAATCCCGCGTTTCTTTCTGGGCAACTCTTCCTGTCATCCCTGTCATTTTTTGGTAGATTCCTTCACTTTATCCCCTGCTTCCTCAATTTTGTCGCCTGCTTTCTCAGCCGATTCTTTTATCTTTTCCCCGGTTTTTTCTACAGCCTCGTCTATTTTCTTTCCCGCACGCTCGGCAGGCCCTTCTTTTTTACAGGCGGTGAAAGAAACGATAATCATACAGCTGAATAAAACCAAAACAATCTTCTTTAAAATTGACATGTCTTACCTCCCCGGCGGGCGAAGCCCGCATGCTGAAATTTTTTCACATGGTCCAGGCTGAAGTTCGAACAGCAGCCTGGCCCGCCTCTGTCAATACTCCTTATCGTAGTAATGGACCAACCTTCCTGAAATCGATATATCCCCGTTCAACGTCTACGGATATCAGTTCTACGCGAATCCTGTTGCCGACATCAAGGCCCTCAAAACCGTGAACTACCCTTCCTTCAACAGGAATCGTCAGAAGCCGGGCCCAGGTGCCTTTTTCCGCTGCGAAAGTTCGACAAGTACTTCGGCAGAAAAATCAGGAAGTAATCCCCTCTGCAGCATCGCCTTGTGCGCGATTTTCTGCAAGATCGAGCGATTTTGCCTATCATCTTTTTGCATAAATTGCTTGCCTCATTCCTCTGTTATTATTACGTCGGCAATTATATACCTTAAGGTCGTCATTCCCCGGCTTGACCGGGGAATCCAGAAGGAACTGGATACTCCGATCAAGTCGGAGTATGACATGTTTCTTCTTTTTAATTGCCGGAGTAATAATAATAATCATTTGCGTTAGTTCTTTTCCTGACCTACCTCACCAATACTATTATCGGCAGTTCTAAAGCTGTATCCGCACTGGCAATTTACATCCATGAGGTCTTCCTCGTCGCCTTGTTCCACGTTTCCCAATTATCGGAGGAGCCCATTAATGCGACCTCACCGTTTGTGTTCTGTCCGAGCGACACCATCTGCCCTGCGTTTATCCTGGTATAGCCGACTTCGTTTTCCGTTTCAACATATCCCTTATATACAGCCACATCGGAGTACTGGAACCGGTCGGACATATCGATTCTGAAAATCGCCCTGTCGAAGGCGCGGGTTGACGCATCAGGCGTATCGACCTGTATAACACTGCCCCTCGGCGAATCATAATAAAAGTACGCATTCCCCTGCAAAAGATAAAACTGGGAAGAGTCGCTATCCATCGAGAGTATCTGGAGCGCCGAGTTCTCGTTGAGCCTTATATATGTCCCGCTGTTCAGTTGGAGTTCGACCCTTGCGCCTTGAGCGGCCCATACCTGATCACCCTCGGCGAGGGGTGTATTTATAGAGGCGTAACCCCAGTCTCCCGCGTCAGGCGTCTTTATCTGGACATCGCCTTCGATGAGACTTATGCGCATATAGCCGAGATTCGCAGCGAGGGCATACGCCGGTACTAAAAGCAGTACAACCACAAGCATCGCTGTCTTGAAGATCTTCATATTTAGCCTCCTTAACATTCTAAAAATACTCATTTCTCCCTCTCTTCAACACCGGTGGAACGCTTTGAGTGGGCGTTTCAGGTCCGAGCAATACCGCGATCCATTGTGTGCTTTTATTGTTCTCGCATGCAAACTTCAGGGTCATGGTAAGCGGTATGCACAAAACCATGCCGACCGGACCAAGCAGGCTTCCCCAAAAAATCAACGAGAGAAAGACAACCAGCGTGGACAGTCCAAGCTTCTGCCCCATGAGCCTCGTTTCAATCACATTGTCCAGCATGAAGTTAACGACCATATATCCTGCGGTTGCCATCACGGCGCTGCCTATCCCTAATTGTACAAGGGCAAGAAGGACCGCCGGAATGGCGGCGAACGTGGAGCCTACATTCGGTACATAGTTAAGGAGAAAGGCCAGAAAACCCCAGAGAATGGGAAAATCCACGCCGAGAATAGACAGCCATAT
>DCVG01000060.1:2429-2736 GCA_002328665.1 Nitrospiraceae bacterium UBA2194
ATAAGCACAATGTTCGACAAAGCCAGACCCAACCCCGCGAACAAGCGCGCGGTCAGGTTCATCACCGCAACTGGATTGATATACCCGAGCAGAACCTTCTCCATACCCCGGATGCCTTTGGTTGCCAAAAAAGACTGGAATGCCGAGACTTGCTCCTGTAAACGAGCCTGATAGACAGGCAACTCAGTGTAAAAGCTGTTGACGGATGCGCCTACAATTGCGCCGACAATCAGCAGGATGGCGATCATGCCTGACACCACGACCAGCACCGCGACAACGGAGGGAATGCGTTTCCGCTGAAGCCAAA
>DCVG01000112.1 GCA_002328665.1 Nitrospiraceae bacterium UBA2194
CCGAACAACTCCGACTCCAGAAGCGTATCCGGGATAGCGCTGCAATTGATCGTGACAAACGCCTTCTCACTCCTCGGACTCCATTTGTGGATAGCCCTCGCAACAAGCTCTTTGCCGGTGCCGCTTTCGCCGGTAATCAGCACATGGCTCTCGCTGACTGCGGCTTTTTTCATAAGTCCGTAGACTTCCTGCATTAATGCGCTTCTGCCGATCGTCTCATCGAAACCATATTCATTATTGAGTATTTTCTTCTTATGTTTCCTTATAACTTCGCTTAAGACTTCGCCGCTCAAAGGTTTTTCGAGGAAGTCGCTTGCGCCGAGCTTCATGGCCTCGACAGCTTTTATCACATCAGGCGATGCAAAAGCGATAACAGGCATCCTTTGCCTCCACTCCAGAAGTCTCTTCCGCCAGTCTCCGTGATCGAGGTCAAGGAAAACGATATCATACTTCAGGTAATTGACCGGATCGGTCCCCACGGATATGCCTCTCTGGAGTGAATTTTTTTTATTGACGCTCGAGGCAGCGGACTTGAACAATGAGATCAACTCCTTCGGCCCGTCGGATATGACAAGGATATTTCGCATTGAATATTTTAAATCAGGATGCCCGGAAATAAACAGGGGGATTATTCGGTTGAATGAACCAGTTCTATAACGGTCACTTCAGGCGGCGACAAAAAACGTACAGGCGGACCCCATGTGCCTGACCCTCTGCCGACGTACAGCACTGAATTACCGGAAAGGTCTGCCGGGCCCGCCTGGGTAGGATAATACAGGCCGGTAATGACGCTGAAGGGGAATATCTGTCCCTTATGCACATGCCCTGAAAGCTGGAGATCGAACAGCCCCTCAGCATCCGGGTCGACAAGAGGCCTGTGTTTCAGCAGAAGAGTGAATTTGTCCTGGGGGAGCGCCGACAGAAGTTCTTTTTCCGGTTTATCCATGTAAGGACCATATGATTTTGCCTGCGGATCATCGACACCGGCGATATTTATCACTCCTTCGACCGTCAATCCTCTTCCCCTCAGCACTTTAAACCCTGCCTTTTCCGTGAAATTAAGGGCCTGGTCAAGCCCGGCGTAAAATTCATGGTTTCCGGTTATGGCGAATTTACCGTACCTCGGATTCACTTCCTTCAACATCTCCGAAAGTCCGGAGAGGTTGTCGATCTGGCCGTCGACAAGATCTCCCGTAGACACAAGGATGTCGGGATTCGCCTTCCTGACTTCGTCCAGAACAAGTTTCAGCCGTTCCTCTCTCACGATCAGTCCGAGGTGCACGTCGGAGATCTGCACTATCCTCAGCGTTCCGAAATCTTCAGGGATTTTTGATGTTTCGATTCTCAACGTTTCGGTCCGGATATTTTTTGCTTCGAAATATCCGTAGGCAGAGATCGCCAGAGAAAAAACGAGAGGGACAAAAAATGCATGTCCGGCAGACATCGTAAAAAATGCGAAGTCCCGCTTCAGAATAATTTCAGCCGAATAGAGGACCAGCCTGTATACGTCGAGTACCAGGGAAACTGAAATGAACAGGAACAGAATTCCCAGCCACGTATACCCTGTGTAAGACACGACCCTCGCAAAAAATTCAAATCCGGCTTTCTCGGAGAATCTGATGATGAGGGGAGCGGTTACCATGACCAGCATGAAGAGCGCTACACCGATACCCGTCCGGACATCGAAGGCGAAGGCAGCCTTTGCTTTCAAAAAGGCATAGAGGTGCATCCCGCCGTAAAGCAGGAAAAAAATCAGCAGAAATAATGTCACGTCCGCCTCTCAGAGATACGTATTGACCTTCTCCATCATAGCGTAGAATTGAGGATTAGCCTCAAGGGAGGCAGTGAAAAGCTCCATTTCTTCTTTCCTGCGGGCGCCGAGGCCGAGTTCGACAGCCCTCCGTACCTGTTCCTGCTGCCAGAGGCCGGAGTCAAGCCTCTTCCACAGTCCGAACGACCTGATGATCCCCAGTCCGACAACATCGCAGGCTATCCGGTCGCCGCTTGCCATGACAAGGTTGGTCTCTTCTGTCTTCCCTTCCCATGGTCCTCCCTCCACCATGATCTTTGTCCCGTCGACGATGTTCAGGTCCGGCCTGTAGGCGAGGTTGAGTTCGGCCACCACGTCAGGCCAGTGGTCCCTGTCGACCAGATAGGGTCTCTGGCTGAAATGCGTAGCCCCTACGAAGTTCTTGAGGCATATCGAGTAACCGGCATAGCTATGCGTCTTGATAACCGGAAGGTTTACGATCCTGTCGACCCGGAATATCCACTCGGAAACGTCCACTTCCTGTAAATATCTCCCGGCTGGTATGTTCACCCTGACCCATCCGTAGTCCTCGAAGCAGACCGTTTCGGCGCCCGCATCCGTAGCCGCCTTCAGGATGCCCGTTCTTTCCATATTTTTATACGTAGCTCCGCGGATGAGCGCGGACATATCGCCGACATAGACCCTGGACGCCCCCTCCTCGTAAAGGAGCTGCGCCACAGCTCCCACAAGGGCGGGATTTGTGGTAGTCGGGTTTTCTCTGCCTGCGACCACATTCGGCTTCACGAGAACCGCCTTCCCCTTCAGGTCCAGGCGCCTGAATCCTCCGATGAGAGACACCGCCTCCCGCACCATAGCCTTCAGGTCCCGTCCCTCGACTACCGAAATAAGGGATTTGCCTCCGCGTACGAAAGGATCCTCTGCAGTCCGGGGGCCGGCAGTCTTCTCCGCTCCCCTGAAAAAGACACCGAGCTTGTGCCTGCCCCTGTAAAGACCGGCGGCAGCGCCGGCTGCAAGCAGATAGAGGAAGACCCTTCTTCCAATCTTCATTTTGTCCCCTTCGTCAAATCTTTTCTTCCTGCCTTTTATCGCACTTAACAATAAGCATATGGGAAACAACCGCATCGGTCAAGGAGCACATGAGAACTTTTGATGCAGCACTGTTATCCGGCCAGCAGAAAAAAATGTGCATTCAATTATGAGACGTTTAATAGCTCCGTAAAGCTGATGCCGGAAAACTTTTGCATATATTTTCCGGAACGGAAATATCAGGCGGGGTCGGAGCGCCTTCTCAGCTTCCCCTGCAATTCATCGAATACGTCGTATATTACCGGAACCAAAACAAGTGTTAATAACAGCGATGTAATAAGTCCGCCTGTTGTGGCAATGGCCATGGGCGCTCTCGTTTCAGCGCCTTCACCGATACCCAGGGCGATCGGCAGCATGCCGAAAACGATGGCGAACGTTGTCATCAGGATCGGCCTCAGCCTGACAGGTCCTGCAGTAAGTATGGCTTCCCTTCTTTCCATGCCTTGTGAACGCAGTGTATTCGTGTAGTCTACAAGAAGAATCGCATTTTTCTTCACAAGACCCATAAGGAGCACAAGACCTATGAGGCTGAAGAGGTTAATCGTCATGCCGGTGATGAACAGGGCGCCGAAGGCGCCGATAAACGACAGCGGCATGGAAAGTAAAACAGTTACAGGGTGGATAAAGCTTTCAAACTGCGCCGCGAGTATCATATAGGCCAGAATAGCGCCGAGGATGATGGCGAACATGAGGTAATAGAAAGACTCTCCCATTACGTCGGCTGCTCCCTTATATACGCCCGAATAACCGGGAGGCAAAATCTTTTGCGATATGGAATCGAGTTCAGCCTTGGCCTGACCCAATGGTTTGTCTTCGAGGTTTGCAAATACTGTCACCGCCCTCAGCCTGTCGACCCTGTTGATGACGCTCGGGCCTCCTGCCTCCTGTATACTGACGATATTCGACAGTTCCACGAGTTTCCCGTCTTCGGCCCTTACATAAAGCCTGCCGATATCTTCCGGATTGGCCCTGTTTTCCGGAGTCAACCTGGCCCTGACATCATACCTGCGGCCCTTTGCCTCGTCCTTGTATTTTGTAACATCGACTTCGCCACCGATCAGGAAATTAGCCGCTTCTGCAACAGTCGCGATATCAACGCCCAGATCAGCGGCCTTATCCCTGTCGATATAGACCCTGATCTCGGGCTTTCCGGTCTCCAGAGATGTATCAACGTCAACGATACCGGGCAGCTTCGAGAATTGAGAGACGATCTCTTTCGAATGCGACTCAACTGCCTTCAAATCACTCCCTCTGACCGAGTATTGTATCGGAACATTTCTGAGCCCTCCTCCGAGCAGGGATATATCCTCGGCAGTAGCTTCAAGTCCCACTATTTCCTTCATTTTCCTTCTTGCATCGGCCATAATCTCCTGCTGCGTCCTCTGCCTTTCGGCCTTGGGTTTCAGCGAGATAAACATGATACCCCTGTTGACCTGGCCGGCGGTAAGACCCAGGGCATAGAAACAGGTCTTGACCTCGGGAGTTGACCGGATGATGTCCTCCGCTTTTTTGGATAACCTGTCGATCTCATCGACAGAATAGTCGATAGGTGCCTTGAGCCGCACGAGGAACCTCGACTGGTCCTCGGGCGGAACGAATTCCTTGCCGATAAAGGCGGTCATGAGCATGCTTGAGACAAAAATGACTGTCGCGAGAGCAATAGTAATTGCCCTGTGCCCTAAAGCGACTTTGAGCAATACCCTGTAGAGGTCCTCGATCTTTTTATACCACCGTTCGAGAGAGTTGGAGACGGTAGAAAGAAATGACTTTCTGTTATCTGCGTGTGGATTTGAAGAAAATCCCCCTAAATCCCCCTTTCCCAAAGTGGGACTTTCCGAATCCCCCCCTTTGGCAAAGGGGGGCAAGGGGGGATTTTTATGACTTTTCAGATACCGTGACGCCATCATCGGAGTCAGAGTAAACGAAACGAAGAGCGATACCATGACCGAAAAGACGACCGTCAGCGCAAACTGGAGAAAGAACCTTCCGATAATACCTTTCATGAATGCAACAGGCAGGAATATTGCAACAATTGCGAGGGTGGTAGCCATAACTGCAAGGCCTATCTCCTTTGTTGCATAGGAAGCCGCATCTTTCGGGTTCATGCCCTTGTCGATATGGCGGTGAATATTTTCGATGACGATTATAGCGTCGTCAATGAGGATACCGATCGAAAGCGACAGCGCAAGCATGGTCATGTTATTGAAGGTGAAATCGAATATGTTCATTAATGTAAATGTCGCGATAACCGAAGTCGGAATGGCGAGAGCGCTGATAAGGGTTGTTCTCATATCTTTCAGAAATATGAAGACGATCAGGATAGCCAGGAGGCCGCCGTAAATCATATGGTGCTGGACTTCCCGGATGGAACGCTGAATGAAATCCGACTGGTCGAATGATATTTCGAGTTTCATGCCGGGCGGAAGGGCGCTTCTGATGTCGGGCAATTCTTTTTTGATCCTGTCGATGATTTCGACAGTATTGGTGCCCGACTGCTTCTGTATGCCGAGTCCGACCGCGGGAAGGCCGCCGAACCGCACGATGGAGCGCTTCTCCTCCATGGCATCCTCGGCCCTGCCGATATCGCTGAGCCTGACCGGAACGCCACGGGAATAGGAAATTATAAGGTTGTTGAAATCCTGGACAGCCGGGAATTCGCCCTTTATCTTAACCGTATATTCTTTGGTGCCGCTTTCGATCCTTCCGCCGGGAAGTTCAATATTCTGCCGTTCGAGGCTGCGCATCACATCATAGGATGATATGCTGTAAGCGTTCAGCCTGTCCCTGTCGAGCCAGACCCTTACCTGCCTGAGCCTTAGTCCGCCCAGTCTGACAGCCCCTACCCCTGTTATTTTCTGAAACTGTTCCTTTAAGACCTCATCTGCATAAGTAGAAAGTTCCCTGACGGATTTCTCACCGGAAAGCCCGAACCACATTATGGGTGTCGCATCAGGGTCAACCTTTTCGATAATCGGCTCATCAATATCTTTAGGGAGTTTTCCTCTGATAACAGACACCTTTTCCCGGACGTCCTGCACAGCCTGCTCTATGTCCCGTTCGAGGACAAATTCAACTGAAACAACGGAAACGCCTTCAGTGCTTGTCGATACGATACTCTTTACGCCGTTGATGGTATTGATCGCTCCCTCGAGCTTGTCGGTTACATCTATGTCCATAATCTCGGGGTTTGCGCCCTTAAGGGTAGTGGTGATGTTGACTATAGGGAATTCGACCCTGGGGAACAGATCGACCCCGATCCTCGGGTAACTCACAAGCCCGAGGATTACGAGGCCGAGGATGACCATTGTTGCAAAGACAGGTCTCTTTATCGATGTATCGGCAAGCCACATATTGTCAGTCCCCGGCTGCCTGCCCGCTGACTATATTGATTTTTGCTCCTTCAAATAAATTCTGCTGCCCGACAGTCACGACCAGCTCGCCTTCTTTCACACCGTCCATGACCTCGGTAAATTCCTGCATCTCCGGTTTATATCCGGGCACAGGCCGACTGCCTTCAGCCGGCTTTTCAGTCCCGCCTTTTGGTTCACGGCCTGAGACTTTTGCCGGCAGCCTGTATTTCAGGCCGATCCTTACATTTCTTTCTCCTGCTTTGTCACCATCTGCAACAAAGACCTTGACCTTATCTCCTTCGTACAGCAGCGATGTCGCCGGCACAAGAACCGTCTCTTTTTCATCGCCTGTATAGAGAACTACACCGGCGAAAAGTCCGGGTTTTAAAAGACCGTCATGGTTCGGCGCCAGCGCTTCGACCTGCAGAGACCGGGTGTTTTCTACGAGACTCGGGTAAATAATGCTGACCGTCCCATTGAATTCCCTGTCCGGATAGGCGTCCACGACAAACACCACATCCTGATTTTTTTTCAGTTTGCTCAAGTCTTTCTCGGTGACGGTAAAATTAAGCTTGATGGGACTGTTTTTTATTACGCTAAACAGAGCCGTGCCGTTTTTTACAAAATTACCACGTTCAACCTTCTTCTCCTTTACAGCGCCTGACAACGGCGAGTGTATCCTTGTCTTCGACAGCTTCTGCCCGGCAAGAGAAAGGGCGGCCTTTGCCCTTTCCACCTCAGCCTCCGAAAGAAGCACCCTTGTCGAGACATCGTCAAACTGCTGCTGTGTAACAAGCTGCTCTTTATAGAGGGATTCCTTCCTCTGATACTCCATCTTTGTATTTGCCAGTGTCGCTTCGGACTGTCTCAGCGCCGCTTCAGCCCTTTTTACCTCAAGAGAGTAATCGGTGTCGTCTATCACTGCGAGCAACTGCCCCTTTGAGACAACAGCGCCCTCGTTCACTTTCATATCTTTCAGGATGCCTTCGAGTTCAGCGCTTATAACAACTTCTTCATAGGGGTTCAGCGTGCCGACAGACTGCACAAACGGACGAAGTAACCTTTTTTCAGCCGCCTGCACATGAACGTTCATCACCCTTTCCGCAGGAGCCTGAGCCTGCTTTTTCCTGCAACCGGCAAAAAAGAATAAACAGCAGACAAACAGCACACAGCACACAGTGAACAGTAAACCGGAAGTGCCAAAAAATGTTTTTTTCATCTCGATATCGCTCCTACGAATTTAAACATGAGTTTCCTTATCAAATCATCTTCAGCCAAAAAGTGAAGATGTTGTGAGAAAAATTATTTTTCGATACCTTAGTGTACCTTTAACCGATGGTTACAGGAATATTTTTGTCCCGGAAGCGATTGAAGATATTTTAATCAAACCATCGAGTTAAATAATTTTTCGAACAATGTCTTCACTTTTTAAATACCTTTTGGTGTTAACAATTTACAGTTTACCGTTGACTTCCTTCAACAGCATCCCTGTTGCGCGTTTTAACCGCAATGCCGCCAACTGATAGTCATATTGCGCCCTGCTCAGTTGTCTCTCGGAATCGACGAGCAGGGTATTGGCGTCAATCACATCAATGCTGCTTGCAAGCCCGAAGGCAAACTGTTTCGTGACTGCATCATAATTATCCCTGGCAAATCTCAACTGGTCTTCGAGGGATTTAAGGATGCCCGCCTGGGTCTTTAAGTCCAGATAAGCGGCCTCGACCTCGATGGATATGGTTTTTTTGATATCCTCATATAAGAATTCCGTCTGCCTTTTTTTTGCCTCCGACTCTCTCACCTCCGCCCTTCTCAACCCGCCTTCAAACAGCGGGATATCGACTCTCAACAGTCCATACAGGCTTTCATCACTGAAAAAAGACGACGAAGGATTTTCATCCCTTCCCAGATAAACCCCTTCGACTGAAAGGGAAGGCCAGTATGCTCCTTTTGCAAACCTTACCCTGTCTTCCGCAATATTTTTCTGGATACCGCCGGACTTGATTTCCGCTCTTTCGGCAAAAGCCGTCTGTTTATGGGGATCTGCCGTATCCAGGTCTCCGATGTCCGCGTAATTTTGGCTGCTGAATTCCTTTTCTTTAATATCGTAACCGCCGCTTATACCGGCTACTCTTGCAAGTACCGCCTTTGCAAGGTCCAGAACATTCCCGGCCCGGATCATTTCGGATTGGGCTCCGGAGAGCTCCCCTTCAGCCCTCAAAACAGCTGTTTTAGAAACTTCTCCGACCCTCAGCCTTGTGTTCGCTTCGTCCCTGTATTTTACAAGTCTATCGACATTTGCCCTGGCTATGTCTAACCCTTTTTTTGCCTTCAAAACATCATAATAAGACTCTGAAACCCTGATGATATAATCTTCCCTGACTGCATACAGATCGTATCTGCTGCTTTCGATCCCTTTTTTCGATATCCGGAACGATGTAATCTCCCTGCCTCCGAGAGAAATGGATTGGTTAAGCCGCAATCCCCACGATGAAGAACTTTCCGGCTGAATGGTAAAACTGCCGGCGGAGCCGGCAATGGTTTTTTCTTCACTGAACCGCGTATGTTCTCCGAATGCGGAAAGCCTTGGCAGCAGAAACGCCATTGATTTATCTTTATCCCTTTCGGCTATAAAGAGGTCTTCCTCCGATATCTTTATTTTTTCAGAACGGCTGAGAGCAATCCGGTACAGGTCTTCAAGGGTATATTCGTGAGGGCCGGCGTCTGCAGGCCGCTGAACATCGGCTGCCTGTGCAGAGGCATACAGGGCAAATGAGACTATCATCAGGAGGATGGAAGCTGCTCTCTTCATTTCCGGTTCTCCCTCTTGTTCAGCAACCCGTTCAATATGAATTCGTTCAGCATCCTGGGGGTAACCACGACGTTATCCAATGCAATCGACAGAACAATACCCCGCAGGGACCCCATGACAAGCTTTGCCGTCTCCCTCGGGTTGCATCTCCTGAATTCACCCCTGCGAATCCCGCCGGTAATGATCTTCTCGATCAGTTTTCGCTGTTCTCTGAAAAACCGCCTTTTTATGTCCATCCCGAATACAAAGCCATGCTCCCTGATGTGCAGAAGGATCAACTCTCTATGCTTCAGGGCATATTCGAGATGCATTTTCAGGTATTTTGACAACGCCTCAGCCGGAGATTCCGCATGCTCAACGATTTCCTCTGTTTTTACGGCGGAGTCGTGCATCTCGTTTTTGAGGAGACTCAGGTAAAGCTCTTCCTTGTTCCTGAAATAAAGATAAACGCCGCCTATGCTTATCCCGGCAGCTTCAGCGATCTCCCTGATACAGGCCTTCGCATAGCCCTTCCCGGAGAAAACATCCATGGCAGCGGCGATGATCTTCTTCCTCGACTCTATACCTGAACGCTTGTTCATGTGAACTTATGTTCAGTATAGGGAATAAATTATCGCTTGTCAATTCGAAAAATAGGGCGGGGTACTACTCTCTGTCCGAATGCCGCCTGAGGGAAGCACCCATGAATTGGCCTTAAGGGGCTTTGTTCAGCGATCTGAGACGTAGCTATACGGTCGGTACTTGCGTGTAGTTGAACTGGACGAACCCCGCCGGGGAGCGGAAACCTGCTGTGCCATTTTCCGGACATCTGCACTTCTAACCTTCTGCTCTTCCGCTCTTCTGCCCTGATAAACCCTTTGCGGAGCAGCGCCGGCAGTATTGGACCTGGATGGTTCCGGATTATTCTGTTTACCGGTGCGTTTCGTTTCGCGCAGAGGACGGCGAAACTCCGTATCGCACACCGGCGCCTTCTTTTTATAATCGAACCCATTTATCGTGCGACGCTCTACCTTTTCACTGAGAACCCGCTCGATGCTGCGCACAATATCCTCGTCTTCCCGGGTAATGAACGTGAAGGCATCCCCGGTCTTTTCAGCCCGACCAGTGCGGCCTATCCGGTGTGTGTATGCATCGACGGTATCCGGCATATCGTAGTTGATGACGTGGGATATGCGAGTGACATCGATACCGCGGGCAGCGATATCGGTCGCAACAAGCACCTTATAGTAGCCGTCACGGAATCCGTCGAGTGCTGCCTGACGCCTGTTCTGAGACAGGTTCCCCTGCAGCGATGCGGCCCGGTAGCCTGCCTTCTCCAGAAGCTGCCCCACGCGCCTGGCCCGGTGCTTGGTGCGCGTAAACACCAGGACCGACTCAGTGTCGGTATGGCGCAGCAGCTCGATGAGGAGTGCGGTCTTGAGGTGCTGATCGACCGGGTAGAGCGCATGCGCCACTGTACTTGCCGGCGCAGAGGGATT
>DCVG01000077.1 GCA_002328665.1 Nitrospiraceae bacterium UBA2194
TCGGTCAATGAGGCCCTGCGCAGTTTGATGAAGATAGCAAGGCAATCAACGGGTCCCCTGAATTTTGACGGTTCGGATCAAAGAGGACTTTTTCTGCAGACTTACTCCTTCACCCTTCTCACATCCGCTCCGAGCTTCTGGAGTTTCTCCTCCATTTTTTCATATCCCCTGTCGAGGTGGTAAATCCTGTGTATCGCAGTCTCTCCCTTGGCTGCAAGCGCTGCGACTATGAGAGACGCACTTGCCCTTAAATCGGTTGCCATTAAAGGCGCACCCCTCAGCCTCGCAATCCCTTTTATGGTCGCCGTACCGCCTTCAACAGTAATAGCCGCTCCCATTCTCCTGAGCTCCGCGACATGCATAAACCTGTTCTCGAATATCATCTCTTTGATAATGCTCGTGCCTTCGGCAATGCACATGAGGGACATAAACTGCGCCTGCATATCCGTCGGAAATCCCGGATAGGGCATTGTCTTGACATCAGCGGCCTTCGGCCTTGAGGTCCCGCTCACGCGGATGCCGTTCCCGACGTTCTCGCACGAGATACCTGTTTCTTCCAGCTTCATAATTGGGGCATCGAGATGCTCACGCCTGCATCCTTTTAAAGTGATTTCTCCGCCCGTAATGCCGGCGACGGCCATAAAAGTCCCTGCCTCGATCCTGTCGGGGATGACCGCATATTCGACAGACTTTAATTCGTCAACCCCTTCTATCTCGATGACACTTTCTCCCGCACCCCTTATTTTTGCTCCCATGGCAATTAACGCGCCGGCAAGGTCCACGACCTCCGGCTCCCGTGCGGCATTCTCCAGGAGGGTTGTACCCTTTGCAAGGGCCGCCGCCATCATGAGGTTCTCGGTACCGGTCACAGTAGGGGTATCCAGATATATGGATGCTCCTTTGAGCCTTTTTGCCCTTGCGACGACATAGCCTGATTCCAGTACTATATCCGCACCCATCCTTTCAAGTCCCATGAGGTGGAGATTTATCGGTCTTGCTCCGATCGCACATCCGCCCGGCAATGACACCTTTGCCCTTCCGAACTTTGCAAGAAGGGGACCGAGTGCGAGAATTGACGCACGCATGGTTCGGACGAGATCATAGGGGGCCTCAAAAACCTTTACCTTCTCAGTACTGATGAAAGCCTTTTTCCCTTCGTAGTGAAATCCGGCGCCGAGGTGCGCGAGGAGTCTTCCCATGGTCATGACATCCCGCAGATTAGGCACCCTCTCAATCGTATAATTGCCTGACGAGAGAAGACATGCGGCCATGATCGGCAGAGCAGCGTTTTTTGCCCCTCCGATCTCCACCTCGCCTTTAAGCCTCTTCCCTCCCCTGATTATCAGTTTATCCAAGTTAATCTCCCTTCAATGCCGCATTAAATCAATTATAATATTAAACAAACGGTATGTGGATATGATAGATTTTTTTATAGGATTGCATCCTGTCCTGCAGGCGCTTGTTGCCACGCTCTTTACCTGGCTGATGACCGCCCTCGGCTCATCCCTTGTGTTTGTCTCCAAAACCATCAGCAGGAAATCGCTTGACGGGATGCTCGGTTTTGCCGGCGGCGTCATGATTGCCGCAAGTTTCTGGTCTCTACTGGCGCCCGCCATCGAAATGTCGCTCGGAAAAGATGTGCCGGTATGGTTTCCGGCTGCCGCAGGTTTTCTGGCCGGAGGGATTTTCCTCGGCAGCATCGACAAAATATTGCCTCACCTTCATATCGGGTTCCCCATCGAAGAGGCCGAAGGAGTGAACACTTCCTGGCGCCGCAGTACTTTGCTCGTTCTTGCCGTCACATTGCACAATATCCCGGAGGGTCTGGCAGTGGGCGTGGCCTTCGGAGCTCTTGCAGCAGGCATTCCTTCCGCCACCCTTGCCGGAGCTGTTGCTCTTGCCATCGGCATCGGCATTCAGAATTTCCCTGAAGGGCTTGCTGTTTCATTGCCTTTGCGGCGCGAGGGCATGTCGGGACGGAAGAGCTTCTGGTACGGTCAATTGTCGGGAGTCGTAGAACCGGTTGCAGGCGTGGCCGGCGCTGCAGCGGTAATTTTTGCGCAACCAATCCTTCCCTATGCCCTGGGGTTTGCCGCGGGCGCCATGATTTTCGTGGTAGTCGAGGAACTGGTCCCCGAGTCACAACGGGGCAATAATACGGATATCGCAACGATGGGTACGCT
This sequence comes from Nitrospiraceae bacterium UBA2194, assembly GCA_002328665.1. Lineage (GTDB taxonomy): Bacteria > Nitrospirota > Thermodesulfovibrionia > Thermodesulfovibrionales > SM23-35 > UBA2194. The sequence continues at coordinate 2,184 of DCVG01000077.1, forward strand.
TATAGGGTTTGCGGTAATGATGGTCCTCGATATTGCATTCGGCTAGCCGACGGGAAAAGCCCTTCTTTTTTTCATATTGCCGAAATAAAAACCGCTGAGCTATACTTTAGCGTATAATTAACGGCTGTCCAAAAACTACATAAAAATTCAATGGATATCGGGATTTCGTATTTAATCTCTGGAGTAGGTGATGCCATTTTTCGGAGAGCTTTTTGTAAGCGATATACTTAAAAAACCTGTTCTTGACCCTAAGGGAGAGGATCTCGGCAGGGTGAGAGACGTAGTGGTTGTAAGGGGGGAGCCCCTCCCGAAGGTCTCCGCCCTGGTCATCGAGAAGAAAAAAAAGAGCTTCCTCCTGCCGTGGGCTGATCTCAATATATTCAATAAAAGAATCATATCTTCGAAACAATACTCGGAAAATCTTCAACCTTACGGGTTCGGCGAAAAGGATCTTCTGATAGTAAGGGACATTCTGGACAAACAGATTGTTGATGCAAACGGCGCAAAGGTCGTGAGGGTGAACGATGTAAAACTCGAAGGGTACAATTCAGAGGCGCTCCTTCTTGCAGTAGATGTGGGAATGAGGGGCATAATGCGGCGTCTCGGGGTTGAAAGGGGCGGAGAAGATGTGATGAAGCTCTTCAAAAAGCCTCTTGCATATAATCTTATAAGCTGGACCTACATCCAGCCCCTTGAACCGAAACTGACAAAGATATCTCTTACCGTTCCCCGGCAGATGGTATCGGAACTCCATCCGGCCGATATTGCCGAGATCATCAGCCAGGTTTCGCATAAGGAGGGAGCATCTTTTTTCAAGGGTTTGGATATCGAAACCGCTGCCGAAGCCCTTTCAGAACTCCAGCCTGACGTGCAGGCCGCGCTCATCACCGGGATGGATACGGAAAAGGCCGCAGATATCATCGAAGAGATGCCTCCGGACGAAGCCGCTGATGTTCTCAGCGACCTTCCCATTGATAAGGCAAAGGAGATCCTCGAACACATCGAGAAAGAGGAGGCAGAGTACATACAGGAGCTGCTCAGCCACGAAGAGGATACGGCAGGCGGAATAATGACCAACGAGTTCATAGCTTATCCTCCTGAGATGAGCGTAAGGGAAGCGATCGAGAATTTCAGAAAAGACGCGGAGGAAGTCGAGACGGTTTATTACATCTATGTCGCCGATACAGATGAAAAACTACTCGGAGTAGTTTCCCTGCGCGAACTTCTTATTGCCTCCCACCATGCGCAGCTTTCGGACATTATGGAAACGAAAATCAAATCAGTCCCGCCCGACACCGATGAGTTCGAGGTTGCGGAAATTATTTCGAAATATAACCTCGTTGCACTCCCGGTTGTCGACTCAGAAGGCTATTTTTTGGGCATCGTCGCCGTAGACGATGTCATAGACAGGATATTGCCGCCTGCGGCAAAACGCAGGAGGAGGAAGGTGTGAGCCCCTGGAGAAAGACCGTCATATTCCTGTCGATCATGGGGCCGGGAATAATTACGGCCAATATCGACAACGACGCAAGCGGTATAACCACTTATTCCGTTGCAGGCGCGCGTTTCGGATATGCGCTGCTCTGGACGTTGATTCCCACGACCGTTGCACTCGTTGTAATACAGGAGATGGTTGCGAGGATGGGGGCTGTAACTGGGAAAGGTCTCTCCGACCTTATAAGGGAGCATTACGGGGTAAGGTCGACTTTTTTTATGATGACCGTCCTTTTCATCGCTAATTTCGGCACAACGGTCGCAAACTTTGCAGGCTGGGCAGCCAGTATGCAGATTATCGGCCTCAGCAAATACCTGATGGTCCCCCTCGGTGCGCTGGTTATCTGGATACTGGTCGTAAAGGGCAGCTACCGCTCTGTGGAACGCATACTGCTTGTCGCATGCCTGCTTTACTTCGGCTATGTGCTCTCCGGTTTCATGGCAAAGCCCCAATGGAGCGCGGTCTTTAAAAGCACCTTCATGCCGCAGCTGCAATGGAATTCGGAATACATTATCCTAAGCATCGCCATAATCGGCACAACAATCACACCATGGATGCAGTTTTATCTGCAATCCTCCATTGCGGAAAAAGGGATCACAAAGGAAGAATATAAGGCTTCCAGGCTCGATGTATTCATAGGCTGCAGTATAACGGACATCGTCTCTTTCTTCATTATCGTCACCTGCGCTACAACGCTCTTTCCGTTCGGAATAAGGATTCATGACGCATCGGAAGCAGCGATAGCGCTGAAACCCCTGGCCGGCCAGTACGCCTTTCTCATATTCGCATTCAGTCTTGCAAATGCCGCCCTGCTCGGTGCGATAATCGTACCCCTTGCAACTTCCTATTATATATGTGAGGCAATGGGCTGGGAAAGAGGTGTAAATAAAACATTTAAAGAGGCGCCGCAATTTATGGGTATATACACCTTCATGATCGTTACCGCCTCGCTCGTGATCCTTATCCCCGGTGCGCCGCTCGTCTTCCTGATGGTTTTGTCCTCAATCCTTAACGGCCTGCTCCTGCCCTTCGTGCTGATATATGCCCTCTCGCTTGTGAACAACAAAAAGATCATGGGCGATTATGTAAACCCCAAATTCTACAATGTCATATCATGGGGCACTGTGGGCGCCATTACCGTACTCGCGTTATTCTTTGTAATCGCCGTATTTTTCCCGGTGGGAGCCTGATATGGTTAAATCCATAGAATGGGTCGCCGGAAAGGTAATAATGCTCGATCAGTCAAAACTGCCCTGCAAGGTGACTTATATCGAATGTACTGGTTACAAAAAAGTCGCGGAAGGGATAAAGAAGCTCTGGATAAGGGGAGCGCCTGCAATCGGCATCGCAGCGGCAATGGGTGTAGCACTTGGAGCGCAGGACATACGGGCAACGTCTTATGAAGGGTTCATGAAGTCCATTGAAACCATTTTCAGTGAAATGCTCGCGACAAGACCCACCGCAGTAAACATAAGATGGGCCGTCCAGAGAATAAGGCGGGTATTGATGCAGAAGAGGAACGAACCCGTGAGCAGACTGAAGGTTATCCTCATAGAAGAAGCGAAGACGATACTTCGGGAGGATATTGAAGTAAACAGGGCGATAGGAAGATGGGGAGCTGAGTTCATTAAAGACGGTGACACGATTCTTACCCATTGCAATGCAGGGGCGCTCGCAACCGGCGGCTACGGTACAGCCACTGCTCCGATGCTCGTGGCAAAAGAGCAGGGGAAAAGGTTCCAGGTCATCGCGGACGAGACGAGGCCGGTGCTCCAGGGCGCCAGGCTTACGGCATGGGAACTGATGCAGGAAGGCATCCCGGTCACTCTCATTCCCGACAACACTGCAGGCGCCCTTATGCAGAGAGGGGAGATTAACCTTGCCATCGTCGGCACCGACAGGACTGCAAGGAACGGCGACGTCGCGAACAAGATAGGGACTTATACTGTTGCCGTCCTCTGCAAAGAGCACAGGATACCCTTTTATGTAGCAGCCCCTCTGAGTAGTATCGATTTCTCTATTTCTTCAGGAAAGTTTATCCCTATCGAAGAGAGAGGTCCGGAGGAGGTCACACATGTGTTCGGCAAATGCCGTATTGCGCCTGTCGGCGTAAATGCAAGAAACATCGCTTTCGATGTGACCCCACGTAAATATGTCACCGCCATCATCACCGAAAAAGGCGCGTTCAGACCTAAAGACTTAAAGTGTCTGATGATGAGTAAAACCGATCCCGATGAATTCCGTTTCAGACCTTAGCCGCAACAGCTCTCCGCCCTTGACTTTGAAACTACCGCTATCCTACCATTAAGGATGCATCTGGACGAGGTTTTCGCGCGTTATGAAAATGACTTGAGTATCGTCGAAGAAAGAATCAGGGACATTTTCAAGAGTCGCGTCTTCGCCATCCCCCTTATCGGAAATCATATCCTCGATGGCGGCGGTAAAAGGCTCAGACCGCTCATCCTTCTGCTCAGTTCTGAATTGGCAGGCTACGGCGGCGATACGCGTTTAACCCTCGCGGGTATCATCGAATCAATCCACACTGCCTCGCTGCTCCATGACGATGTGGTGGACGGGGCCGAGATTCGCAGGGGGAAATCCCCTGCACATTCAATATGGGGAAATCAAATTGTGATACTGGTCGGCGATTTCCTCTATTCAAATGCCTTAAGGCTTGCGGTGCTTCAGAAGAGTCAGAGGGTCATGGAAACACTTTCCGAAGCCACAACGAGAATGACTGAAGCCGAGATACTGCAGCTTTCAAAGATGGGAGACCCCGACATCTCGGAGAAGGACTACATCGATATAATTTCCGGCAAGACGGCAGCGCTGATATCCGCTGCGTGCAGGATCGGCGCTCTTCTCGGATCCCTTCCCAAAGACAGGGAGAACGCGCTGGCGCTTTTCGGAATGAAGATAGGAATTGCCTTCCAGATGGCTGACGACATACTCGATTACATGGCAGAGGAGAGCGAACTCGGCAAACGACTCGGGAAAGACCTCAAAGAAGGCAAGATAACGCTTCCTCTCATTCACCTGCTGAAGACGGCGCCGGTACCCGAGATAACGGAAACCAGGGAAATTATAAAAAACGGTTTCAGGAAACGCGGACTTCAGAAAATTCTGAGGTTCTTTAAGAAGTACAACACTATAGAAAACTCTATGGAAGAGGCACGGGCCTTTATCGCGCAGGCAAAATTTGAACTCGACGTCTTTTCCGATTGCCCTGCCAGAGAATCCCTTTACGCCGTCGCCGACTATACACTACAGAGAAGGAAATAATGCACCCTATAGTCGAACTCGCGAGGAAGAGTGTTGAAACATATATCAGAGAAGGCAAAATCATCGAACCTCCCGATCCCATGCCTCCTGAAATGCAGGGGAAATCAGGGATATTTGTCTGCCTTAAAAGACACGGAGAACTGAGAGGATGCATCGGAACATTCATGCCTTCCTGCCAGTCGGTCGGTGAAGAGATAATCGTCAACGCCATATCCGCGGCAACAAAAGACCCCAGATTCGGACCCGTCACGGATAGTGAACTCGAAGAACTTTCATATTCTGTGGATATCCTTACCTGTCCTGAAAAAGTTGATGATACGGGTAAACTCGACCCACGGAAATACGGCATAATCGTCAGCGGCGGTAACAGGAGGGGACTTCTGCTGCCCGACCTTGAAGGGGTGGATTCCGTAGAAGAGCAAATAAGGATAACAAAGATGAAAGCAGGCATCCTGCCTCATGAAGAGGTGGACGTTTACAGATTCGAAGTGATACGGTACAAATGATGGACATCCCGGTCAGAGGGAATATCAGGGATTACAGCCTTCCCAAAATACTCACGTATATCAACAGACACAGGAAGACCGGCACTCTTGTCATAAAAACGATCGCCCTGACCAAAAAGGTATATCTTTCAAAAGGCGCCGCCATTTTCGCCTCTTCGACATACGAAGACGACCGCCTTGGCGAAATGCTCATAAAGGCCGGGAAGATATCCCTTGAACAGTATGACAGGTCGGTCCGGATCCTCAGGGAGACGAATAAACGGCTCGGAGCAATACTCGTTGAACTGGACTATATAACTCCAAAAGACCTCTTCTGGGGGGTAAAATTTCAGGTGCGTGAGATCATCTGCAGCCTTTTCCTTCTCGATGACGCAGAATATGAATTCATTGAAGGGAAATTGCCTACGCAGGAGGTGATAACCCTGAAGATGAGCACAGGCAATCTCATCTATGAAGGGGTCGGGAGGATAGACAATTGGACCAGAATAAGGAAGGAAATGCCCCCTACGGATACGGTCCTCATGCTGAGCAAAGATCCCGTGACATTGTTTCAGGACATAGAACTCAGCCCTCAGGACAGGAAAATGCTCACCATCGTCGACGGCGCCAAAACTATTAAAGAGCTTGTCGACAGCGCATGGATCGGTTCATTCGAGGGCATGAAGATTTTATACGTCCTGTGGTCGATAGGTGTTGTCGAAGAAAAAATCAGAGTTGACGAGAAGCCGGAAGAGGCAGGGGAAATAGTGTCTTTTGAAGAAATTCTGCAACCCCTGTCAGAAGATGAATACGCATTTTCTGGAAAAGTCGACGAAATATACATGAGCCTTGGCAGTCGAAACGCACATCAAGTCCTTGAGGTTGAGGAAGACGCCGACCTTGAGACAGTAAAGAAAAGTTACTACAGGCTGACGCGGGAATTCCATCCCGACCGCTCCTTCGGCACAGCCGACCCGTCACTGAAAGACAAACTTACTTCAATCTTCGATGCATTGACCGACGCCTTCAATCAGCTCCAGAGCGGGTCAAGGACAGTAACACCGGAAACGTCCGTCCGGAATTCGGTTGGAGCAGAAGAACATTTCAGGCGCGGAGTCGAAGAATTCAAAAAAGGCGATTACCAGGTATCCGCCAGGTCGTTTACATCGGCGACCGATATCGAGCCGTGGAATGCAAAATACTGGAGTTATCTTGCACTGTCCCTTACAAAAGTCACGAACAGGCTCAAAGAAGCTGAAAATGCGCTGTTGCAGGCGCTGAAGCTGGAACCGAACAACGCCGATCATTACGCCAACCTCGGCATGATTTATGTTAAGCAGGGCCTGAAGAAACCTGCATTAGACCAGTTTCAGAGGGCACTGGGAATAGCGCCGGGGCATGTCAAGGCAAGAAAGGCTTTCGAAAAGCTGGATGGCTGATTATTTCCTTTTATATACTCCGCTTTTCCCGCCGCTTTTCTCTTTGAGCAGAATGTCCGAGATGACCATATCCTTATCAACCGCTTTGCACATGTCGTAGACAGTCAGGCAAGCGACTGATACGGCGGTGAGCGCCTCCATTTCCACACCTGTCCGTCCTGTAAGCCTCACCCGCGCCTCGATATCTATCTTGCTTCCTTTACTTTCGAGATTGAAGTCTATGCTTATCGAGGTAACGTTCAGCGGATGGCACATCGGAATAAGTTCACTCGTTCTCTTGGCAGCCATTATGCCGGCTATACGTGCTGCGCTAAGGACATCCCCTTTGGGCACTTTCCTGTCCTGAATGAGTTTCATGGTGGCAGGGTTCATATAGACAGAGCCGCCGGCAACGGCTTCCCTCCGGGTCTCCGGCTTTTCGGTGATATCAACCATCTTCGCCCTGCCCTGTTTATCAATATGAGAAAGCTTTGCCATTACCCCTCCGGTAAAATTTCGCCTTAAAGACTCCTGCACCAAGGATCACGTGTTCTGCTCTTTGTTTAAAAAATACCTTTTTAAAAATATCCTGTCAAGTAGGCGGGTGAAATAATGTCAGGGCAGGATAACAACAATTCCCGGTGAAAAAAGACGGGATTGCTTCAGGATTAAGCCCTTTTTTGATCTTCAGAGGATGTTCCGGCTATTCTCTCTATAGCCATCAGGGAAGGGTTATAGACATCATCATCAAACTCTGATATGGCCAAAAGTTCCAGTGTTCCTTTGATGGTAATTAGAAGTTCATCGATTTCCCCGGAAATATGTTTCAAAGGGTTATCTGTTGATGCCATCAATTTTTT
>DCVG01000099.1 GCA_002328665.1 Nitrospiraceae bacterium UBA2194
GGACATCGTTTTCCTTATGACGACGGGTATCTCCGTAAACCTGACGGACCCTTTAAGAAACGCGCAAACAGCAACCTCGTTTGCCGCGTTCAGCACGGAAGGCATCGTACCTCCCGCTTTTAGAGCCATGTATGCGTATGAAAGACAGGGGAAGTCCCTGTATTCCGGCTTCCTGAAAGTGAGGGAGCCTATTTCATGGAGTGAAAGTCCCTCCATAACATTATCGAGCCTTTCTGGATAGGTCAGCGCATAGGCAATGGGACCTTTCATATCGGGAACCGAAAGTTGTGCGATACAACTCATGTCGTTGAATTCCACGATGGAATGAACAATGCACTGCGGATGGACAAGCACATCGATCTTCTCCGGAGGAAGCGTAAACAGGTGGTGTGCTTCAATCACCTCGAATCCCTTGTTCATGAGGGTCGCGGAATCTATCGTGATCTTTTTTCCCATTTTCCATCTCGGGTGTTTCAGCGCTTCACCGGGCGTGATCTTATCCAGGTCATGCGCGTTTCTGCCGATAAACGGTCCGCCCGATGCGGTCAGGACGATCCTTCTCAGCCCGGACCTTTTATGGCCCTTAATGCACTGGAATACAGCGCTATGCTCACTGTCGACAGGAAGTATCTTCGAACCATGCCTTTTTGCCTCCCTTATAAGAATCCTTCCCGCCATCACCAGGGCCTCTTTGTTTGCGAGGCCGACTGTCTTGCCTGAGCGTATGGCCGAAAGAGTCGGTATTAGCCCTGCCGCACCGACTATTGCGGACAAGACAAATTCGGCATTTTTGTATGCGGCAGCCTCTGCGATGCCGTCCTGTCCCGCGAGTATCTTCAGGGACGCTGCGATTTTTTTCCCTATCCTCCTTCTCAGCTCGCGGGCGGCCGTCTCACCTGCTACTGCAACTACCTCGGGAGAAAATGATCTTATCTGCTTGTCAAGGAGGGCAATATTATTCCCGGCCGTTAAAGCGGCGATCCTGAATTCGTCACTGTGGCGAGAAACAATATCGAGGGCGCTTCTTCCTATCGAACCCGTCGAACCGAGAATGGATATCCGTTTCATAGATGGTCACTCGCTTTGTTCATCATTATAAGTATCCAGTAAAGTACCGGGCCCGCAAACAACGAACCATCGATTTTATCCAGTATCCCCCCATGCCCCGGTATGATGCCACCCGAATCCTTGACGCCTGCATCCCTCTTGAACATCGATTCTACAAGGTCGCCTATGATTGAAATTGACCCTAAAATTATTCCGACTGCCAGTGCAGTGGAAGCATGGATCTGCTGAACAACAAGAACCTTGAGAAAAAGGGCACCAGCTGCGCCTCCCATAAGGGAACCTGCTGCACCGGCGACGGTCTTGTTGGGGCTCACTTCCCTGTAAAGTTTTCTCTTGCCCATGCCTTTACCGATATAGTACGCCATAGAGTCCGATGCCCATACCGTTGCATAGAGGAAGACTATCCATTCGGGCCCCATATTTCTGATCCGTATCTGAAATGACAGGAGCACAGGGATGTAAAGAAGACCCACGATAGGAAGCGAGATATCCGAAAGCGCGGAGACAGGGTCTCTTCTCAACAGGAGACGCATGACGATTATCGCCATAACAGCAATGACAATGCCGTCCAATAAATAACCGCCTGCCGCATATGACACCCCGATGACGGAGATGCCGAAGATAATGCATGCATATTTGAAAAACCCTTCTATCGTGTACATCGAATAGAACTCAGACAAAGCCAAGAGGCCGACTGCTGCCATAAGCAGAAAAAAATACTTTTGGGGCAGATACATGATATACAGGTACAGGACCGGCAGGAGCACTGCCGCAACGATCAGCCTCTTAAAATGCATCCGCCCTCGCCGGGATAGCGCCGAATCTCCGCTCTCTGCGCTGATAATCCTGTATTGCCAGCAGAAATTCATCCTTGGTAAAATCAGGCCAGAGGGTATCGGAAAAATAGAACTCGGAGTATGCAGCCTGCCATAGCAGGAAATTGCTGATCCGCATCTCGCCGCTTGTCCGTATGATCAGGTCGGGTTGGGGAATCCCTGAGGTATCCAGAAAGGCATTGAACCCCTCCTCCGAAAGTTCATCAGGGCCGATGCCCGAACAGATCACTTTTTTTACCGCCCTGAGAATTTCATTCCTGCCGCTGTAACTGAGGGCTATAGCCAGGATCATTCCTTTATTGGATGAAGTCTTTTCCTGAGCCTCTTTTATGATAGACTGTATATGATCCGGAAGTCTCCATATCTCGCCGATGCTCCGGAATACAATATCGTTCTTTATGAGGCCGTCAAGTTCTCTCTTCAGGTAGATCTCGAGGAGTCTCATAAGGGTCGCCACTTCAGCGGTGGATCTCCGCCAGTTTTCCGTGGAGAACGTATAAAGGGTCAACGCCTTGAGCCCGAGCTCCACCGCAACCTCGATAACCTCTTTGGACCTCTCAACCCCGCGTCTATGCCCTTCTATGCGGGGCAGTCCGCGCGACTCGGCCCACCTTCCGTTTCCGTCCATGATAATGCCGACATGCCTCGGTATGCGGCCTCCTAAAAGCACCTTATCCCCCTACCTCCCCTTCAGCGAGTAAATATAGAGATCGGTTTTCAGCGGACTTTCGCCTTTCAGAATATTTCCGGGCTTGATTCCAAACAGGGGGCTTGCAAGCACAATTATTTTATCGCGGGCAACCGCATAATCAAGTATGGTACCCCCGATATTGTCCAATGCAACCCCTTCCTCCATGGAAAGCCCGTTCCAGAACAGGCTCCCGACCTGAGAGCTTTTATACCCGATCCCCTTCATCATATCCAGCACAGGGATTCTTTTTACATAGAGTATTTCCCTGTTCTTCAGGAAAAGCCTGTCTTTAATCGCCCAGTCCCCTTTGTCGATCATCGTTGTATCAAGTGGTATTGAATCACTCTTCATTAATTTTGAAGGAGCATCCTTCTTGAAAGTCTTCAGGAAATCCCCGACACTTCTTTTGCTCCTCCATAATCTCCGGCTGCTGCCGTCATAAACACTCAGGAACCCTCCCTCGTCATATGCAAGCAATAACCTGCCTTCCTCAGGACCTTCGAACAGAATAAAGTCATATATATTTACTCCCGCCGGAAGTTTGAGAGGTCCGCCCTTTTTATACTCGCCTTCCCAGCTTACGTTGAATATTTCCCCGTCAAAACCGTGCCTGCGGGAATAAGACTGAGTTATAAGCTCTTCATTCATTCTTCTCATGAATCCATCGGCCTTGTAAAGGAGAACAAATTCTGCGCCGTTATATTCATAAATGCAGGAAACGACGGAATCGCCCCTCATAGACGTAACGACTATTTCGTCCTTCCCGTTTTTATTCAGGTCGATCGAGTCAAGCCAGAGGCGGTTATCGTTAACAGATCCCTTAATCTTGATTCCTCCGAGGGCCGGCAGCAGGTCAAACTCTAAAGCAAAGGCGACAATGTCATTGCCTGCACTGAAAATAATCTCCTGTTTGCCGTCTCCGTCAATATCACCCGTTGTAATAAGATCCGCGGCTACCGGCATATCGAACTGCAGCCAGGCATCGCGCGAACCTACTGCAAAAAATTTCTCTCCAAAGCTTGTTTCCCTTGCAAGTGCGGCATCGATGTTCGTCTCCATCCCGGCAAATTTAAGCCCGTCGGAGACCCAATAAAGGCTTTGCGCGAGAGATACTCCCGCCTCCGACTTCCCGGCGGTCAAATGGAGGGCTGCGTCTGCGCGAAGCAGTGCGGCCTCTTTGAGCACCGCATTGGGGTCATCGGTCTCCAAAGCGGTATCGACCATCTGAAACCTCCCGGTATCTTTCAGCTTTCTGTAATACGCTTCAGCCAGATGCCAGTCGACTCCTTCTCCCTGGCAAAACAGGAGACTCACCTTTACTTCCGATATCCTTATTTTATCTCCTTCTTTGGGGTCCCCCTCAATAATTTCTCCTGAAGCGGATTCCTCGGATACTTCTTTTATCTCAAGCCTGCCGATGAAAGACTCCATCTTTCCTATCGGCTCTTTGGTGACAGGGTGCCGAAACGGAGCCTCCTCCCTCAGGATGGTAAACCTCATGCCTCTTTTTACAGCATCCTTCGCTCCTATGCCGACAACAGCTTTTTTTCCTTCAGCAGACAGGATGTTCCCCTCAACAGGTTTGAAGTAAGACACGGTTTCGTCTCTCATCCTGTCAAGAGCATTGTCGGATGCGTACACGGAAGACAGCAGACACCAGACAGCGGTCAGTACACCCAAAAAAAGCAAATGAGGACCTTCCATCCTCTTCCCTTCTGCTCCCGGATACCTGCTCTTCAATACCGGATTCTCATTTTTTATCTTAACGCCGCGCTTCATTCTACCTCCCTCTTGACAGTCTCTCTATGAGCGCAGAAGGCAAATGTGCTTTTCTCATTTTATTTTGTACACTCTCAATATCGTAAGGAACTCTTATCATATTCACTTCCCCGCCATTCACAAGCACATAGCATGCCCTGGGGTCTCCGTCGCGGGGCTGTCCTACGCTTCCGGCATTTATTATATACCTGCTTCTTTTCTTTATCCGCGTATTGTCTTTATATGTCATAAGCCCGCCGGAAGGCTGTTTTTCTATGATGAACGGCTTATGGCTGTGCCCGAGAAAACATAATTTATTGTTAAAATACTCAAAGTTGGTATCGGCATCCAGGAGTGAAAACAGGTAATGCCATGCACCGGGCTCTTTCGGTGTCGCATGAACAGCGAGTGCGTCCTTATCCTCATATTCCACCTTTAACGGAAATGTCCTGAGGACGTCCCTGTTCTTCTTCGTCATCACGCCGGATGTCCATTCGATTGCAGACCGCGCGTATTCATTGAAAAAGGCAATATCCATAAGCCCGATTGCGCCCCAGTCGTGATTCCCTGCAATGGGAGTCCCGCATGAAGCCGTTAGGAGATCGATGCATTCATTGGGATCAGGTCCGTATCCTACTGCGTCTCCAAGAAATAATACATCCCGGATATTCCTCCTGTTGATATCCGCAAGGACAGCTTCAAACGCCTCGAGGTTTGAATGAACATCCGAGAGTACGGCATACCGCATCAGGCCTTTCCAGCCTCCCGCGCAAGCCGGTCAAGGACGCCGTTCAAAAAAGAAGCTGCCTCGGTGGAAGAATACTTCTTTGCGATCTCCAGTGCCTCGTTTATTGTAACCGCGGATGGGATGTCCTTCCTGTACAGTATCTCGTAAGCAGCAAATCTCAGGATATTTCTGTCGACCGCCGCCATCCTCTTTAATATCCAGTTCTCCGCCACTTTTTCGATTTTCCTGTCTATCTCGTCAAGATTATTAAGCGTACCTTCCACCAATCCCTCTGCGAACTCCCTGACCTCCCTGTTCTCCTTCTTCTCAGACCAGAACTCGTCGAGATTTTTTCGATCGATTTTCTTGTCCGTGAAATCTCTCTGAAACAATATCTGAAGGGCACATTCCCGGGCCTTGCGCCGCTTCATAAAGGAGCGACAGGTGAGGGATTATGAGTGATACGGAAAAAGAAATATTTACGGTCGTTTTTTGTACCGATCACCGTCAACTCTTCCCCGATTACAGTTTCTTCAGGAGCTGCGCCATTTCTATGGCGGTTACCGCCGCATCCCATCCTTTGTTCCCGCTCTTCGTCCCGGCCCTTTCAACAGCCTGCTCTATGGTATCGCAAGTAATGATCCCGAACGCTATCGGAACGCCTGTTTCCATAGACGCCGAAGCAATCCCCTTGGAGACCTCCGCAGCGATATAATCAAAATGAGGAGTTGCTCCTCTTATGACTGTGCCGAGACATATTACGGCGTTGTATGCTCCCTTCGACGCCATTCTTTTCGCAACCATCGGTATCTCGAAAGACCCGGGCACCTTTACAAGCTCTATATCTTCTTCCCTGGCCCCGTGTCTTATCAGCGCATCACGTGCGCCGTCAAGAAGCTTGCCCGTAATAAACTCGTTAAACCTGCTCATCACGATACCGAACTTTATACCCTTCGCCTGAAGCTCTCCCTCGATAATCTTCATAACACCCTCCCTAAAAACAGGATCCGGGGATTCGG
>DCVG01000124.1 GCA_002328665.1 Nitrospiraceae bacterium UBA2194
TTGAAACTGTCACGCACCATAGCCGACCTCGATGCCTCGGAAGAAACCCTATCCCACCACGTTTCAGAATCGATCCAGTACAGAACACTGGACAGGGGAATGTATTAAAAACTTCTTTACGCAGGGAGGAAGCATGAAGATTTACGATTTGCTCTGGAAAAAGAATGATGGTGAAAAAACAGGAAAAGTCTTCTGTCAGAAAGTCGGAATACTCATGGATAAAGAGGGAAAATTATCTGTGAAAATAGACCTCTTACCACCCCCGAACTGGGACGGATGGCTGACGGTCTCGGAGAGGAAAGAACAGGCATAGCTGTTCGTTGTTCATAAATTAAAACGGTAGTTCTCTAAGTCGGCAAAAACCCGGTTTGAATAAGAAAGAGGCGCTGAATTAAGTATAGTGTCCCGGGAATTATTCATCGATAGATATCTGAAGGGCGCCCGACTGCTATTTATTGACGAAACATGTGAGATGACCGTCAGTATAAGAAATGTTCAGATGTCCGGCTAAAAATCCCGCAAGGCAATCGGCTATGCTGAAGATGACCACCGGTCTTTTTATCGCATTGATTTTTCGGGCGACGGCCTCGTAAACCTTTTTCCCGCCGTCGAGAGGCTTCGCCGGCAGATAGAGGTAAATAAAATCAGCTTCTTCAATCGATGCATTAACGATGTCATCGTGAACCCACTCTACACGATCTGCGCTGATCCCGAGCGCTTGTTGAAAGATTCGGCCGACACGGATCATTTCGGAGGATATCTCAATCTGGATTGTTTTCCGGTGCGGGCAAATGCATTGCAATAACAATCCCTGCAGCCCGTTTCCTGCGCCAAGGTCGGCGACTATTGAATCGGGCCTGATAAACTGCACTGCCCTGACAAGCGCTGAAAGCCCCCCCGGGTGGCATGAATATCCTTTCCTTTTCACAAGTATTTTCCTCTCGTGTGCAGAATACCCGGACCCCGCCCCATGCAGCCGAACATACAAGCCGAGCAGAGCATTTTCAATTGAGGGAAGCTCTCCCTCTTTCAGGACACTCCTGAGATTTCCTGCATAATGATCGATATCCGACAATTCCGCCCGGACAGAAACGTCAGATGCAAGTTTAAGCAGAGACGCAGTAATAACAGACGTCTCTTTTTCAAAACAGTTATTTTCGAAAAGGTCATCCACTTTATATTTATTACTCCGGCAAACAAACACTTGATATTGTCATTGTCCGGCTTGACCGGACAATCCAGAACCTGTTGAACAGACTGGATTCCCCGATCAAGTCGGGGAATGACAAACACCAGAGGCTCATGTATTTACTTACCGGAGTAATAATATTACATTATTACCTGATGAAATTATATACCGGACAGGTTCCCCGATATCAAGACATTCACGGCTGAAGAGGATATCAATGCCACAGCTTTGACCAGATTAAAATAAAATTTTGGATGAAGGCGGACGCAGTATTTTTGTGGATTTAAATTCTGTGCAGATTTATCGGAACAGAATTTGCCTCGGAAGGCGATAGCCTGAGAATGAGCGAAAATACTGTGTCTGCCGTGATTGATGATCAGTGAATAATAAAGGTATTTTTTCAATTTCGATCACTATTTCGCTGTAACTTGATGATTTACCGGATGAAAATGCATGGAGTCGGTTATTATATAGCCGTCAGGGAGACCGATGAAACATATGCAACCGAGACTTCTTATCATCAACTGCCCGAGTGAGTATTTTAAATATATCCCCATGGGAAGCTTCGGGCTCTGCGATTATCTGAGCAGGCGGAATACCGATACAAAGCTGCTGAATCTGGCTGTTTATGAAGAGTCCGGAATAGACGAAGTATTAACTCATTATCTGAATGTATTCCAGCCGACGCATGTTGCCCTCATCTTTCACTGGCAGGAAACAACGGAAGGGTTCCTGTGGGCCGGAGAACGGATTCGGTCTCATAATAAAAACCTGGAGATTCTTGCCGGAGGGTTTACTGCGGGATATTTCGGTAAAAACCTCATGGAACGGTGCGGTTTCCTTGACTACGTCATTAAAGGTGATCCGGAAAAACCCGTTGAACTTCTCCTGAACAGTGTCGAACTTCCGGAAATCCCCAACCTGATTTACCGCACCCCTTCGGGCAGTATTGCAAATACGGCCTCATGGGAAATAGAGCAGGAAACACTATCGGGCATTTCTTTCTGCAATCTCGCTTATCTATTTGACCACGAACTCTATCTTCAGTCGATCAATAAAAAACTCGGCTTCCCGGTTTTCATCGGCAGAGGGTGCGCCTTCAGTTGCCGCTACTGCGGAGGCAGCAGAAGCTCATTCCGGTCTCACAGCAAAAGAACAAAGCCTGTTGCCAGATCAATCGGTTCGGTTATTGCAGACCTGAAGAAACTCAGGGAGTTTACACAAAAAATATATCTCTGCTACGAGAAAGACAGGGATTATATGAAGTCCCTGTTTCAGGCGATGAAAAGGGAACAAGACCTCGTAAAATACTTTCAGCTTCATTACGGCGCATGGAAACTGCCCGACAGCGAATTCCTGGATCTGTACAAAAAACTGTTTATTTTTCCTGCGGAAAACAGGTCCGTGATCGAGCTGTCTCCGGAGGTTTTTGATGATAAGGCGCGGGAAAAGATAAAACATCCTGCTGTAAGTTATTCGATTGAAGACTTAAAAGAAAACCTTCGGCTTGTCAACAGCCGTTTCAATAACAGCATAAATGTATCGGTCTTCTTCAGCCGTTATCATGATACTGCAAAAACATATGGCGATATGAAGCAGGAGATTGCCGGCATCTTTCGGTTGAAGCACGACCTGTTCTGTGAAAACATCACTAACGCAAAGATTTTTTACGATCATCTGTCTACCGATGTCGCCGGCTTTTACTGGGAGAAATATGTTCATCAGCCGCATGATTTTGATACCCTCGTATCGGCAATAAGGAAACTCAAGGCACAGGAACAATACAGCTTTCATTTCGATAATCTCTGCATCTACATCCCCCATACCTTGTCGGAAACAGACATTTTCAGGTGTGAGCTGCTTGTTTTCATACTCAAGATTCTCGAAAGAGATTTTCACGAAATCTTCCAGGTCATGATGAAATGCCTGGATAGACTGTTTATCGGTCTAATGGAAAAAATCATCACCGACAAGTACTGCGACAGACCCGGAAACATCTTTGCATCTCTTGATCATTGCGAGTTGCTCGATCATATAAAGCATGAAGTGAAAGAGGATAAAAATATATTCTCAAAAATACCCTTTATTGAAGATCTTATAAAATTCTGTATCAAAAAGGCGAAAGCAAAGCGGAGTCCGCAGACGATAAAGGGCCTCCATCAGGCAGACAGGCCGAAATTAAACCATGCGTTTATTTCAGTTCATGAACACGACTATCCTGATCTTTATGCCTTTTTAAAAAGACTGGACATGGAAGGCACGGCGAATATGAAATCCGAAAAGACGGTCTTCCTCTTTCTCATCGATGAAATTATGAGCATGACTAATGAAACATATAATGCAACGCTCAGGGAATTCGAGAAGGGGATATCAGTCGATGCCTATTATGCACTTATGAAAAGGAAAGGTATATTTATATATTCCTATCACAGGGGTCTTATCGAAAAGCTTTTTCGGAACGATCTGCTTTATTGACAGAGCGCCGGCATTGTTTTGTCATGCTGAACGCGTTTCAGCATCTTATCTATAGAAAGTTCTCTCTTATCTTGATATAGTTACATCAAATGTCATTTAACACGAAAAATGCATTTCAATCTTTCTCATGCAGGCATGTGTGCGGCAAAAGCTCTCCTGCAGCTCCTTTGAAGGCGGTTATATATCCGGCATCCCTGTATGTTTTCATTCTGTCCGATTGACTGTTATCGATACGCAAATCCTGCGTTGGAGAGGTTTTGATGCGCATGTGCCTGCATGATTCCGCTAAAATGCATTGGGGGTTAATTAAACTCTGCGGGGGTAAATATGAATATCGCAATATTAGGCGCACCGGGGTGTGTCGGCCAGAACCTTATAAGGAAATTCCTCGATACCCATGAACATAAGGTAATCGCTTCGTACCGCACGGAAAACGAGATTCCAAAGGATATGAATTCCGATCGCCTGACCTGGAAACAGGTAAACCTGCTCGATATGTCGAGCGCCGAGAATTTTCTCTTTGGCGCAGATGTCTTAATCTACCTCATCCATTCCCTCGGAGCAAAGAATTTTGAGGAGCTTGATGTAAAACTGGCAAATGCTGCCGGAAACGCAGCGCAAAATGCCTTCATCAAGAAAATCGTTTACCTTGGCGGGATTATTCCGAAAGATCGGCAGGTATCACCTCATCTTGCCAGCAGGATGAAGACCGGCGAAGCACTCTCTTCTTTTGGCATTCCTGTGGCAGAGGTTCGGGCCAGCATTCTTTTAGAGACCTGCAGTGCGTCGTATCTCATCGTATATTACCTTGCAAAGCGCCTTCCGGTAATGATAACTCCGCAATGGCTTAATTCCCTCTGTGCTCCGATCGCACTCGATGATGCAGCAGACTGCATTGCAGCGCTGGTCTCAAGAGATATTACAGGACATGAGGTTTTCGAAATCGGCTCGGATGTTGTTCGGTATCGCGACCTTCTATCCCTTTGCGGAAAATCAATCAGAGGGATAAGGAATTTTATCATTCCGGTTCCCATGTTCGCGGTGCACCTGTCCGCCCTCTGGATACAGTTGATTACCGGTGTTCCGAACAGCGTTGGTGTTGCTCTTGCCGAGGGGTTGAAAAGCAATACCATTCCGGAAATAAATCGTTTCAGGGAAGTTGCGGGAAGAGACCCCGTCCCTGTTCAGGATGTGCTGCAGAGACTTGCTAAGGAGATGAGAAAGAAAAGCACAAGGTAAGATTTAACGAACTACGTTAATTTTATGCCATTCCGAGACTGTCTGAAATTGTGTCACGTGGATACAGACAACAAGAGAGGCAAACGGCTGTCCCTGAGCATCAGTTGCAAGAACGGCATGCCGTTGTTTTCTATTGAGGGTAAGCAATCTGTCAGGGACAGACACGCTCCCTTTGCCGACCTTGGAGGCCTGGATGTGCGCCAATAATCGTCCAAGTGCAAAAGCTGTATTTGCTAACATGAAGAAGCCGATGCCTTTTGTCAGGAAGATCGGTCTTATCATAAAAAACACGGCCCTGAAAATCATGCGGATGAAGAATTGCTGTGGAAACCGCGGGGAGCCGGGATGCTGACAATAATATCTTTTCTCGCCGGTCGGTGAGGCCCTGTGAGATTCCGATATTACATCAGGCAGAAGTCCCTTTTTTCATCCTGTCCCTGTAATCTCTGTAATCAGGGACAAAACGCTCATACTCTCCGCTCATCAACGGAGAAGATATCATAAAATCGGCGGAAGCCCTGTTGCAGGCCACAGGGATGTTCCAGACTACGGCGATCCTCAGCAGAGCCTTAACATCGGGATCATGAGGCTGGGGCTCCAGCGGATCCCAGAAAAAGATGATGAAGTCGATTTCTCCCTCTGCTATCTTTGCTCCTATCTGCTGATCACCTCCCAATGGACCGCTCTGGAGTTTATTTACTTCAATCCCAAGTTTCTGCTCCAGCAGACTGCCTGTGGTGCCTGTTGCAAACAGCTCATGCTGCGCCAGGAGATCCTTATTATATTCAGCCCATTCCAGCAGATCGATTTTTTTATTGTCATGCGCTACAACGGCAATCTTCTTCTTTTCACCCATCGAGAGCTTCTTGTATCCCATACCGTTACCTCCTTTATTAACAACTTAGTCAAAAGATCAAAGTTTTCCTTTAAAGTAAATTATATCTGAATTAAAAAAAATGATTCGGCGGTAAACCCAACCAATTGAAAAAAAAAACAAAAATGGGTAATATTAAATCCTACCATGATGGGTTGGGGGGAAATTACTTAATTGTCCGATTATTTCGGTATTTCTAAAAGTGTCATATGAAAGAACTTGAGAAATTAAGAAAAGAGATCGATGAGATCGATAACGAGATTCTCGGACTCCTGAACAAAAGGTCTAAAATTGTTCTTGACATCGCCCATATTAAACGCAACGAGAATGCAAAATTTTATTCTCCTGAGCGTGAAAGGCAGATATTGGAACGTCTGACAGCCCTGAACAGAGGGCCGTTCCCCAATGAAACTCTCAAGGTAATATACAGGGAAATTCTCTCTGCATCTCTCTCGCTCGAAGAACCTCTGAAAGTCGCCTGCCTCGGACCTTTGGCGACGTTCACCCATCTTGCTGCATTAAGGCACTTTGGTTCATCCGCGCTTTTTGTGCCGGTCATCACCATAAAAGAGGTATTCGATGCAGTGGAAACCGACAAAACGGATTTCGGAGTAGTCCCCATAGAAAATTCAAACGAAGGCGTGATCAGTTATACGCTCGATATGTTTATGGATTACGATCTCAAGGTCTCAGCGGAAGTGATGCTCGAGATAACCCACAACCTACTTTCAAAGAGCGGAGACAGGACAAAAATCAAAAAGATTTACACTTTTTCGCCTGCAACAGCACAGTGCAGGCGATGGCTCCAGGCAAACTTTGCCGGCATGCCTATAATCGAATCCACAAGCACTGCAAATGCCGCGGAGCTTGCATCACATGACGAAGAAGCGGCGGCTATTGCAAGCGATCTGGCTGCAAAGATCTATAACCTCAAGTTTATAGAAAAACATATCGAGGACAGCAGACATAACTTTACCAGGTTCCTGGTCATCTCGAAAGAATTTCCTAAAAAGACAGGCAGGGATAAAACATCCATCATGTTCTCGCTGAAAGACAAGCCCGGGAGTCTTTACAGCGGCCTTGAACCTTTCAAGAAAGCCAGGATTAACCTCACAAAAATCGAGTCGAGGCCGTCAAAAAGAAAGGCCTGGGAATATATCTTCTTCGTTGATATGGAAGGACACGTAGAGGACAAAAAATTGAAAAACGCGATCGAGGATGTGAAAGCGAACTGCCTTTATCTGAAAATCCTCGGCTCGTATCCTCATGGCGGGTTTTAATGATCAAACCTCCCGCCTATGTGTCGGATATAAGACCTTATGTTCCCGGGAAACCGGTCGAGGAGCTCGAGCGTGAACTCGGGATTAAGGGTTCCATAAAACTGGCATCGAATGAGAACCCTCTCGGGTCAGCCCCTCTTGCTGTTAAGGCGATATTAGATGAACTGACAATTCCGAATAATCAGAACAGCCTTAACAGATATCCTGACGGAAGCGGGTATTATTTGAAGAAAGCTTTATCCGAAAAATTCTTTGTTGCTGAAGATGAAATAATCCTGGGTAACGGTTCGAATGAGCTGATTGATATTGCTGCAAGAACTTTCCTCCAGGCCGGCGATGAGGCTGTTATGGCTCATCCGTCATTTGTTGTCTATCCAATGTCAACACAGGGAATAGGCGGAAAACCCGTCCGGATACCTTTGAGAAACTATTCTCATGACCTCAATGCGATGGCAGATGCGGTCACTTCCGGGACAAAAATGGTATTCATTGCAAACCCGAATAATCCGACAGGTACAATCAACACCCGGGAAGAATTCGACCGTTTCATGAGCCGTATACCGGATGGAATCCTTGTGGTAGTTGATGAGGCCTACTCTGAATACGTTACTGATCCCGCTTATGCCGACAGCATAAAACATTTCACAGCGGGAAGAGACCTGCTCATTCTCAGAACCTTTTCGAAGATATACGGCCTCGCGGGCCTCAGAATAGGATATGGAATTGCAGGGAAAGACATTATTTCTGAAATGAACAAACTCCGACCTCCCTTCAATACGAGTTCACTTGCCCAGAAAGCTGCTTTATGGGCTCTGAAGGACGAAGACCATATAAAATCTACCAGACGCATAAATGAACAGGGCAAAAAATATCTTTATCGGGAGTTTGAATCCAATGGCATTAAATATGTGCCTTCGGAAGCGAACTTCGTCTATTTACCGGTAGAAAGGGACGCAAACACCCTTTACAATAAATTGTTAAGGCAGGGTATAATTGTCAGACCTGTGGGCCCTGAGGAAATCAGGGTTACCATCGGCTTGCCGGAAGAAAACAAGAGATTAATCGAGGCTCTGAAGAGCGTCATGCTCCCTTAGTCATCGGATGTAATTCTGATCCGCCCCAAAAGCCACTGGCTGGTCGGCAGTGCATGAGGAGGAGTAAATGGACATTATTGTTTTAAATCCAGGCGCAACTGAAAAAGAATTCAGGCACATTCTAAAAAAGCTCGAAAGCCGAGGGCTGCAGGCCAATATTTCAAAAGGTACGGAAAGAACGATCATCGGCGTAATCGGCGACACCTCAAAGATTACAGAGGAAGAGGAAAATGCGATAAGGGTGATGCCCGGTGTTGAAGATGTCATGAGAATACTGAAGCCCTACAAGCTCGCAAGCAGGGAGTTCAGGGCTGAAAGTACGATCATAAATATAAGAGGGAACCGCATCGGGGGCAGGAAGATACAAGTGATAGCAGGGCCGTGCGCAGTAGAAAACAAGACCATACTGATGAACATTGCGGAGAAAGTAAAAGAAGCCGGCGCTACATTCATCAGGGGCGGTGCATTCAAGCCGCGCACCTCTCCATACTCTTTTCAGGGGCTTGGCGAGGAGGGGCTGAAATACCTTGCTGCGGTAAGAAAAAAAACAGGGCTTCCGGTTGTAACAGAGCTTATGGACCCGAGGGACATGAAGGTCATATCCAAATACGCGGACATCATTCAGATAGGAGCAAGGAATATGCAGAACTTCAGATTGCTCCTCGAAGTCGGCACATCCGGAAAACCGATATTGTTAAAGAGGGGGTTATCGGCAACTATAAAAGAGTGGCTTATGGCAGCAGAATATGTGATGTCAAAGGGAAATCAGAATGTTATCCTCTGTGAGCGCGGTATCAGGACATTCGAAACGGCAACCAGGAATACCCTTGACCTCAGCGCAGTGCCGGTCCTCAAGAAACTGACCCACCTCCCGGTTGTAGTCGATCCGAGTCATGGGGTGGGCAAATGGGATCTCGTTGCACCGATGGCAAAAGCAGCCGTAGCCGCTGGAGCGGACGGCCTGGTCATCGAAGTACATACAAATCCTGCCGAAGCCCTGTCGGACGGAGAGCAGTCTCTGCGGCCGGATGATTTCATGAAACTGATGAGAGAGTTAAAACCGATAGCCGCCGCAGTCGGAAGGGAGATATGAGTACAGATAGAGATAGCGATAAAGAAAATCCTCCTTTTTTCAACAGGGTAACCATACTCGGGGTCGGGCTCATCGGAGCATCGTTTGCGCTTGCTATGAAACAACATGGTATCTGCCGCGAGGTCGTCGGTTTCGGGAGAAGAGAGGAGATTCTCAGGAAGGCAAAAGAAAAAAATATCATCGACTCTTTTGAACTTGACCCGGCAAAGGCATGTGATGGATCAGACCTTGTAGTATTTGCTGCGCCGGTCGGCATTTTTACCGGTCTCGCAAAAAAAATACGCAATTCATTAAAACAGCAAACGATAGTTACCGATGTCGGAAGTGTAAAGGGGAGACTTGTCCATGATATGGAGGCGTTAATGCCTGAAGGGATATTTTTCGTGGGCGGGCATCCCATAGCCGGAAGCGACCGCTCCGGGATTGACAGCGCATCAGCCGGCATCTTTCAGGATGCTAAATGTATTATTACACCAACCGGAAAGACGGACATAAATGCCCTCGAAAAAGTTAAAGCCATATGGAACGCATTCGGGTCTGTCATAAAAATCATCGACCCGGATGAACACGACAGAATATATGCCGCAGTCAGCCATCTGCCCCATCTGATCGCTTATGAAATCGTCAATACTGTCGCTGATGTCGACTCTTCGTATCTTGCATTTTCGGGACAGGGCTTCAGGGACACCACGAGGATAGCATCGAGCCATCCGGAACTCTGGCGGGACATATGTCTTCTGAATAGGGATAATCTCCTTGAATATATCGATATTTTTAAAAAAAATCTTGACAGGGTGAGCCGGTATCTCAGGGATTTCGATCACGAATCCCTCGAAAAGGAGTTCAAAAAGGCCCGGACGCTGAGGGAAGGTATTGGACAGAGTTGACATCAAAAAGGCAAAACGTTTTAATGGCGAGTTTTCTCCCACACCCGATAAATCTATATCCCACAGGGCTGTAATCTTCGCTTCCCTTTCGAAGGGTAAAAGCGTAATCAAAAACTTCCTCCGGGCTGAAGATCCTGTCAGCACCATCAGTTCCTTCAGGGCATTAGGAATAGAAATAGACGACAAAGAGGACGATGTTGTTGTGCACGGGAAGGGGATTTACGGTCTTACGGAACCTGACAATGTCATCGACTGCGGGAATTCCGGGACGACAATGCGGATGCTGTCAGGGGTTCTGGCCGGCAACCCGTTCTTTTCGGTACTTACCGGTGACGAATCATTGCGGAGAAGACCTATGGCAAGGGTCATCACTCCTTTAAGCGGTATGGGCGCAGATATAATGGCGCGGTCAGGGAACAGATATCCGCCGGTTGCAATAACCGGCAAAAAACTGAAACCGATAGAATATCATATGCCTGTTGCAAGCGCACAGGTGAAATCTGCTGTCCTGCTCGCAGGTCTGTATGCAGACGGGGAGACTGAAATCGTGGAACCTGCAAAATCAAGGGATCATACCGAACGTATGTTACCTGCATTCGGCGCTGTAATAGACATTAAGGGGCTTCGTGTCAGAATTAAAGGCGGGACGGAATTGGAGGGCAGGGAGGTATGCGTCCCGGGAGACTTTTCATCTGCGGCTTTTTTTATTGTGGCAGCTCTGTTGATCCGGCATTCCGACATAACCATTAAGGAAGTGGGTATCAATCCCACGAGAACCGGCCTCCTCGATGCCTTGAGGAGGATGGGCGCCGGGATCGAACTATCCAACATCAGAAACCTGTCAGGAGAGCCTGTTGCATATATACATTGCAGGGGCGTAGAAGAATTGAAGGCGATAGACATAACAAAAGAACAAGTCCCTGCCCTGATTGACGAGTTTCCAATTCTATGTGTGGCAGCCGCTCAGGCTTCCGGTGTAACTACTATCAGGGGCGCCGAAGAACTGCGGGTAAAGGAGTCCGACAGGATCAGCAGCATGGTTGCCGGGTTAAGGAAGATGGGCGCTGAAATCGAGGAATTCAAAGACGGTCTGAGCATCAAAGGGAAGAGCTCCCTGAAAGGCGCTCTCGTGGAAAGTTATGGCGACCACAGAATTGCAATGGCAATGACAATAGCAGGACTCGTCGCTGACGGTACGACGATGGTTAATGGAGTATCCTCCGTAAACATATCGTTCCCCGGTTTTTTCCGGATAATAAGCAAACTTTCCTCATGAAAAAGGTTGTTGCCATTGACGGCCCATCGGGCTCGGGAAAGACCACTATAGCCAGGCTTATTGCACTGAAACTGGGATTCAATTATCTTGATACGGGCGCGTTATACAGAGCGGTCGCCCTTGCACTAAGGTCCCGGAAAATAGAGCCGGAAGACAGTGATGATATTTTAAAAAATGTTCTTGATAAAATAAACGTGAGATTTGGTAATGGAAAAGTATTTCTTGACGGCCGGGATGTCTCGGAAGAAATACGGTCGAAGGAGATCGACCACTATTCTTCGGTCTTTTCAACCAGGAAAATAGTGCGGGACTTTCTGCTTGGGGCTCAGCGGAACGCCGCTTTAGAGACCGATCTTGTTGTAGAAGGGAGAGACACAACGACAGTTATTTTTCCGGATGCCGTAAAAAAGATTTTCCTTGATGCCTCTGTTGAGGAAAGGGCGAGAAGACGGTATATCCAGTTTAAAATAAAGGGTTTCGACATCGACATGGAAGAGGCAAGAAAAGGTATAATAGAAAGGGATAAAAGGGATTCAGACCGTGATATTGCACCGCTGAAAAAAGCCCCCGGCGCCCTTGTCATAGATTCATCGGATCTTCCAATAGAGAAGGTTGAAGACAGGATAATCAAATTCATAAAAACTGATCCCTGAGATCGCTTATTTGCTTTATAGTTTAGTTCCGAATCTGTTGAGACTATGAAAATCATCGTAGCAAAGACTGCCGGGTTCTGTTTCGGGGTCAAGAGGGCGATTGATATAGCCTTTAAGATCGCCAAAGAGAAGCGCAAAGGCATATTTACGCTGGGACCGATCATCCATAATCCACAAGTTGTTGAAAAGCTTAAAGAAAAAGGTATTATCCCCATAGAAAATATAAAAATCCGGGAAAAGATTTCCGCACTAATTATCAGGACCCATGGGATACCGCTCTCTCTTTCTCAGGAGATCGCCGCCAGGGGATGCGAAATCATAGACGCCACATGCCCGTTTGTAAAAAAGGCCCAGTATTATGCTAAACTCCTTAGTGAAAAAGGTTATCAGGTGGTAATTCTGGGGGAAAAAAACCATCCTGAGGTAATAAGCCTGATGAGCTATGCTGATAACAACGCAATAGTGGTTGACGGCAATAGACCGCTTCCAAAACTGATGAACAAAGTCGGCATAGTGGTCCAGACTACCCAACCCCTCGAATCACTGAAAAAAATACTGGCAGAAGCGGCAGAACATACAAAAGAATTAAAGGTATATAATACAATATGTAATTCAACTGCCCTTCGATTAAAGGAGACTGGAAAGATGGCCGGCAGTGTTGACGTGATGTTTGTCGTTGGAGGGAAGAACAGCGCAAATACAACTCAGCTTACCAAGCTTTGCAGTTCCTTTTCCGTGCCTACGTTTCACATAGAAACCGCTGCCGAGATTAAAGAAGACTGGGTTAAGGGAACGCAATCTATTGGTATAACAGCCGGTGCATCAACACCCAAGTGGATTATAAAAGAAGTGGAAAAAAGAATTACAGATATAGGAGGGGAACGTTTTAGTGGAACTTAAAAACGATGAAATGGAAAAACTTTATGCTGAAACCTTTCACAGCATAAAAGAAGGAACAATCCTGAAAGGGAAAGTGGTAGCTCTGCGGCAAGACGGAATGATCGTTGACATCGGATATAAATCCGAAGGTTTTATACCGATCGAAGAATTTTCGAATGATGACATTGCTTCACTGAAACCGGGCTCTGTCATTGAAGTCTATGTTGAAAATATCGAAGACGCCGAGGGGATGATAATCCTGTCCAAGGAGCGAGCCGCCAAAATCAAGGTGTGGGAAACCCTTGAAGCCGCATTAAGAGACGGAACGCCCGTGGAAGGAAGTATAGTCGGAAAAACAAAAGGCGGTTTTTCCGTGGATATATCGGGGGTCAGCGCATTCCTCCCGGGTTCACAGGTAGATATAAAGCCTGCGCGGGATATCGAAAACCTCTTTAGAAAATCACTCTCTTTCAAGGTGTTGAAACTGAACAATAAGCTCTCGAATGTCATTGTATCGAGAAGGGCTATCCGCGAAGAAGAGATTCAGAAAAAGAAGGCCGAAACCATCGAAAAGCTCAAAGAGGGCGTGCTCCTGAAAGGGGTAGTGAAGAACATTACCGATTATGGCGTTTTTGTCGATCTTGGCGGCGTTGACGGGCTGCTGCATATATCGGATATTTCCTGGGGTAGGATCAACCATCCTGCCGAGTTTTTTGCCGTGGGAGATGAGATCGAAGTCCTCGTGCTTAAATATGACGAAGAAAACGAGAAAGTCACTTTAGGGTATAAGCAGAAAAAATCGGACCCATGGTCTGTCGTTGATGAAAAATATCCTGTTGGTAAAAGGTTGAAGGGCAAAGTAGTGAGCATTACCGATTATGGAGCGTTTATCGAACTCGAAGAAGGCCTTGAAGGACTTGTGCATATCTCCGAGATAGACTGGGGATCAAGGCCAAAACATCCTTCGAAATACCTTTCCATCGGAGAGAGTGTCGAAGCTGTTGTTCTGAAAGTGGATAAAGATGAAAGAAGACTATCTTTGAGTGTAAAACAGACAAGACCGAGTCCCTGGGAACTTGTTTCGCAAAGATATGAGGTCGGGCAGAAGATATCGGGCAAGGTGAAAACCCTGACCGATTTCGGGGCCTTTATAGGTCTTCCCGAGGGAATTGACGCCCTCATCCATATCTCGGACCTCTCCTGGACAAAGCATATCAAACATCCTTCAGAGGTGCTCAGGAAGGGGCAAAAAGTTGATGCCATTATTCTCAGCATAGAGCCGGAAGCGGAAAAAATGGCTCTTGGATTAAAGCAGACCGAGCCGGATCCCTGGCTTCAGGATATTCCTGAAAGGTTTAAGCTCGGCTCCGAGGTTAAAGGCAAAGTACTTACTATTACCGATTTTGGGATATTCGTGGAACTTGAGGGCAGTGTTGAGGGACTTATATATTCTTCGGAAGTTTTAAAATCCGCTTCCGGAAAGATCGAGGAC
Source organism: Nitrospiraceae bacterium UBA2194 (assembly GCA_002328665.1). Classification (GTDB taxonomy): domain Bacteria; phylum Nitrospirota; class Thermodesulfovibrionia; order Thermodesulfovibrionales; family SM23-35; genus UBA2194. The sequence goes on from DCVG01000124.1 coordinate 14,432, forward strand.
TCCTTCAAAGCAGGCGACACCATCGATGTGAGGATTATAAAGGTTGACTGTGAAGAGAGAAAGATAGGATTGAGCATGAAAAACCTGAAGAGGACCGAAGAATGAAGAAATTCTTTTTAATCCTGCTCGTTTTATTCTTTTGTATCGTCGTAATAAGTCTTGTACTCGTCATATTTCAGAAAAACATCCCTATTGGCGAACGTGTCGCGTTGGTGAGCATAGAGGGTCCGATCCTTGATTCAAAGGGCACCATTGACGAAATCAAGGAGCATTTGAAAGACCCGTCTGTAAAGGGTATCGTCCTGCGCATCGACAGTCCGGGAGGCGCGGTGGCTCCGTCACAGGAGATCTATGAAGAAGTCAGAAAGGCTGTCGCAAAAAAGAAAATCGTTGTTTCGATGGGTTCTGTTGCGGCCTCAGGAGGTTATTATATCGCTTCTCCCGCTACAAGGATCATTGCCAATCCCGGGACACTGACCGGTTCTATCGGGGTGATAATGGAGATCCCGAATTTTGAAGGCCTCATGAATAAGATAGGCGTAAAAACAGAAGTGATAAAAAGCGGCAGGCATAAAGACATTGCATCGGTGTTCCGGGGTATTAGAAAGGAAGAGCGGGAGATACTCCAGAATGTGCTTGACAACGTACATGAGCAATTTATAAAAGCAGTGGCAGACGGCCGAAAGATGCTCGTTGAGGATGTCACGAGGATTGCGGACGGCCGCATCTTTACCGGTGAACAGGCGCTCAAGGCGGGCCTTGTCGATGAGACGGGCAACCTTGAAGATGCGATTAAAGTGGCTGGAAAGCTTGCAGGAATTAAGGGGGAGCCCGTAGTCGTCAGTAAAAAAGAGAAGCTGTCTCTCATTAATCTTCTCAGGGGTACCGTGCCAAAAGAATTGGCGGATATCATTCCGTCAGTAAAAGTAAAATATTTATTCGCGCCTTAATGCAGGAGGTATTATGACAAAATCCGTCCTCATAGAAAAGGTTTCGGAAAGGGTCGGCAGCCTGACAAGAAAACAGACTGAGATCGTTGTTGATACTGTTTTTGAAAGCATAAAAGAAGCGCTTGTCAGGGGCGAGAAGATCGAAATAAGGGGATTTGGAAATTTCAAGCCCAAGAACAGGAAACCGAGAAAAGCAAGAAACCCCAAGACCGGCGAAAAGGTCGACGTGCCGCAGAAGAGGGTTCTGCATTTCAAGGTAGGCAAAGCTCTGAGAGAAGCGATGAATACAGGGGAGAGAACGTAAAGTCCTATATCCCCATCAGAAGGTCGTCAATACCCCTATGGAAAATATTACCGGCAAGGGAGAACGGGGTTCAAAAAGATGGATCTCCCTGCCTCTTATAAGGGGATACGGATACAACATCTCTCCGAGAGGACGTACTGTTTTTCCCAGCACCTCTCCGGCCACGGTTATCTCCTTGCCCATTGAATAGACTGCCGAATCGAGAAAACCGTCATAAAAGACAATGAACCTGCCATGAGAAATATCCGTATACTTCGGCCGTCCGCGGTAATCCAGCGGCTTCTGGAGTACCTCAAGATAAGTTCCCTCATCGGTATTCCTCGAACTCACAATGACCCCGCCGATAATGACTGTTTGGTCTATGTAAGCTTCGGGGTTGATGAATAGGATATCCGGAGTTAATTCCCTGTCAGCCTGTTTCCTGACTTCCGGTGAAATGACATGGGCACAACCACTCAGGAAGCTTAGTATCATCAGGAATATCAATATCTTCTTCATCTTATTCATATTATAACGCCGGCGAATACATAATAAATTTGACCTGAAAACATCAGTTGAACAGGTGGCAGGATACTATTCTGTCATTTGTCGCCTTTAATTCGGGCACTATCTTATCGCATGGGTCAAATCTTCTGGGGCATCTTGGATGGAAAGGGCAGCCCGGGGGAACATCTATGGGGCTGGGGACATCCCCTTTCAGAATTTCCTTATTCTTCCCGTCAGGTCTTATCTTTGGGACTGAAGAAAGCAGCTCTATCGTATAGGGGTGGCACGGATTTTTAAAGAGCTCGTCCGTCATTGCGTGCTCCACGATCTTTCCGAGATACATTACTGCAACTTCATCGCTGAAATATTGCACGACCCTAAGGTCATGGCTTATGAAAAGAAACGAGATTTTTAACTGCTTCTGAAGTCCCTGGAGGATATTTAATATCTGCGCCTGTATTGAGACATCCAGCGCCGAGAGCGGCTCATCAGCCACTATCGACTTCGGGGATACTGCAAGAGCCCTTGCAATACATATCCTCTGCCTCTGACCGCCGCTGAATTCATGAGGGTACCGGTTCAAGACGTCTGCCTGCATCCCAACGTCATTCAAAAGGCTGACCACCTTATCCTTCAGTTCCGGTTTTTTTGTGATCTTATGAATCTTTAACGGTTCCGAAAGTGTATCAAACACGGTCATCCGCGGGTTTAACGATGCAAAAGGGTCCTGGAAAATTATCTGAACCGATTTTCTGAAGACCTGCAGAGAACCACCTCTAAGGGCCTGAATATCCCTGTCCTGAAATAAAATCCGGCCCGAGGTAGGAGAAATCAATCTGAGAACAAGCCTCGCCACTGTTGATTTCCCTGAGCCACTCTCTCCGACGAGGGCAAAAACTGCCCCGTCCTTTATGGAAAGACTTACGCCGTCGACAGCCTTCAGCCATTCCTGTTTTCCGAATGCCTTCCTCCTCACAGGAAAATATTTCCTGAGGTCGACTACATCGATGATACCCATGTAATCTCCTCTGACCTTATGCACCTGGCAAAATGCCCCGGAATAATTTCTCTTAATGCAGGCTCCTCTTTCCGGCAATCGGGAATCATATATGAACACCTGTCGGAAAACTTGCATCCGTCCGGCAGTTTCCCGGGTTGCGGAACCGAACCGGGAATGGGTTTCAACGGTATCCCCTTTTTTCCGGGAAGCGAATCCAGGAGTCCCATGGTATATGGATGCCTCGGGTCCTCGAGTATATCCGAAACCCGCGAGAGCTCGACAATCCTTCCGGCATACATGACAGCAGCGGTATCGGCAGTCTCGGCTATAACCCCGATATCGTGAGTTATGAGGAGAAGGGCCATTTTCCTTTGCTGTCTCAGACTCCTGAGAAGATCCAGTATCTGTGCCTGGATAGTAACATCAAGCGCTGTGGTAGGCTCATCTGCAATCAGCAGAGACGGATTGCAGGCTATAGCCATGGCAATCATTACGCGCTGCCTCATCCCGCCTGACATCTGGTGCGGATATTCCTTGGTTCTGACTTCAGGCGAAGGGATCCTGACCGCTCTCAAAAGATCTGTAGTTTGATTCAACGCCTGTTTTTTTGAAAGGCCGAGATGGGTTATAAGCGCCTCCGCCACCTGGTAGCCTATAGTGAGCACGGGATTCAAAGATGTCATCGGCTCCTGAAAGATCATGGAGATTTCTTTTCCCCTCAGGTTTCTCAAAGACTCGTTATCAAGCGTCAAGAGGTTCCTTCCCTTGAAAATAATCTCGCCTTCTGCATAGGCGTTGTGGGGAAGTATTCCCATGATCGATAACGCCGTCAGGCTTTTCCCGCAACCACTCTCGCCGACCAGACCGAAAACCCCGGCTTCATGAACCGTCAAATCAAGAGAGGTAACGACCTGAACCGGTTTGATTGTCGTCCTGAAATATATGTTGAGGTCCCTTAGTTCAAGGAGGGACACTGCAGGTTACTTTGCCTCTTTTTTGAGAAGGCCGAGGTATGTTTCCGCTTCTTTAAGATCCGGGTTCTGTTTAAGTGCGTTCTCCCATTCCTCAAAAGCAAGACCGCTCAGACCCTTGATGTAATAACACAGACCAAGCTGAATCCATGCCGGACCGTAATGAGGATTGATCTCTTTTGCTTTTGAAAAATGGACGATCGCCTCTTCTATGAGTCCGTTGTTCCTCAGAGCTATACCGAGCTTTGTGTGCACATCCGGGAGCTTTGGATAGATTTTAACAGCTTTTTCATATTGTTCTATTGCCTCGTCGTTAATGCCGAATTCAAGATAAATGTTGCCGAGTTTATAGTGCTCATTGGCAATCTTACCTGCAATAAAAGGATCAATTGCTCTTGGGGTGGGATGGGCTATTTGTGCAGCCAGCGCAAATACTTCCTGAGCCTTTTTAAACTCACCCATATCATTATAGGTTATGGCAAGGTTCAGCGATGCTTCCGTATAATTCGGGTTTAATTCGAGCGCCTTCTTAAAATATTCGGTTGCCTGTTTAAGGCTGCCCTTGAGATGGGAGATTATTCCGAGTTTATTATGGACATCGGCATATTTGGGATTTGCGCTGATCACATTTTTCAGGATAGGCTCAGCTTCGGCATATTTGCCTTCTTCGAAAAGCTGTGAGCCGATTTCGTGAAGCTCATGTGTGCTTTTGTCCATTATTCTAAAAAGTATAGGTACTAAAAGAATTGTTTGTCAAGGCACCGTCCCGAACCTTAGTCCGCTATTTCCTGGCGCGATGGATAGCTACAATGCCGTTTGCCAGCTTCTTATATGAAACATCTTTCCATCCGGCAGATTCTATCAATCCGGCAAGGTTTTCAGGAAGCGGGAAATCCTGTATCGTATTGCCTAAATATTGATAAGCAGCGGGGTCCGAGCCGAGCATTTTCGAAACCAACGGCACGAGTTTCGTGAGATAAAGCGGATAAGTCTTAGCAAAAAATGTATTTGTCGGCCGGCTGAACTCGAGACAGACAAAGCAGCCTTCAGGTTTTGTCACCCGGTGAAATTCTTTTAACGCCCTCAGTCTGTTATGAATGTTTCTCAACCCAAAGGTGATTGTTATTGCGTCAAACTGCTCATCTTTATATGGAAGCCTCTCCGCATCGCCTTCCCTGAAGGTTATCCTGTTGCTCAGGTTTGCCTTTTTGACCTTTTTCTTACCGATCCCGATCAGCTCATGTGAAAAATCTATGCCCTCAATGGAAACGTTGCCTTTCCAGAACCTGCAGAGTTCCATTGCCATATCGCCTGTGCCGGTGCATACGTCAAGGATTTTCCGGCAATTAATTCTTCCGGTTTCTCTCGCTACTTCTTTACGCCACTTGATGTCGAGACCGAGGCTGAGAACGTGGTTCAGGAGATCATACCTTGAGGCGATCCTTGAAAACATCCGTTCAACTTTTTTTGCGTCACGCTCTTTATGATCAACAAGATTCATGATTCAACCTGAATCGTTCTGACGTTTATTTCAGAAGAGTCTTTTTCCTTAATCTTGAACACCGGCATCTCTTTTTCTTTTTTATCTGTTTCAGGCTCTCTATGATGACCTTTCCTATAGTGACCGCTTCCTGAAAAAAAATATCCTTTAATTCCCTGTGGCTCCAGTCGGGCCCGATGCCCTCCGCCCTATTGACAATGAGATAAATTCCGGCATAACAGGCTCCTATTTCCCTTGCAAGATATACCTCCGGGCAGAGGCTCTGGCCGACCACATCTCCTCCGAGACGCTGTATCATCCTCACCTCGGCTCGGCTTTCGAAATGCCTGCCGTCAGTGACCGTATAGACCGCCCGGCTTACTTTTCTGTCCGGCAATGTTTTTTTGCAGGTCTTAATAAGGATATCTGCAAGCTCCGGGCATAAGGGATCCCGCATAATGAGTAAATAGTTATCTGAAAGATATACATCTTTTCTCAAAGAAAGATCTATATAGTCATCCGGTATTATAAGATCACGCAGCGCCAGGTCTCTGCTGATTGCCCCGACTCCTCCTTCAACAAGAATATTTCGTACCCCGGCCTGCTCGAAGACCCAGAAAATCTGACGGGAGGCATCGGCCCGCTTAACCCCTGCCCGCCACCCGTGCATCCTGATTGTTAGAACCGCTTCTCCATTCATCTCAAATACAGTAACCTCGGGACTTTCACCGAAGGGGGTAGAAAAGCTTTTCTTATCTATTGTCTTAATTCCCGGCAAGTGCAGATCCCCGGGGAAATTGATCGAAAAAGTACTGGAGCCGCCTATAAACGCCAGTTTGGCTTTTGGGATTTCATTTTTTCTTTTTATAATCGTCACCATGACACTAATTGTGAGGCAGATATGATGAAAAAGCTTTTCCTGAGACTCCTTACAGCCCTTCAGTTAGGCCATCTAACCTTTAATGGAATTCACCAAACGTAAAAAAAACGTTTACGTGAATATGGATATTATTATGGCAAATTAAAAGGTTTTTCAGCATATCTGCCTCATACGATTTGCAGGTTTTTTCCCAGCGCGTCTGCCTCCTCTCCCATTAAGGCTTATGCAACATTTCTATTACGAGTACAACTTTAAAATATTGAATTCCGTATCCCTCTGGGCCGGTACCTTACCGGCTTTTCTTATCATATCAACCATCTCACCAACAGTGATCCGGTGGGAAATCCCTGCCGCACGTACCACATTCTCCTCTATCATGATACTGCCGAGGTCATTTGCTCCGAACGACAGACAGATCTGACCGACGTCCTTCCCCTGCGTTACCCATGATCCCTGAATATTCGGGAAATTATCAAGAAAGAGCCTGCTGACAGAAAGGGTTCTCAGGTATTCTATGGATGAAACTGTTTTCCCGCCCAGGGCGGTATTGCCCGGCTGGAATGTCCATGAAATAAACGACATAAAACCCCGGGTTTTATCCTGAAGATCTCTTATCTTCCGGAGATGAGATATTCTATCCTCAATCGTCTCAATCGTGCCGATCATCATTGTTGCAGTCGTCTTAAGGCCGAGTTTATGGGCTTCTTTCATAACTTCGAGCCACCTTGCGGACGATATCTTTCGCGGGCTTACCACTTTCCTGACACGGTCGACCAATATCTCTGCGCCGCCGCCGGGTAAGGAATCAAGACCTGCTGCCATAAGCTCTTTCAGCACCTTTTCAACAGCCATGCCGGAGGATTCCGCCAGATGGACAATTTCAGGAGGTGAAAGGCTGTGGATCCGGATATCAAACTTCTTTTTTATCCGGGTAAACATATCTGTATAATAATCGATTCCCAGATCGGGGTTAATCCCGCCCTGAAGCATCACCTGCGTGCCGGACAGTTCAAGGGTCTCAGCTACCTTTTTTTCTATTTCTTCCTGGGTTAAGACATAGGCGTCGGGATCTCCTCTGGTCCGGTAAAAAGCACAGAAAGCACACCGGTTTCTGCAGATGTTTGTATAGTTGATATTCCGGTCTATCTGAAAAGTTGCAATGTTGCCGGGATGCCTTTCCCGGCATGCGGCATCCGCTGCCTTCGCAAGTTCCAAAAAATCGGCTTCTTTAAAAAGAAGGACCGCCTCTTTGGAACTTAATCTTTTTCCCGGAGCTCTATCAAGGATTTTATGAATCCGCATTTCAAAAAACCTTCCGGGGGTTAAAAAAAAAGATTATTGCCGACCGGAGCATCCTGATTACCCTGCTCTTCTTAATGTCTTCATATTGGAACGGAACTCTAAAAATTTCAGTTCCGGCACCGTCTGAATCTCGCCTATCTCCGATGCAAGCTCATAGAAATGAAGAAGACCTTCCTGATAGTCCTCGGCAAAATTAAAATAAAGAGAGCTGAAATAGTCCATGAGAAAAGAGGGGCTGAAGGGTTCCCATTTGGCCGCATATTCAACAATTTCGGGCATATGCTCCATTGAATACTCCTTGGACTTTCTGAAAGCTTCAAATACATCTTCGCACAAGTCTTTTTTTGTCAGCGCAAAATTACGGCCAACCGCCCACACGGCGTACACCATCTTTTTTCCGGTCAACTTCTTCCATTCAATGCCCAGATCGAATACGTATAAATCTTTCTCCCGGACGAAATGGTTCAGCGCGATATCTCCTATCAGCAAAGCCGCGTCGGCATCTGCAAACATCGCATTGAAATCCGGCGGCCTTATTATATATTCCGGTTCGACCCTGTATCCACGACCGAGGATGAGCTTCAGAAGCACCTGCGAGGTTGCGGATGTATCGGCAAGGGCGATCTTTTTCCCTGACAATTTTTCCAGGGGGAACCGACTGATGAGGAGAATGCTTTTTACTTCACCGTCGGAGCTTACCGTAAAATCAGGAAAGAGCATAAGGGATTCATGGTTACGGGCATACTCGATAGATGAGACAGGTGAGATATCGAGACTTCCTTTGATCAGCATGCTGTTCAGCTCTGTGGGCGTCCCCTTGATTAGCTCAATTTCCAGCAGCGCATGGCTCTTCACCAACCCGTAATAAAGAGGGAGACAATTTAAAAATTGGATATGTCCGACCTTGGGTCTCAATGAACTGCACCTTTACCTTTGCGGCTGTATGTTCTGATAACGTTATACAGTGTGTCTCTTTCAACAGGAGTACTGCCTGTTGCAAAGATTAAGTCCAGCAATTCTTCCCGGGAAATGGACTGCCCGGTCTCGGCGCCCGCTGCATGGGTTATTTTTTCTTCGACGACCGTGCCGTCAAGGTCATCAACGCCGAAGAGAAGCGAAAGCTGGGCTGTCTTCAGCCCGAGCATGATCCAGAAGGCCTTTATATGAGGGAAATTATCAAGCACCAGTCTGGAAACCGCAAGCATCTTCAGATTTTCGAAGGCAGAAGGTTTCTTGAAGTCCGGCAACTGCGTATTCCGTGGATGAAACGGCAGCGGGATAAAGGATTGGAATCCGCCTGTCTCATCCTGAAGATCTCTCAGTCGCAAGAGGTGTTCAATCCGCTCCTGATCGGTTTCGATATGGCCGAATAACATGGTGGCATTCGATTTAAGTCCCAGGTGATGGGCTGTCCTCATAACCTCCAGCCATTCTTCTGAAGTAGCCTTTTTAGCGCAGACAGCCTCCCTTACCCTGGAATTCAATATCTCTGCGCCCCCGCCGGGAAGAGACCCCAGGCCGGCTTCCTTTAATCTTGTCAGAACTTCCCTGACCGGGAGAGTTGAGATCTTCGCAAAATAATGTATTTCGACGGCAGTGAATGCCTGAATGTGCACCTCCGGCATCATGTTTTTAAGACACGATATGACTTCGAGATAATAATCAAAGGGGAGATCGGGATGAAGCCCGCTGACGATATGAAACTCGGTTATTCCGGTGTTTCCCGCCGGGCGGACTACGTCCATGACATTGTCTATTGTCATCGTATATGCGTCAGGATCTCCAATATCCCGGCTGAAAGCGCAGAATTTGCAGCGGGAAATGCATATATTGGTCAGATTAATATGGCGGTTGACGTTAAAATATGCGCGATCCTCTGACTTTCTTTCTTTCACTTTTTTTGCAAGCTGACCTACAAAAATAAGGTCATTTGAGTTCATGAGGACAATGGCGTCTTCCTTTGAAAGTCTCTCGCACCTGTCAACTTTCTCTGCAATTTCACTTAGATTATTCTTCTGCATGGCATTCCTTACCTCTTCCAGCCCTTGAACAGGGTATGCTTAATCCCTAAAAGATTCAAAACCTTGCCGACAACAAAATCCACCATATCATCAATACTCCTCGGATGATGATAAAAGGCAGGCATGGCCGGCAGGATCTGAGCGCCTGCCCGCGCAACCTTCACCATATTCTCAAGATGGATCAGATTGAGAGGAGTCTCACGGACAACCAGGACCAATTGTCCCTTCTCTTTAAGAGCGACATCGGCCGCCCTTTCAAGCAGATTGGTTGATATACCGTTTGCCATCGCCGCCAACTTCCCGACACTGCATGGAACAACGACTACTGCCTCGGGCACATTCGAGCCGCTCATAAACGGCGCTTCAAAATTATCGTTCTCCCAGACCTTTATGGCGCCTCTGGTTTTTGACAACCCAAGCTTCGCCATATTCTCAAAGCCTGATACTCCCAACTCCTCCTTCATGACCTTTTTCCCGGCAGAAGTTACAACGACATCAACAAAATGTTTCCTTACAGCAAGCTCCTGAATAAGCCTCACTCCGTAAATGCTTCCACTTGCTCCTGTTATTCCGATCACATAATTAGACACTTCCCGTCCTCCAAAAAATCACATCGACGGCAACAAAACAGAACATGACTATGCTGATAATTCCGTTCATTGTAAAAAAAGCGACATTCAGCCTCGATAAATCATGAGGTTTCACCAGACTATTCTCATATGCAAGCAGGGCTGCCGCGACAGTCACGCCGGTATAATAGAACAGACCTGAATCGAGACGAATACCGAGCCAGACTAAAATGGCGATCGATGCTCCGTGAAGCAGCTTCGTCACTGCCAGAGACACTTTAACGCCGAACCTGGCGGGAATTGAATAAAGCCTGTCTTTGAGGTCAAAATCGACATCCTGAATTGCATAAAAGATGTCGAAGCCCGCTACCCACAGAAGAACTGCCGATCCTATGAGAAAGGGTTCCAGACTGAAAGTGTTAGTTACAGCTACCCATGCGCCTACCGGGGCCAGGCCGAGACAGAATCCAAGGACAAAGTGGGAAAACCACGTAAATCTTTTGGTATACGGGTAAACCACGAACGGGATTACAACGAACGGCCACAGATAACGGCATATTGGAGCCAGTTTATAGACGGCAAACAAAAAGAGCCCTAAACTGATCAGGGAAAAAAATAAGACATTCGGTATGGACAAAAGGCCCTTCGGCAAGGCCCTTTCAGCCGTTCTCGGGTTGCGACGGTCTATTTCCAGATCGATCAGGCGATTTACCGCCATGGCAAAGCTTCTCGCGCCGACCATTGCCGCGGTAATCCATAAAAGAGTCATGGCTTCCGGGACCTTCATCTGGGACAGGAAGGCGCCTAGATAGGCAAAGGGAAGCGCAAAGACGCTGTGCTGGAATTTTATCATCTCGAGGTATGTTTTTATCTTATCTCTAATACAATATGGAGATTTATTCAAGGCCGTATTCCTTCCAGCGGTCATCCACCTGCTTTCTGATTTCTTCAGACATCTCTATTTCGGCCGGCCATTCCCTTTGATATCCCTCTTCAGGCCATTTCCTTGTCGCATCAACCCCCATCTTTGCTCCGTAGATCGGTCTGGGCGATGAGTGGTCGAGGACATCGAGCGGACCTTCGGAGATGACAATATCCCTCGCAGGATCGACATTGTTGAATGCCTTCCAGGCTGCATCGGAAATATTCTGTACATCAACCTCTTCATCAAAGATGAAGATAAACTTGGTAAACATCATCTGCCCCAGTCCCCATACGGCGTTAATAACTTTTCTTGCATGCATGGGAAACGATTTCTTTATCGAAATCAATGCACAATTGTGGAAAACTCCCTCGACAGGCAGATTCATATCGACAATCTCCGGCATCTGCATTTTGATAAACGGCAGGAATAGCCTTTCAGTGGCTTTCCCCATATAACAGTCTTCCATGGGAGGTTTGCCGACAATCGTTGCAGGGTAGAGGGGGGTTTTCCTATGGGTAATGCAGGTCACACGGAAAACCGGATAATCATCGGCTATCGAATAATAACCTGTATGATCGCCAAAAGGGCCTTCTCTTCTTTTTTCTTCTATCTCGACATAGCCCTCAAGAACGATTTCAGCCCTTGCAGGAACCATCAGATCCACTGTTTTTGCTTTAACGACCTCAACAGGCTTTCCCCTGAGGAAACCCGCAAAAAAAAGCTCTTCAACCCCGTAGGGAAGAGGAGCCGTTGCCGCAAATATTGTGACCGGATCACCGCCAAGGGCTACAGCGACTTCCAGTCTCTTTCCGAGCTTAACCGCCTTGCGGTAATTAACTGCGCCGTCGTGGTGGGTATGCCAATGCATCCCGGTCGTCCGGTCATCAAAAACCTGCATGCGGTACATGCCCATATTCTGCTTGCCGCTTTCAGGGTCTTTTGTCATAACGAGGGGAAGAGTAATAAACCGGCCGCCATCACCCGGCCAGCATTTGAGAACCGGGTAATCAGAAAGGGAAAAATCCTTCTCTTTAACTATTTCCTGGCAGACAGCTTTTTTCACTTCTTTGGGTTTGGAAGCGCTGAGTTTATAGAGGCCATAGAGCACTTCCAGCTTCTGCCGCAGATTAAGATTGAGGTCGCCCTTCAGGAACGGAGCGAACCGTTGGCTGATCGAAGTGAAATCATCTGCGCCGAGCGCCCAGCCCATCCGTCTGTATGAACCAAATAAATTGATAACAATGGGCATTTCAGACCCTTTCACTTTCTCGAATAAGAGCGCTGGTCCGCCTTTTTTCGATATCCTGTCGGTTATTTCGGTTACTTCGAGGACCGGATCCACTTCCGCTTTTATGCGTACAAGTTCCTTCTTATCTTCCAGAAAATCGATAAACTCCCTCAGATCATCGAAAATCATTTTTTCTCTCCAACCAATCCGGATTTAAAAACATCTTTTAACGTCTTCGCCGCCTGATAGATCGAGAACTTGAATGTCTTATTCCTGACTGCCGCCGACTCGCTCAAAACCCAGCTGAGTAAAATACCCTGCGCTGCGCCGAAAATGATCATCTTTGCAACGCGGGTATCCAAATCCCGGCGATAGACCCCTTTCTGTTTGCCTTCCACAAGAACTTCCTCGATGAGGTCAAGAAATTCCACTATGCGGTTTATCGTGTAATTATTCAGGAATATGCTGCTCTGTTTTACATCGACCATAAAGAGTTCCGCAAGCTGGCGGTTCTTCTTGAACATAATAACAACCTGGGAAAAGATGGCTTTTAATTTCTTGTTCGGGTCATCAAGACGGCTTATCTTTCCCCTGATCCCTTCGATAATACCGCCCCATTTTTCGTCAAAGAGGGCGAGGAGCAGACCCTCTTTATTCTGAAAATAATTATAGAGAGTTCCCTCGGCGACCCCGGCTTCAGAGGCTATCTCGGCAACTTTCGTCTCTGTATAGCCTCTTTTGACAAAAGTCTTCAGCGCAGCATCCAGGATAACAGTGCGCTTGTCTGCTGTTTTCTTATCAGAGTTACCGAACACAGCTACCCCGGGTTCCGTTTAATATTGAGTGAGCGCTCACTCAGTATTAAACCCTAAAGGGCTGTTTCCTGTCAAATGGAAATACCCATGCCGGTTTGTTTCTGGCATTGGAGAGGCGGGATTAGTTATACTAACGTTTATATCATAGAAACCTGGTGAGGATAAATAATGTCTGAAATTGAAAATTTGGCGATGAAGATATTTAATTCCTTTGAGGATTGCTATCTTGAAAAAAGCAAGTGCAAAATCTTCGAAGAGCTTTTTGACAGGTACCTGCCCAAGGTCGATAAAGACGGGAAAAGCGACACATACGATGCGCTTGTTCTGCTCGGCCTTCACCATCGTAACGAATTTGACCTGATGGTAAAAGTCCTGAGGGATCATTCTTTAATCAGCGATTAATATTTCGGCCCGGCAAAGATGTATTTGATGCAACTGCCGCCCGTGCATTCGAAGAGCTTGCCGATATAGATAGAGGATATAGATAGAGTGGAACATAATATAATAATGGTAATGGGGTCAAGTCTTGTTCTGTGCATTACTCCTCCTGTTGACCGCTCTGCTAATTATAGAGCATCAAGAAAGACAGCGCGATCTTCATCATCCTTATAGATGGATTTGCGCTCATTGCCCCGCGCAGTGATATGATAAAGAGCGCCGTCATATTCTATACGCAGTGGTCTCGCCGTGCAGAAAGTTTAGCAGGGGTTATGGGAAAATGCAAGGATAAAGACCTGACCCCATTTCGGTATGTTCAGTTGACCGAAGTGGAAGAT
>DCVG01000057.1 GCA_002328665.1 Nitrospiraceae bacterium UBA2194
TGAAAGCGATAGACAAATTCGATTATAAGAAAGGGTTTAAGTTGAGTACATATGCGACATGGTGGATCCGGCAGGCGATAACCCGGGCTCTTATCGATCAGACGAAAACCATAAGGGTTCCGGTCCATATGGTTGAGTTGTATAACAGGGTGACCCGCGCAGCGAAGGAATTGACCCGGCAACTGGGAAGAGAGCCCCGCACAGAAGAAATCGCCCGTACATTAAAAATTTCCGTGAGAAAAGTCGAAGACGTTTTAAGGGCCGTTCAGGAGCCGGTGCCCCTTCAGACACCGGTTGGCGATGAGGACGCCACGCTTGGGGACTTGATCGGCGACAACAGCGCCTCTCCATATGAAGATGCGGAGACAAGCGGGATAACCGAGAGGATACTGCAAGTGCTCCGGACGCTGACACCGAAGGAGGCGGATGTCATAAAAATGAGATTCGGCATCGGGGTTGACAGAGACCACACACTTGAAGAAGTAGGAAGGCATCTCTCGATCACCCGCGAGAGGGTGAGGCAGATAGAGGAAAAGGCCATGAGGAAACTTAAACACCCGAACAGGATCAGGATATTAAAGCTGCTCAATACATCTTAAAGCTTGCGTGAAACATGAAAACCATAGAGCAGGATATCCGGAAGATTCCGCAAGAAATCATCGATGGAATGAAATGCCCGAAGGATTTTATCTGTTATACATCAGGATTCAGAAATATATGCAGGGCGATGGATATCGGACTGGCATCATTTGTTGCATGTCTGGCCGCAAATCCCATGGAATGCAGATTCGCAATAGATTTCGGCGGACTCTTTTTCTGCCAGTGTAGCCTCCGTATATATATTTGCAAAGAACTGAAAAGGTAGTTTCTGTGCATATGCCTGACCCTCTACGAGGGGCGGTATTTGTTCCGCCCCTCGTTTAATATCGCTATTGGAGAGAGCCTTTGATCAGGCGGATATCATCGACCCATACCGTGCCTTTTCCATTGATTACAATATTTAATTTAACATTGTCGGGATTTTCTCCTTTTTGTAAGAAGAACGGGGTCCCCTGGGTCGTCCAGGCGGTTGTTCCTGTAAGCGGGCTGTCAAGCCCCCTCGAAAAGAATTCCCCCCTTCCCGGGAAATTACACCACATTTCGAGGAACACTTGGCCTTCCACGCCGTCGGTCCGGACTTTGGCCTGATAATCCAGACGTGCGTTTTCGATATCGATATCACCGGTCTCAAAGAGTCTCACGACAGTCGGCTCTGTTGCGGTAATCTTCAGTGACCCCTTGCCGTCACTTGAGATCTCATTGTCAATTTCAACACCGGACTGTGTGATTATGCCTTCCATGCTGTCGACAGGATATTTTTTGATTTCAGTGGCCTGCGTGGAATTTTTGGTGCACCCTGTCATGACAAAGGACATGGCAAGAGCCAGCAAAAAAACCGCGATTCGTATATTCATATATCTCACCTCCTTTTGGTTCCTTCCCTTATTCTTATAGTATTTCCATGGGCTTCAAGGCCTTCTGCGTCTGCGATTGTTTTAACGGTCCGTGCGAGTTTCCCGAATCCTTTTTTCGTAAAACCCAGGAGGCTGGAACGTTTCACAAAATCATATACCCCGAGAGGCGAGGAAAACTTTGCGGTCCCCCCGGTCGGCAGCGTATGGTTCGGACCAGCGGCGTAATCCCCAAGGGCCTCGGGTGTCCATTCGCCGAGGAATATCGCGCCCGCGTTCCTGATCATCTGCAATACTTTCCCCGGATTCTTTGTCATAATTTCAAGGTGCTCCGGCGCAATGGCATTTGATATTTCAGCAGCGTCCTTCAGGGTTTTTGTCACTATAACTGCTCCATAGGCAGCAAGGGACTTCTCTGCAATCTCTTTCCTTTTTAGGTTTTCGAGTTGTCCGGCAAGTTCTCTTTTCACAGCATCCGCCAGACTCCTCGAAGGAGTTATCAGTATTGAAGATGCGTATTCGTCATGTTCCGCCTGTCCAAGAAGGTCAGCGGCAATAAAAGACGCATTTCCCGAACCGTCCGCAAGGACCAGGATCTCGCTCGGCCCTGCGATCATATCGATATCGACCTCTCCGAAGACCATCCTTTTGGCTGTTGCGACATAGATATTACCCGGACCGACGACCTTGTCGACTTTCCTTATTGTTTCCGTTCCGTATGCCATTGCCCCGATTGCCTGGGCACCCCCGATCCTGTAAACCTCTTTCACGCCGAGCAGCCTGATTGCCGCCATGACATAAGGGTTTATCTCTCCTCCCGGTGTCGGAACACAGAGAGCTATTTCTCCGACACCTGCAACCTGTGCGGGGATGACATTCATCAGGACAGTGGAAGGATAGGAGGCCCTGCCGCCGGGGATATAAACCCCGACCCGATCGAGGGGACGTATCACCTGCCCGAGAATTGAGTCTTTTTCAGAGAAGATCCACGATTGTTCTCTCTGTTTCTCATGGAACGCCCTTATCCTTTTCGCAGAAAGCCGAAGGGCCTTTACCACTTTTCCTTCTGCTTTTGCCGATTGCCTCGCAATCTCAGCCGGCTTTATAGCCAACCGGTTCGTCTTTAAGGAATCGAATGTCCTTGTATATTTCAGCACCGCCCTGTTGCCGTGTCGCCTGACGTTATGGAGGATTTCTTTCACCTGCTGCTCTATATCCTGATTGCCGCCGCACGCGCGGTTTTTTAGAACATTTAGAAAGGCGGCAATCTCCTTATCGCTTTTCAAAATCCTCATCGCAGATAATTCTAACTCCCGTGTAATGTTTATTCAAGGAAATACAGGGGGACTGTTTTTTTAAGTATTTCCGGCATCGACGGATCGCAGGCGGAACGGTTAGTCGCTGAATTGAGGACTGCGGTGTTGAAACCGCTGCTGTGGTCGGGTGCGTGAGATTAAGTCCGGGTCCCTCACCATGTATCATACTCTCCGGAATATTCATCAAATACCCTAATCTTGTTACTCATCCCGGTAATTGCCCCATATCGGGTCTTTTCCGAATTGTATTGTCCAGAGTTCCTCCGGAGAGATATACTTTTCCACTTCTTCCCTTGAAAAGGAAAACCGGTAATGTTCGCAATAATCCATGATGATTCTGTATGCGTTGATTATTTCGATTGTCTTTTCCTTGCGGATATTTTCGTCGCCGCCGCATAAGTCAGGGTGCCATTCTTTGAGCAATTCCCTGTACCTGTTTTTGATCTCCATAACCGTAGCGGATTCGTATAATCCAAGGATTTGGAGTGCTCCTGATATTTCATCGTACTTTCCCATGGATATCCTCAACAGATATTTCCCGGACCCGCGGAGCTTTTTCCCCTGCCGGAACGGTACAGCGCGATCAGTTTCTTTGCCGCTATGGGGAGGATTCCGATAAGTGCAAATGACATAATAAGGGTTGGCGAGAGAATACCCCCGACAGACTCAATCTTCGCCAGTTCTTTCCCGGCGTTCACAAACACCATTGTTCCGGGCAGCATCCCTATCTGCGACACCCAATAGAATTTTACAAGGGACATCTTCGTCAAACCCATTGCGATGTTTATCAGCCAGAAAGGGACTACAGGGATCAGGCGCAGGGTGAACAGATAAAAGGCCCCTTCTTTCTCAATCCCTTCGTTTATCCTTTTAATCCTGTGCCCGAATCTGTCCTGAATCCAGTCCCTTAGAAGAAAACGGGAAACAAGGCATGCAAACGTGGCGCCGACGGTACTTGCGAAGGATACTATAATAGTCCCGGTCCAGAAACCGAACAAAGCACCTCCGGCGATACCTAGGGGAGAAGCTCCGGGCAGGGATAGAGATGTGGTAAGAACATAGACGATAAAATAGCAGGCAATTACCATCATCCTGTTATCTTCGTAAAGAGCTTTGAACTCGTCAAGAGAGCCTTTCAAATTAGCAAGAGTGAGGTACTGATCAAGACCGGACGCCTTGACTGCCACGACAAGGATGACGATTACGATCAGGATGAGTATTTTCTTCAGCTTCATCTCCGGATTACCCCTCCAGCGCCTTTTTCATCCTTGGCAGAAATTCCTTCCCCGGGACATAATCTATAATCTGCAATTCCTTTATTTCATTCCCTTCGGCATCGAGGAATATCACAGTAGGCACGCCCTTGACATCATATTTCTTCAGAAGTTGCAGGACATCCGGATCGGCCTCTTTCGTGAGGTCAACCTTGATCATTCTGAATTTTGCAGATTCCGTCACAACATCCCGGTCATGGAATGTCTTTTTGTCCAGCTCCCTGCAGGGCGTGCACCAGTCTGCATAGAAGTCTATGATTACCGGCTTCCCGGATTCCACTGCTTTTACGAACGTTTCCGGGGAATACTGCTGCCAGGATACCCCGGGTCCACGTAAAAGAACAGCCCCTGCAAGAAAGAGGGACAACCCTATCGCACAAACACCGGCCGTCTTTTTTATCATTGCGAACGTCCGCATTGCTTTGCCGGTTTTGCTGATAAAACCCAGGTGAATTCCTGCGGCCAAGGCAATAAAAGCCAGGATGAAGGTTCCTGCGTCATGCCATGGAATCAGTGGTTTTATGAAGTATACGGCCATTGCGAGCATGATCCATCCGAACAAAGTCCTGATCCATATCAGCCACTCGCCGGAACGCGGAAGTTTATTCAGGCTGCCGGCAAAGATCGACAGAACGAAAAGCGGTAACCCAAGGCCGATGCTCAGAGTAAAGAAAATGAGAAAACCGTACAGAGGGTCGCCCCTCTGCGCAACCATGGTGAGGAGCCCTATAATGAATGGCCCTATACACGGAGCGGCGATAATTCCAAGCGTAAGTCCCATAAAAAGTGACTGGGCATAGCCTCTATGGGATTTTGATACTGCGGAACTCATGAAACCCGGAAGCCGGAGTTCCCATAATCCGAAGAAATTAAGCGCCATGAGCAGCAGCACGGATGAGACAAAGATAAGCACTGCGGGATGCTGGAGGAACGAGCCCATTAGCCTGCCGGTGAAAGCCGCTGTTATACCCAATGCAGAGTTCATGACCGAAAGTCCGAGAATATAAAGGAGGCCGTGCAGAACGAGATATCCGTGACGTTCACCTGTTTCACTCCGACCGCCGAAATAAGACGCGGTGATCGGGATGAGCGGGTAGACGCAGGGAGTGAGATTAAGGGCTATTCCCCCCAAAAATACTCCAAGAAGTGTCAGGATTAAACCTGAACCAAAGACGGCAGAAAGACCTTTCCGTTCTGCGGACACCCCGTAAGACACACGCCCTGTCTCAACAGGCAGGCCCATTTCTTTCCATGCCGGAATACCCTCAGCAAAACGGTATGAATTCTTGTATCCGAGTTTTACAGCCAAACTGGCTGCGCCGTGACTTCGCACTCACGTTAAGCCGTCTCAGTAGAAGACTATTTTCCTGTTCTTTTCAGGGCCGAGGACTTTTTTCATTTCCGAGCGTGTCATGGGAGAGTATTGGTTCCACCAGGTCGGAGCAAAATCAATGTGCAAGGCTCCCCCGATATGCTGCATCTGATACGCCCACTCCTGCCTTACATCAACGAGAATAAATGAGGCGGGGTCCCTGAGATATTCATCCCTGAGTTCATCGGGCGTTATGAGCCGATAGCCTCCTTTTTCCGCCTCAGCGACGACGTTCTCCCAGGCATTTGCAGAATTTTGACTGTCTGATTGCGCCTGAGCAGCACAACTCATCAGAAGGAAAAACAGGACGCTTGTATACGTTAATCTTTTTATGGCTTTCATACCTCTGTTTTTTAGAAGCAAATCAGCTTATCACTTGTCGCGACCATTTCATAAAGGTCTTTCTGGCTTCCCTTTCGGCAGATTTCATTCTCTTCCAATCCCCTGAAACCAAGACATTTTCCACAAGCGAGTAGTTTTCCGTCACTCAGGACAAAAGTCTTTGCCAGTTCTTTGATATTGAAGTTATCCGAATCGCAAGCCTCGTATTCGACGGCTTTTGCATGCATAAAGACCGATACCTCGTTATTGATGTCGGTGTTCACGCAGAGGTTCGCAAAACGAAAGGCATTCCAGATCGTCTCCGCATCGCCTGTCGAAATAAGAATCCCGATTTTCATCCTTTCCTCCTTTTTTCCATAACGGCTTTCTCGATATCATCGAAGGTGGTTTCGCCGCCGAGTATTTTGCCATCTACAGCTATATTCGGGGGCTTGACAGTATCTGCCTTGTGACCTAACCCGAGGAACCCGGAATAAACGGTTTCAATTTCCACATCGTCAGGATATTTCTCTTTGACTCTCCCGGCCAAAGCGCAGAGGTTGGTTCACCTCTTGCCTGCCGGCCGGTTGGAATAAATGGTTATTTTGACCATACGGCTTTACCTCCCTGTCTTTTCCGTTTCCCCGGATATACACCTTTTTTTGTGACAGGACAGCAGGCCGGTCCCGGCAGAGGTCCGCTGTAATCCTTTTTCAGGAGTTCCAGGAGATCGGGTATAAAGGGATTGACAAGAAAGTAGCATCTGAGCCTTCCGTCCATGTAGAAGTCAACGATGCCGGCATGCCTGAGCAGTATAAGATGCTGGGATATATTCGGCTGCCGTATCTCGAGAAATTCCTCAATATCGCTCACGCACTTGACCCCTTTTGCCAGCTCTTCAAGAATTTTGATCCTGACAGGGTGAGCAATGACCTTTAAAATCTCTGCCTTTTGTCCCAGGGAAATCATTGATACCTCCTTTAACTTATATTCCATCTTGAATATATATTAAACATTGAATATAATTATGTCAAGAAGCGTTTTTTGTTCCTTATGTTTTTTTCGAGTAAAATTGCAGGAACAGGGAGAACATTCATCTTCCTGTTCCCTGTTGGTTTAGAGAACAAGACTCAGATGAACATATTTATTCTTGACAACGAGGTTGTGATAAGGCTTGGGTTCTTTTTCGGCGTCCTGATAACAATGGCTATTTGGGAAATACTTGCCCCGCGTCGCACTTTGACGATGCCGAGGGTTACAAGATGGTTCAACAACCTTCTTATCACTTTTCTGAACAGTGCCGCGGTCAAAATAGTCTTCCCGATAACGGCAATGATGCTTGCTCCGGATTTCGAAAAAAACGGATATGGATTCCTGAATATAATCCGGGCAACTCCACTTTTCGGCGGTCTTCTTGCTGACCTGTTTGTTCAGAACATTAACTGTATCCTTGCCAAAACCTTCTCTACAGACTCGCCTCCTGATGCGAGAATGCAAAAAGTGAGCGAGTTGGTAGCCGAGGTGATGGAATGATCGCGTGACAATGTTAATGAGAGGTTTGATGTGGAAATTATTTATATCGGCCTGCTGACCCTTATCGCCGCCACTGTTGGAACGGTCACGGGCTTCGGCACTTCAACTATTATGATCCCGGTACTCGTGATATTCCTGCCGCCTGTAGAAGTCATATTTTTAGTAGCCATTATTCATTGGTTCGGCGATATCTGGAAAGTCGCTCTATTCCGGAAGGGTATTGATTTTAAGCTTATCTCTCTGTTCGGCATAGTCGGTTTAGCCACGAGTTACATTGGCGCCTTTGTATCGCTTGGCGCAAATGAAGAGATTTTCCTTCGCCTGTTAGGAGTTTTCCTCGCGTGCTATTCGATTTTTCTGATATTCCAGTCGAAATTAAAGGTCCGTGCCGGACCCGGTACCGCCCTGTCCGGCGGTGCACTCTCCGGCTTTTTCGCCGGGATGTTCGGTATTGGCGGAGCAATACGCGGCATGTTTTTGTCGGCGTTTGATCTGCCGAAAGCAGTATATATCGCAACTGCCGGAGCAATCGGCCTTATAGTGGACGCAACCCGCATCACCGCTTATTTAGCCGGTGGCGTAACACTGGCAAGAGAGTTATGGTTGGGCTTGCCGGTTTTTATACCTGTTTCTTTTCTGGGAGCGAATATTGCAAAAAAAATTGTAGATAAAATACCGCAGAAACAATTTCGCAAGGTCATCGCAACGTTTCTTTTTGCGACCGGACTGAAATTGATTTTGGCTCCTTAGGCGTTTACGGGTCTTTAAGATAGCATGAGAAAGAAATTGTCCTCGGGTTGAAAAAAACTTTTGTTTGACTTTCCGGAGAGTATTCATTAAAGTTTTAAATATGCAGGAAGAGGCAACCACAGAGATAAAATCGATCATAACCGAAATAAAGCAGAAAATACGACAGCTTAACGTTATTGCCGTTTTTATCGTCATTACACTCCTTGCCGTCATATTGCGCTACCTCTTCAAACCTCTGAGTGACGCCTTTTATTTCCTGCCGGATATTTCCGTAACCCTGATCATTGTAATAGTGCTGATACTCACTTTTGTCGGCTTTTACATGTGGGCGTTGGTCACGCGCCGGATCATAAAGAGCATCGAAAAATACAGAAACAGACTCAACCAGATATTTGTCATCACAAAGGATATCAGAGAGGAGATGTACGGTGACATCCTTCTGGGCAAGATAATGGATTATTCCATATCCCTGACTCAGTCGGATTCCGGAGCAATCCTGCTCATGGAAGATCAGGGTCTGGTATTTAGAATCGTAAAAAGTGAAAAGGCTCCGGAATTAGCCGGAAAAGTTGTGCCGCCGGGCAAAGGTATTTCGGGATGGGTTGCGGAAAACAGCAGGCCCCTGCGCATCGCTGATGCGAAATCCGACGAGAGATTCAATCCTGAAGTCGATTCGATAACGGAGTATGAGACAAAGTCCGTACTTTGCGTCCCTCTGGTTACAAAAGCCGGCGTTGCCGGTGTCCTCGAGCTTTTGAAAAAACAGGCCGGTCATTATAGCCCGAGTGACGAAGAACTGATCGTTTATATTGCGGACCAGGCAGCCACTTCACTTATGAGGACCCGGTTTTATGAGGACCAGAAAAATTACGAGATCCATGTTACGGACATACTTCTTGAAGCCATTGACTTTCAGATACCTGAAAAGGCAGGGCACTCAAAGCGGGTTGCGCAATACAGCAATATCATCGCAAAGGCGATCAACATGCCTGAAGAGAAAAAGAAGAGGCTGTATCTGGCCAGCCTCCTCCACGACGTCGGTTTTCTCAGGGTCAGGTCGGACGAGATATTCAACCGCGAGTATTATATGAAGCACCCCGCCATAGGCTACGAAATGATAAGCCCGATAAATTTCTATGCCGATATCGCGCCATTTATCCTCCATCATCACGAGCGGTATGACGGCACCGGCTATCCGCAAGGACTCAAGGGAGAAGCCATACCCCTTGAAGCAAGAATTATCGCGATAGCAGAGGCATTTGATGCGATGGTAAGTGAGTCTTCCTATAAGGTTCCGGTCAATTTTGACGGCGCCACAGAGGAATTAAAGCGTCATGCGGGAACACAGTTCGACTTCTGGCTTGTGGATATATTCGTCGGCAATATCCTCCCCGAGCATATACAATAGTGTCTGTTCATAAGATCAACATTTATTGCAGATACTACAATAGACCGTTAAGCAGTTCTTTATCTATGGACTTCAGGAGGGAAGACCTGTCCGTTTTGTTTCTGTAAAGGTAAAGCAGCCTCTCCATATACCCGGATGCCTTTATGTAGCCTGCCTTTCTGGCATTTTCCACAGCGCTCCAGTCACCTGTATCGAGAAACAGCTTGAATGCATCGAGAATTTCCGGGAAGAGGAGTTTCCGCAACCCGCTGAGGAATACGATATAAAATCCGAGTGAACCCTCCTTCTGTTTTGTAATGATGTAGTTGAGCATGCCGTTCCCGGAGGTATCCGACAAGATGTCTTTCACTGCGCGCGCAAAGGGTTCCGCCCTGCTTGAAGCGAGACAAAAAAGCAGGTCTTTCCACTCCCGACCGATCTTTTTACCCTCGTATGCCTCGCCTACCTCATGGTAGATATACGTATCCACCTCGGAAGAAGCAATTCCGGACATGACCCTGTCCATTTCTTCCGTTGGTTCGTCTTCCGGAGAAATGCCGTACCGGGAAAAAGCGAAGGAGAGGGCGCCGCCCAGCTTCCTGGCTTTCATGTCTCCGAACCTGCCCCATAGAAGCAGTTTCGTAATATCGGTCCTCGCAAAAATCACCTTGCCCTGCAGCATTGCAGGGGCATCGGAGAGGTCCCGTGCCAATTCACTCCCTGCTATGTAAACTTCAAAGCCATCGACTGCCTCTTTGGCGGAAAGACCGGCGAGAAAAAATGAAGGCTTCAGATGGAGCCCGAGACCGGCGCCGTAAACGAGACCTTCTTTCTCCAGTTCGGCATTTATCTCTTCTGTCTCGAAAGGAGCATAGACATTTCCGTTGATAGATATGTCTTGAAAGTCTGCATCCCTGATCTCCCGCCAGAGTTCTTCCCTGTCAGATATCCATCTGCCGATATCTTCCTGCGGTATCTTCTCCCATTGACGTATCCCTCTTTCGACGCGGTACAATTCTCTGAGTCTGAGGAGGAGGCCGCAAAGCGAGTAATCTCCCCAGTATCTGGCGTCCGAGATATTGCAGTTTCTCTTGACCTGGGAAGTCAGGGATCCGATGTATATCATTTAAATATTTTAGCCGTTCGGCGGAGATTTTTAAAGTCCGGCAATATTTGCCGGGGTGTTTTAACGAGTTGACTATGATGCTCAGTGTTCAGGGACGTTGCAAAGTTAAACAACATATGGCAAGATGACGCTATGCCGGGACAGGCAATACCTGAATTCACCCGGTGTGCTATTTGTTCTTCATTATCTCCCTGTAGCAGGAAGAGTTCCGGATATTATCCAGGTCTTTGTCTTTCTCCATGCCGTCCCAGTCTTTAAATCCGTTCTCCGCGCTCTTTCTTAACTGCTCACAGGCTCTTATAGAGTATATACAAGCCATGTTGTAATAGGGGTAAGGATTTTTCGGATTCAATTCGACGACCCTGGTGTAATCATCAATGGCCTCGTCATATTGTGCTTTTGCATAATATGCATTCCCACGATTCAAGTAGACCTTCTCGTATGCCGGCTTTGCCTTAATCGCGGTGTCGTAGTCGGCAATGGCCTGGTCATATTGTCCTTTTGCTGCATAGGCAAGCCCCCGGTTTGCATAAGAGATGCCTACGTCATCCACTTCGGTCTTCCTGTTTATCTGTCTTGTACATTCCCTGATGGCGTCATCATATTTTTCCGCTTTGATGTATTCGTAGCACAGATCTGTCGCATGACAAAGAGAGGTGACAGCAAGCATGATGCCCAGGTTAAAAAACACATGAAATCTCGATCTCATATATGTTCTCCTGCTAATACCCCTGATTTTTCGCCGGACAGAAGAAATCCCCCTTCCGGTTCCTGCGCTTTGACTTACCCCAATTTTATTTCAATAGTGGAAACTAGTCAAACAGGCATTCCCGTTTCAGGAAGTACGGTGCGCGAGAGGGATTTTATTCGTATCATGTTCACAGCGCTTAGACAGAAGCGATTGCGGGAAGGCGGGGGGAATGGTAATATGTTAAACCATGA
>DCVG01000102.1 GCA_002328665.1 Nitrospiraceae bacterium UBA2194
ATGTATTTAATTCAGCTCCTCCGGGCGTTGTGAGACGGCATCTATTTCCGACGGCATAGTACCGATTTCACAGGGGAAGGGCCGGCAGACATATCCACGGTATCCGTTACATTCTTTCCACCATCCCGTCAACCAGTTGGTCATCCCGTCCACCCGGTACCTGATCGGAAAGGCGATATCCAGCAGAAAGGCTGCTGCCCGGGCTGTAAGGGCATAACAGACTGCCCCGCCGCATTCATTATATCCCTGCCAGACATACCTGCTTATCTGTTTCCGTCCCGTGTCGTTTCGAAAACCGGATCCTACTTTAACAGAGCTGTAAAAATGAATTATATCCCAGTCACGAGGAACTTCCGCCATAAATTGATCCACGATTTCATTCGCATCCATTCGCCAAATAATATCATCTTCACAGATAAGAGCTGTTTTGAGATTGAGTTCCATGAGAGTTCTCCATGCAGTGATGTGACTTAGATAACAGCCTACTTCACCCGCTGTCAAATCACGCTTCATATGATTGTCCCACCGGAGAATTCCCCGAGACCTCATCAATTCCAGGTCAAGAGTCTTTCCATCCACCCCCTGGATTATCTCGGCATTGGATAATCCAAATATTGAAGACTGAAAAATAGAAGCAGCTCGGCGTTTGATTGACCGCACCATATTCAGGACAAAAATCCGGTCGAAGTGATCTCTAATCACATTATGCTCCTGTCTTCTTAACCAATTGCAGCAATTCCTGCTCCAATTGTCCGAATATCATTGCCCAGTCATAGCGCTCTTCGACAAGCCTGCGGCCGTTTGTCCTCAGGGATTCCGCCAGTACGCGGTCATGAATAACCTGTAAAACAGCGTCGGCAAACAGCTCCGGGTTGTCCCGAATCAGAATATCTTTGCCTTCGGTTACAGATAACCCTTCACACCCTATATTCGTCGACACAACGGGCAGCCCCATTGCCATTGAGTCAAGGATTTTTAAGCGTGTGCCTCCGCCCAACCGCAGCGGAACAACAGTAAGGCAGCACTGTGAGGCCACCTCACGCATGCTGCCGGGATTTGCAACTACTTCAACACGGGAATCGGACGCCAAATCCATAACAGACCGGGGTGGCTTCAATCCGGCAATACAGACTGTAATTGACGGATTCTCTCTCCAGATGAACGGCATTATGGACCTGACAAAGTAAACTGCCGCATCGGTATTCGGATAATAGTCCATTGTCCCCATGAATAATATCTTGCGGGAAGTGCCTTTTTGAATCACATTGACCGCATGTGTGTTCACACCATTTTCGATTACGATGGTGCGTCCACAGGTACAACGATTGTCCATTTCCTGTTTATCCTTCTCGCTTACAGTTATTCTCAGGGGAAATGAGCGCCACATTTTGTTTTCGTATTCCGCCATAAGCATCCGTGTGGCTTTCCAGAATGCCCGGTCTTTCTTTAAGCCGAATATCTTTGTATTGTGAATATCTGGTATATCAGCATACTGCCTGAAGATATCCGACTCGATGTTGTGTTCATGAAGAACAGTGCATGAAGGAAGCAGGTCGTAATAGTGCGACATAAAAATATACTCGATAATAGCTGCATCGAAACTGATTGATTGCATTTCTTCAAGCTTTTGCAGAATTTCGGTGGTTCTGAACATTCTTATAGGCCAGGGCAGTTTTTTTAAGTCAGGAAGATCGGGAATGAAGTATTTCTGCGGATGTTTCACTGCAACTACCCTGGCGCAGTATCTCTCAATCGAATCCTGCATTGCATATTCTTCCTCAGTAAAGGCATTGTAAACAACGGTAAGATTATGGCGCCGGCCAAGGTATCTGATAAGTTCCCACTGCCGTATGCGGCCTCCCGAATTCGGCGGATAAGGCGCATATGGAGATAACATTAGAATATTCAAGTGTTCTCTATCCCTTTTCCAATGACGATAAGATTGCATCCGGAATAAGCGTCAGGTTCGTGCCGAGTTGCAGGTGGTAGCAGGGCATTTGATGAACAAAACGGTGTATTATCCGGACAGATTCCCTGCCGGCTCCGGCCAGTTGTGACATGGTGCTCAGCGTAAGCGCTGTTAAAGCTTCCATCGGAGAAGCAGGTGTCAACGTCGTTACTGTTTTCCCCGAGATGCGGGGCAGGAGAATTGCATGAACAGGAAATCCTGTTGCTATTTTCTCTGCAAAATATGGGTAGAGGAAAAACACAGCTTTTTCCTGGTCCATACGATCTGAATTACTGAGGGCAGGCATCAGGTGAGGCACCCTCCATATGTTATCCGTGTTCAATTTGGCAGAACTATAGATGCTGTAGACAAAAGGAACGGGCTCCGCCGTAATCAGACAATAATCATCGCTCACATACCTCATGCCCGCATTGAGACAGGACAAAACCGTGGTTGATTTGCCGGAGCCGCCTTTTCCTGCCAGTAATATACCTCCCCGCGAAGTTTCCACCGCGCCGCTATGAACAAATTGATGTCCATGACGGTTCATCCACCAGTGCAGAATCGTACGCAGCGGCGCGCTTGTTTCATAGCTTGGAAGCCGGCGGGCATCATGGGTCCAGTAAAGGGCCATGTTCTTGTTTTTGTCCGACATGCTCAATGATGCGGCGCTCCAGTTGTAAGCCGTGCAAATGCGGTCATTGTTGAACCCCCGCACATCTCCCCGCCTCGTGTAAACACTCTGCATCTCCCCGCCCGTATTATAGACAGCATACCTTGCCCATGGCGGCGGCGGCATACGCGTCCCTGTGGAGACATCATCCCAAATGCATACCGTCAGGCCGGGCTTCAGGACGGATTCCGTCGACAGATGCTCAAGGGCCGGAGTGAAATGAGGGATCAGTGCAGAACCGGCAATACGCAAACATACACTGTGACCGCCAATGTTGTAATACCGTTTTACGGAGATGTCCGAGGTCTGCTCAGCTTCCTGAAAAGCAAGGTAGATTGTTTCAAAAGCAGCTTCAGGGCTTAAGACTCTTTCCTTAATCGATGAATCGTCGGTTGCCGGTTCAGTAGCCATGACTATCTGTCGGTCGTCTTAACATTAGGCCAGCCCGTATCATCAACTTCGTGAATCGGGTCCAGCAACAGCAGTTCCTGCATGTCGCTATACTTCCGGAGGACGGGAGTTTCAAAATTCGGATGTCCGTCTGCCTGTTCCGTTCCGGGATTTGATCCACTTTCAGCGCCTCCGGATTCGAGGGGTGCAATGAGCGCCTCCTGCATCAACTCATCGACAAATTGACTTACGACCCTGTCGATTTCCTCCCGTTGCCCGGAATATCGGAAAGTCATATTTTCAATAACCCCATGTAATGAAATACCCTTCCCGATCAAAGTCCAGATCTCAGCCCCCACTTTATCCAGGCTATAATAATTGCCGCTGTCTAGATTGACGATCACCGTTTCTCCGTCAATAGTTTCATGTATGACTTTCGGGCTGTTTATTCTAAACCGTGTGAGTTTGTCCATTACTTGTCTTCCTGCCTGTTCTTTTTCCGACGAATTTAAAAATTTTATCAGTTATTAATCATTTAACACAAGGCGTCAGAGACCGTTTTTGAATAAAGACTTCACAAGGAGAGAAAATTCGGCCTGATCAGGTAAAATAAACACTAATGGCAACGGGACATAGTACCTCTGTCCAGGGCTTGAAAATCCGGTATCTTCAGACTGATTTTTCTCCTCCGGAGGGCGATAAAGACGCAGGAAACGGGGATTATGAAATACCTCGTAATCATTTTTATCATCATAATAATCATCGGCTTCTTTGCCAATCGTGAACTCGCCCGTGACAAGAAGCGAATTAAACGCATGATGAGGGAATATTCCTTCAGAACATATTCTCCTGCAGAGGAAAATCATCCTGAAAAAGAGGCAAAAAAGAAGAAGAAGTAGTAGTAGGTGAAGCGGACTCTATGCAGATTGAGCCGGCGCTTCAGCGGATGGGATTGTGAAGCAGAATGTGGAGCCCTTTCCAGGCTCCGAATTAACCCAGAGCCTTCCGCCATGACGTTCCACAATCTTCTTGCATATCGCCAGACCGATGCCCGTGCCGTGATACTCCTGCATGCCGTGAAGACGCTGGAAGATGACAAAGATTCTTTCTGCATGTCTTGGATCTATCCCGATGCCGTTGTCCTTTACAGAGAAAACCCATCCGTCTCTCTTTCCTTCGGCGGAAATGTCTATTCTCGGGGTATCACTGCTTCTGAATTTCACGGCATTGTCTATGAGGTTCTGGAATAAGCTTACCAACTGTGTTTCATCGGCCATTACAGTAGGAAGGTTGTCATGTGTTACGACTGCGCCGCTTTCATCGAGCAAACGCCGGAGATTCGAAACTGAATGTTCAACAATCTTTGTGACGTCCGCAGGTTTCATCCCGCCGTTTTTTGTTTCAATAAGTGAATATTCCAGCAGATCTTTGATAAGCGCCTGCATCCTTCTGACGCCCTCGACAGTATACCCGATATAATCATCGGCATCGGCATCGAGTCTGCCCTTATAGCGTTTTTCAAGCAACTTCACAAATCCCGCAATTGTGCGCAAAGGCTCCTGAAGGTCGTGAGAGGCTGCATATGCAAATTGTTTGAGGTCGGCATTGGAGCGGGCCAGCTCATTTGTTGTCTCTCTCAATTCCTGCTCCGCGTGCATGCGCTCTATTTCACTCCGCCTGATACGCCGTCCGCTCAGATTGATTCCGACCAGGCCGGCAAACCAGAGCAGGCCGTGGACCGCTGCAAATGTGAAAATATTCCTGTGCTCAATGGCCCGCAGCGGGCCTATGGGTATGGAAACACTGATGCCGCCCCGGATATCTCCTTCGCGGTATCCCTGTTTGGCGTGGCATTTCAGGCAGCCTTTCTCTGTAATAAACACATGCATCAGTCGAAAATATTCTTTATCCCCTATTTTCGAAATCGAACTCATCTCGGTCTTTCCATGCTCGAATGCTGCGAGCGCCTCTTTTTCCCAGGGATCAGGAGAGTTCTCGGGCCGGATCGGCTTCAGGCTGGTGATATGACCCTGAACGCCAAATTCCTCTTTCATCATTCCATATACCTGACGGGTCATGTAAGCCGGGTTTATTAGTGTAAGCAGTCTGCCCGACGGTGTCCTGATGTCGCGCTCGGGCAAGGCGGTCAACAGGGGGTTGGGCGGCGTATAGCCGGTTGCCGGGACGTAGACGCCGCCGTGCATGGCGTTCCACC
Organism: Nitrospiraceae bacterium UBA2194; assembly: GCA_002328665.1. Lineage (GTDB taxonomy): Bacteria > Nitrospirota > Thermodesulfovibrionia > Thermodesulfovibrionales > SM23-35 > UBA2194. Next base: position 5,227 of record DCVG01000102.1, read on the forward strand.
GGCGGTAAACTATATCTTTTACATAACTGATATGAGCCTGAACATATGCATGCTGTATCGTCTCTCTTTTCAGACGGACTATGCTCCATACCAGCGACGAGGCAATTATGATCGTCCAAATCACTGCCAGGACCCTGATATAATGCTCCATGAGGAAAAGAAAGGAGGCGGTCTTCTTGGAATTTTTCACAATTCCGGAGAGGCCGAATTTATTTTCCTGCGTCTCTGCAATATTTTTTTTACCTTTCTCGGCAGTTTTTTTATTAATCACAAAAGATTTCTAAGCAAAAGGAATGCCTGTTCAAAAGACTCTGATATCATTGGAATTTTTGGATGGCGAACCGGGTTCTCCCGGGCAATGTGCCGGGCCAAATGGCATATTGCCCGATAGGACATGAAAGGTTTACGGCATTAATGCTGCTGAAAGGCGACGAGTCTCCCTGTTCCGATTATTTGATTTTACCCAGTCTCCCTGCGAGTTCCGTTGTGCCTTTCAAAAGCGCATCCACCTCATCAAGCCCCCTGTTCCAGAATCCTTCGTCAGTGATATCGATACCGAGGTTTTTGAATATATTCTTCGGTGAATCGGAAAGTCCTGCTGAAAGGAAATCCTTAACCTTTTCGATGAAGCCGTGATCCTCTTTAACGCTGCGCTGAAGTGATTTGGATATCAGGAGACCCCCTGCGTATGAATACACATAGAAAAAGCTCCGGATATGACTCCAGTATATCCACCAGTTTTCAGAGCCGGGTGATTGCTCGACATAATCTCCCATATATGAAGCCATATGTCTGCTGAAAAGTCTTCCGATATCTTCTTTTGGAAGATATCCTTTTTGCCTGAATTCCCGATGAAGTTCCTGCTCAAACCTGTAGCAGGCCACCTGCCTGAATATCGTTGAAACCTCATCATTGAGCTTCATCATCATCACGGAAAGCCTCAGTTCATCATCAGCCTTTCTCAGCATCTCCCGGAGCACAAAATCTTCCATAAAGGTGCTGGCGACTTCGGCAGTGGAGGTGGGCGTCCCGAAGTTCAGGGAATTCTGTCTTCTCCTGACCAGTTCGTTGTTTATCCCGTGTCCGAGTTCGTGCGCCAATGTCAGAACGTCGTTCAGCCTGTCCGTATGGTTCAGAAGTATGTAAGTCGGCTGCGATATGAGGTGATGGGCGCAGAAAGCTCCGCTTACCTTACCTTTCCCGGGGTATACGTCGAACCGGCCGTTCTCAATAAACCCTTCGAAGATTCCGGCGAATTCGGCATCAAGGTTCTTAAAAACCCCTTGAACGAGTCTGACGGCCTGATTATACGTGTATTTTTTATTGAGGATGCCGTATTCGGCATTCCTCTCGTGGTATTTCAGTTTTTTCACTTTGAGTATACCGGCCTTTAACCTGTAGTATCGTGACGGGATATCGAATCTCCCGTAAACCGCATTCAGCAGAGAATCCACTACTTCACTGTCGATGTCATCGCTTATATGGCGGGCAAGATCGGGTCTCGAAATCCCGCGGAGCTCATCATCCACCTTTTTATTTGCAAGTATCGAATTTATTTCAGCCTCAGCGGTATCAGCGTGTTTTTCGAGGATATCATTGAACGCCTTTGCGGCTGAATCACGGACAACCTTATATCTGCTGTTCATAAGGCTTAAGATGTCGGAGAATGTTTTTGTCCGCCTCCCGCCGCTCTCGACGGTGACCCGCCTCTCCTCCTTTGCCAGGAAGCCCGATGTCATCTTTGTCCAGTTGGCATAGGATGTGGGAGACTTGAGATTAAGTATCTTTTCTTCGGGTTCGCTCAGGAGATATTTCGATTCCGCGAATATTCGCTCCAGAAAGTGCCTGTATTTCCCCAGGCCTTTGTATTCGAGGAACCTCCGGTAATTCTTTTCAGGGATCCCGGCTATTCGCAGATGAAAGAACTGTATGTCGTTTTCAATCTTCTTGCTGAAGTGTTCGACCTTATTGAACTTTGCTTTGAGCTTCGGGTCGTTCTGGTCCTGGGCAGTTCTCAGCATGAAGTAATATCCTTCGTCTCCGTCGCTCCCCCAATACCTTTTCCATCTTTCATATTCGTCCAGGGCTTTCTCAAGGACGGCGGGTTCCCTCAGATAATCTTCACGGCTCTTCCATTTGTCGATGAATGCGTAGCTGTTCTTCTCGACATACTTTCTTTTCTTTTCGATTTCAGGGTCGTCGTCGTTTTTGAAAAGCCCGTTGAAGTTCCAGGTAGTCTGTTTCATAACACGTCCTTTCTGTTTTCGAAACCTTGCTTTCAAACTTAACTGAGCGGGGAGGTCTATTTAGAGTCTGTTTATAAACTATAAAACCCCCTCACCCTAACCCTCTCCTCTACGAGTCGTAGACCACGAGGGGAGAGGGATGTAAATATACCCTAACCCTCCCACGAGGGGAGAGGGATGTAAATATACCCCTCCCTTGATGGGAGGTCCGTCAATACGTAAGACGGAAGGGGTTGGGGAGGGTGTTAAAATATCGAGTTTATAAACAGACTCTGTTTAACGGGAAACGAAAAGTATCAAAAAACAACTCCCCGCTTGAGGCGGGGAGTTGTTAGAGTATTGTATTTTCTCTTGGTCAGGCCTAATCGGACAGAATGAGAATTTCGACCCTTCTGTTTTTGGCCCTGCCTTCCTCTGTTTTATTAGAGGCTATCGGTCTTGATTCACCGTGACCGACCGTAGATATTCTCTTTGAGCTGATATTCCCCTCTTCAACAAAGTACTTCTTTGTCGCAGCGGCCCTTCTCTGTGAAAGTCCCATATTGTAAGAGTCGGTGCCGACCGAATCGGTATGGCCCTCGAGCCTTATCTTTGCATTGGGATATTTCTTGATAAACTTCAGGCCTTTCTCCAGCTCTTTCCTGTCTTCGTCCCTTACGACTGCCTTGTCGAAATCGAAGTTGATGGTCAAGGTCATTCTGTCTATCACTTTTTCAGGTTTTTTAGGGTGGGCAGGACAGAGGGCATTTGCCATTTTAGTAGCCTTTTGAGCAATCTGGATAGCTTCTTTTTTATTGCATGCGAGGTAAACGTCGTAGGCTTGATTCTTCATATCCTTTGCTTCCCTGAATTCGACAGGACAGGTCTGCGCTTTTCCGGCCTTTTTTGCGTTCATTACCGCACGGTCCGCCTGAACCAATTCCTTGGGATAATACCAGACGGCATGTTTCGGTGCGAATTCCATCCCTGCGCAGCCGACGAGGAAAATTAAAGAGAACAGGGGAAGTAATAGGATCAAACTTCTTAAACGAGTTATTTTCATGTTAACACCTCCTTAAAAAAATTATTTCTGGCAATGCCGGAAGCAGAGAACTCTTCTCATTCTCCCCATGTATCACCCCCCTTAATACAAGATCGTCAGGAAAAATATCTCATTGAACAGCTTACGCAAAAGATTATATCATATCTTCCATCGAAAGGTAAGCGGATTAGATATTTTTTTTACACGTTGTTTTTTTCCGGTCGAACAGGAGGAGATATGAAATATCAGGTGGGAACACCCGGAAGGGTTGTAGTGGCCAGGTTCGAAGACAGGGAGGACATCTTAAACAACATCATCAGTATTGCGAGGAATGAAGAGATAAGGAGCGCCGTACTGTATCTCCTCGGTGGCATCAGGCACGGGAGAGTCGTTGTCGGACCGGAAAAGGAGGAATTGCCTCCGGAACCGGTGTGGCGGGATATTACGGAGAGCCACGAGGTTCTTGGCATAGGGACTATTTTCTGGCAGGAGAACGAGCCCAGGATCCATTTTCACGGGGCCTTCGGCAAAAAAGATATGGTGAAGGTGGGTTGCCTGAGAGGGGGTTCAGAGACGTTCCTCGTTCTCGAAGCGGTCATTATTGAGCTGAAGGGGATTGAAGCGCGCAGAGAGCTTGATAAAGCTTCAGGCCTGTCCCTCCTGAAGCTTTAGCCGGGAAAAATTAAGGTTGAGATAAATAGACAGGTAGCGGTATTCTATTAATATGATTTCGCGAAGGAATTTTTTAAAGGCTGTTGTCGGAGGAGCGGCTCTTTTCACTTCCAGGGATGCATTCGCTTCATTCCATGATGACAGGACACTCAGAATGATGAATATCCATACCGGGGAACGACTGAATGCCACCTATTTTGCATCAGGGGGATATGACCGCGCTGCTGTTGACGAGATAAACTATTTCCTGCGCTGCCATTTTACCAACGAAGTAAAAGAAATAGACATCAGGCTTGTTGACCTGCTCTGCGATATAAAGAACACCGTTGGAGGAGGCAGCGAGATAAAGATAATCTCCGGATATCGCTCTCCGGCTTATAACGAATTTCTGGTTGATCGGGGGAGGAATGTAAGCAGGAACAGCCTTCACCTCAAGGGACTTGCAATTGATTTTTCCATCGACGGTGTCGGCAACGGTAACCTTGCGCAAATCGCACGGTCTTTTGCAGCCGGTGGAGTCGGGAAGTATCCGGAGTTCGTTCATATAGATGTCGGCAGGGTAAGATACTGGTAGCGCGGCAAACCCCGATGTTCGCTTTAATCCGGCTTATGCACCAATTTGGTTATTTCAGATGCAAACGTCATCTGTGCCGATTAATAATGAAGGAGGTGATTATTTTGAGAAGAGCGCTGACGATAATGGTTGCAGTAATAATCGTCTTTTCATTGGCGGGATCGGTATTGGCAGCCGACAAGCCGAAGAGCACCGGCGGGATGAACTTTGTTGCAGGAACGGTGAAGACGATTGATGCAGCCGCAAAGACCATTGTTATAACAGCACAGAGCAGCGAAGTCGCCATTGTCTGGAACGATAACACCAGGGTAACTTCAGAGAGTGCCAAGAAGACAATTGCCGATATTAAGGCAGGCGACATCGTCGCAACGGTGTATAAAGAGGTTGAAGGCAAGAACGTGGCCGGAAGCATTACGTTTAAAAACGTATCTAAATAACTGCGCTTCACGATAACAGTCAATCATATAGACTGAAAACGTCCGGGGTTGCAGGATAAATGACCGCCCGCAAAGGAACTGCCGGAGAGCTTTTGCTGCACACATGCCTGCATGAGAAAGATTGAAATGCTTTTCTGGTTATTTCACGTTGAACGATACCTGTCTCGAATCGCTCGCCTTCTGCGCCTTAACAGTCATGATGACTGTGTATTTGCCTTTTTTCGCGCCGGAAGGCACGGTAATAGGGATAGTGGAGCTGTAGGTGCCGTCTTCGCGGCTGACATACATTTTGGGCTTTGCAAACAGCTCGCCCTGATATTTTATCTCCCTCGTTTCAGAAACATCCAGCATCTTTCCGGCCGGAGTGCCCAGCACTGC
>DCVG01000129.1:0-356 GCA_002328665.1 Nitrospiraceae bacterium UBA2194
AGCGACAACTGCCATAGAATTGCTGAAACAAAATGGTCATGAAATCTTTTTCCATGATTTATACGAAGAGAAATTTGATCCGATATTACCAACAGAAGAAATACCGGGAGATGTTCCTTTGCCGTCTGAAATAGAAAGACACTGCAGGGAAATTTCAGAGGCCGATGGAGTTATTATTATTCATCCGAACTGGTGGGGGCAGCCACCAAGCAATTCTGAAAGGATGGGTAGACAGAGTGATACGTCCTGGAGTTGCATATGAATTTATCGGAGACGACAATGGAGAAGGAGTCCCCTGTGGCTTATTGAAGATAAAATCAGCTGTTGTATTTAATACTTCAAATACAGCAACAGAA
>DCVG01000129.1:489-12940 GCA_002328665.1 Nitrospiraceae bacterium UBA2194
ATCAGCGGGGCTGCAAAAGAAAGATTTTTCAGTAAATCGTCCTCATCCTGCCTGTTCTTTTATCGATCAGCAGGATGTCTACCCTCATTCCCCTGCTGTTGAGGATGTCTGCTTCAAAAAAGTGTTTTGTCTCCCTGATCATGCCGATTCTGATTTCCCTGTGGTGAATAAGAAATCTGTCCAAAATCTCCTTTGCTTCAACCGGGGTCCGCACCTCTTTTCTTGCTCCGTACCATCCCCATTTGTTACTGCGCCAGTAATTGCCGTAGACCGGCTGACATTCGACGACCCCCTGCATGACTATAACGTGGGCATAGGCAGAACCGGCCGCCGATAAGAAGATTACGAGTGTCAGTATTAAAGATATTCTCTGTTTCATACGTTTGGAAACTCTAACAGTTTACATAAAAATTATACATCATTAATAATCCCATTGTACAATGCTGAAGGGGGCGCAACGACCCCCTTCAGTTCAGATCCGTTAAAACATCATGGCGCGAGAACGTCCCCTGTATCCCTTGTGCATCGCTCTTTTTCCATCGGGCCCGCATTGTCCTTTCAGGGGCCTCAATGAAGCGATTCCCGATGCATCCGCTTTCTTGTGAATCTCCATCCTAACGTCTGTCATCTCTTTCCGGAGTTTGGCGATGTGGTCCCGGTCGGGATTTTCCTTGCGGCATTCTTTTCGGAGTTCGAGTCTCTTTGTGATCAGTTCATCTCTGAGCGGCAGTGTTTCCTTTTGAAATTTCTTCACGGAATCGATGTCCGCATTGTCAAGCCGGGCAAAACACGCTCCGAAACCGCCTCCGGGAGGATGGGCATAGACGGCAGATACGAATACGATGACTGAAACCAGGATCAGGCTTGCTATCACCCCCTTTCTCATTCTTTCCACCTCCTTTCTTGTATTTGATCTGATTAAAGAATATCAAAAGAATGTGAAGAGATGTCGAAGGAATTATGAAGATATTGTGAAATACGGAATATACACAGTGAATATCGACCCACGTCCGTATTCACTTTGAACCGTTATTTTCCCTCCGTGTGCTTCCGCAAGCTCCCTGGCGATCGTAAGTCCGAGCCCTAACCCTCCCTGGTGCGCCCTGTAAAACCTCTCGAACACAAACGGCAGGTCTTCTTTTGCGATACCCATGCCGGTATCCTTTACACGGATAAAAGCTTCCTTGTCCTCAGATCCCGCCTCGATCGTCACGCGGCCGCCCTTGTCTGCTGCCTTGAGCGCATTACCGAGGAGATTGATCACAATCTGGCTTATTCTGTCCGGATCTGCATAAAGGGTGAGTTTGTCGTTGCATTCAAGACTCAACAACACCCCTTTGTCGATAAACAGCTTTTCAAACCGCTCTTTTATGTTCCCGAGAAAAGGCCTGAGGCCGATTGTCTGTTTGCGGAGTTCAAGGACGCTCGCCTCCGCCCGCGAAAGTTCTTCGATCCCCTCGATGATCTTTTTCAGTCTTCCCGTCTCTTCGTGCAATGACAACAGGTGTTCTTTATCCGTCTTAATAAGGCCGTCGATCATGCCCTCGATCTCTCCCTGCATCGCGCTAAGCGGTGTTCTCAGTTCATGGGCGATATTCGCGGTCAGTTTCCTTCGCAGGTTCTCATATACCTCCAGGTTCCCCGCCATAGTGTTGAATGTCCGGGCAAGGGTGCTTATTTCATCCACGCCTGAAACAGACACCCTGGATTTGATGTTGCCTTCACTGATATCCCTTGCGGCTGAAGTCAGTTTTTTTATGGGGTCGGTCAGTCTTTTCGAAAAGACAAGACTCATAAGCAGAGATAAACCGCCCACAACAAGAAGCGAAAGGAGAAGAAACCTGTTAGACCTCTCAAAAAAGATCGTCTCTTTGCCCCGATCTCTGGTCGATGAAAGCAGCCGTATCTCGATGCTGCCGATATTCTTGCCGGCCAGAAAGAGCGGGTAACCTGCAAATTCTCCCTCCCGCTCACCCGGGCTGTCCATCCGGAAATCGGTCATCGCCGTTATTCTTCTTTTCATGAACGGCGGAAGAGACTCTACAGCTTTCCGCGTGTCCATCAACTCTTTTTTCCGGTCATCGGATATCCTCACCTCGTACCCCTGCAATAAGGCCCAGGTAGCATTCTCCCGAAGGGCTTCCGCTTTCCAGCCGGAATGCCTTTCATATGAGCCCTCGATAACTGCCATAATCCTGTAGATTTTGTCCTCCTTCTCACCCTCAAGGTATTCGTTGAAGTCATTGATTATCATCTGTCGCAAGATAAGCGAGGCGGAAAGGGAGATAACGGACACCGACAGGAGAAGTATGAGGAATTTGAACCAGAGACTCTTAATCATCAATCATTCCGGCAAATTTATATCCAACCCCATATACCGTAAGAACAAATAAAGGATTTTTCGGATCATCTTCCAGCTTGTACCGTATATTTTTAATATGCGCGTCTATGCTTCTTTCGTATCCCTCGAATTGATAGCCAAGGGCGCTTTCGACCAGGTCGCCCCTTGTGAAGACCCTTCCTGGAGAACCCGCGAGAACCAGGATAATCTTGAATTCGGTCGGTGTCAGAGGAACAATAACCCCACCCTTCCTCACTTCAAAGCTGCGCGAGTCTACTGTTAAAAGTCCTTTGTTGAAGCTGATCGTCCGCGCAACAGGACCTTCCGTCCTCCCGGCCCTTTTCAGAACGGCCTTGACTCTTGCAACAAGCTCTCTCGGGCTGAACGGTTTTACGATATAGTCGTCGGCGCCCAATGCAAACCCCGCCACCCTCTCCTCTTCCGATGATTTCGCGGTAACCATCAGGATCGGAAAGTCCCCGATCTCCCGCATCTCCTGGCAGACTTCTTCACCGCTCATGTCCGGCAGCATCAGGTCCAATATAACGAGAGAAGGCCGTTCCTCCAGTGCAAAGTCAATCGCCTGTTTCCCGGTTTCCGCAATAACTGCTTTGAAACCTTCGCCTTCGATGTACACTTTGACAATCCTGGCGATTTTCCTGTCGTCTTCCACAATAAGGATAGCATTTACCATGATTAAATATACCATATAAGAGATGCCGGACAGGAACTGAGGCCGGACTTTTTATTGAATTGACACAGGGCAGGTTAATCATGATAATGATATAGGAAAATGGAAGAAGAATATCAGGCGCCTGAAGTAAGCGAAAAAGAGCTCGAAATCGTCATCGATATTTTAAGAACGCTTTCGAAGACCGTAAAAACATTCAATGTATACCCGAAAGATAATCCCATATATCAGAAGTTTGCCGCCGAGATCTGCGGGAAATTCAATACATTCTTTGAACTGAATGATGAACTCCCCTTGTATATTGAACAATACTCGTTATTGTACAAAGGGAATAAGGTCTTCTACAGCGAGGAGAGAACCGACAGCATCCCGCTTCTTCTTTTTGCAGACGGGCTGAGGCAGATAGTCTTCCATAAAGAAATAAGTCCTGAAGAGATAACCGATTTTATCGATATCCTGAGATTTGCTCCTAAATCGGCGACCAGTGACGATGACGATATCGTTACACTCCTGTGGGAAAAGAATATCAGAAATATGGGTTATACGGCTGTTGAAGATACAGTAGACGACAGGCTTGCCATCGAAGAAAGCCTCATTCAGGAGCCTGCCGGACGTGAAGATATTCAGAGTCCGGAAGCCGGCGGGCCGCATTATCCGGGACCTGCCGCAAGTTTTTTTTCTTCACAACCCGGCATTGAACCGTTGACCGATACAGATATCGAGGCAATAAGAGGCGAGCTTTCATCTCTCGAAGAGGCACCGCTTCTGTCTTCAGCTGTCGAACTTTTCTTTGAATTGCTCTCGGACGAAAAAGACTCCGAGGCCTTCCCGGAGATTATGCAGGCTCTCGGAAAAATACTCGAAATCAGGATGAAAAAGGAAGGCATAGGAGATGCAATCCGAATACTGGGACGGCTTAAAGACATCTCGGCTGTTTATCAGGACCCGGTTCGGACCGGCCTGATAAAAAATGTCTTTCTTAAAGCAGGAAGCCCCGAAAATATAAGTCTGCTTTTCCGTGGCTCTGCCAAAAGCGACGATATAACGCAATATCTGCTCTTCCTTGACGTAGATTCAATACCTCATCTGGTAAGCGTACTGGCCGAGCTTCGGGACAGAAAACAGAGAAGGCTGCTCTGTGAAATCCTTGCCGGAATAGTCAGGAAGGACATCGATGCCCTGTCCGGGGCGCTTCAGGACGACCGCTGGTATCTTGTGAGGAATATAGCGATGATTCTCGGCATGACAAAAGAAGCTGCTGCGGTGAAACCTCTCGAAGGCATATTGAAACACCCCGAACCAAGGGTCAGAAGGGAGGCGGTAAAGGCGCTGGCAGGCATCGACTCCGGGGACACGAAGAAGCTTTTTCTTACCGCCATGGACGACGAAGACCTCACAATAAGGATATCCGGCCTCAGGTCACTGAGAAGGTTCAAAGATTCCGAACTCTTCAGGATATTAAGCGCCAGGGCGTCACTTGAGAAACTGAAGAAAATATCGTTCGAGGAGAAAAAAGAACTGCTTGAAACGCTTGCCGCACTTGACGGTAAAAGCGCTTTCTCACTGCTTTCCGAACTTTTCAGGACGAAGAGGTTCATTGAAACGGACGAAATGGCCGAAATAAGGGTATCTGCATCTTACGGCCTCGGCGTTGTCGGCACACCTGAAGCTGTGGCCCTTCTTCAGGAAGGGGCCGCCTCGAAAAGGAGACCCCTCAGGGAAACCTGCCTTAAAATACTGAAGGGACTGCAATAAAATGGAAACTTCGGAAGACAAGGCTGCAAAATACGGCAAGTCTTTACTCATAGACTTTTACATACTTGTCAAGACGACCGTAATTTATGATTCCATGAATGAGACAATCCTGACAATCGCAACCAGACTTCTGTCGGATATCGAACCCCTGCTGGATGAAACAGGAGAGTTTGCAGTTAAACTCATTGAGGGAGCGTTTTATATAGAAGGGATCAGGATAAAAGCCGGCGTGTCCGAAATAGAAAGTTTTATGTCTCTCGCGGACGAACTCGGGAAAAAGTCCATCGGGATGATCGAATTCAGGGCGCCCGTCAGCGCCGATGATCTCATCAAACTTGCATATTCGCTTCAAAGTGGAGAGCATGCTTCCGGGATACAGTCAATCATCGAGAGCAGTCTCATCAGGGGTATTGCCATCGGAGGACCCGTGTCCCTGCAGAAGGAGGAAGGGGTTGATTTAAAGGACAGCCGGGCAATGGCAAGAAGGGCATATCTGAAGACACTGGCTGCCGTCAGGGAGATGGATGCATCTGTAAAAGCCGGCGTGCGACTGAAACTGAAGAAAATTAAAAGGGCCCTTCACCTGATGATTGACAGCATTCTTGCGGATGAGAGCTATCTGCTGAGATTGACCGGAGTGGGAAATTACGAAAACTACCATTTTTATCACCAGGTAAATGTAGCCATACTTTCAGCCGTAATCGGGAAGAGGCTCGGTCTGAACAGGGTTCAGATGAGAACACTTGCACTGGCTGCATTTTTCCACGACGTGGGGAAGGTTACAATCCCCGTAAGCATACTTAATAAGAAAACCGGTCTTACGGCAAAAGAGTACGATCTCATGCACCGTCACCCCATGGAGGGGGTGACGGTGCTCCTGAAGTCTTTTGGTCTCAGTGAAATCCTGATAATCTCGATGCTTGCAGCATTGGAACACCATATGAAACTTGATTTCTCCGGTTATCCTGCGATTTCCGGCAAAAGGAAACCGGCCATGTTCAGCCGTATTATAGGCATAGCCGATGACTACGACAGTCTCGTATCAGGACGGGTATACGGCCGCAATAAACTTCCGCCGGAGGAAGCGCTTAAATTGATGCTATCAGGGAGCGGAACCCTCTATGACCCCATCCTGATAAAGGCATTTGCAGGCATATTTTCCCAACCTGAACCAAATATTTAGAACTATCTCAGAACCTGCGCCTTTTCCACCATTTCTCCGCCTCGACCGCAAAAAATACGATTGAAGACAGTCCCAGTGTTACAAGGAGTTCATGGGGGCTGAGGGGCTGGGTTTTGAATACGGGATTGAGAAACGGCACATAGATGGTTGCCATCTGAAGCGCAACAGTAAGCACAAACGCTCCGACCAGAGGCTTATTGGAAAAAAAACCCTGCGTAAAAATGGATTCCTTTTCGGAACGAAGGGCAAGGACATTACCCATCTGACTTAAACACAGCACGGTAAAGACCATCGTTTGCCAGTGTGCAAAACCGGTCCTGATAGCCCAGGCCTGCGTAAATATCGATACAGCGCCCATGAGGAGCCCGACCCAAAGGATCTGCACCCACATCCCTGTGAATATGTTCTCCTGAGGATGCCTTGGCGGTCTTTTCATTATGTCCTTTTCAGAAGGCTCTGCAGCGAGTGCAAGCCCGGGAAGTCCGTCTGTAACGAGATTTATCCATAAGATATGGATCGGCAGAAGCGGGATAGGCAGCCCCAGAAAAGGCGCAAGGAATATCGTCCATATCTCGCCTGAATTGCTCGTCATGGTATACCGGATGAACTTCCTGATGTTATCGAATATCCTTCTGCCCTCCTTCACGGCTTTCACGATAGTCGCAAAATTATCATCCAGCAAAATCATATGAGACGCTTCTTTCGCCACATCCGTTCCTGTAATACCCATGGCAATTCCTATGTCCGCTCTCTTCAGCGCCGGCGCATCGTTCACCCCGTCGCCTGTCATTGCGACGAATTGCCCCCTGTCCTGAAGAGCCTTGATGATCTTCAGCTTCTGCGCGGGCGCAACCCGGGCATAGACCTGTATCTTCTCGACCCTCTCTTCGAATTCCTCCAGAGGGAGTTCTTCAAGTTTTCTTCCCGTTATAATCGATTTTGAGTCGTCTTCAAGTATCCCGAGTCTCCTGGCTATCGCCTTCGCGGTAATGGGATGATCGCCGGTGATCATTACAGGTCTTATCCCCGCCGCCTTGCAGGACTCTACCGCTTCCCCGGCCTCTTCTCTCGGCGGGTCCATCATTCCGATGAGCCCTATAATAGTCAGCCCTGTTTCCGTATTCTCAGCCGACATGTCCGAAGGCAGCGAATCCCATTTTCTCATGGCGACTCCGAGGACCCTAAGTCCGCCGGCAGCCATACTCTCGCTTATCCTTTCAATCTCACCGGCGTTCACTTCTTTAAAACCTTCCGAGGTCATAACATTAACCGTTTTCCCCAATAATACCTCGATTGCGCCTTTTGTGAAGGATATGAACCGGAATGGCCCAACAGTTCCGGAGTCCGGTGACTGGGGTGATTGATCAGTTCGTTCAACCGGCCCATTTCCACCTCCAGTACCTGACCACTTATGTATTGTGGTCATGAGCTTTCGCTCCGGGTCGAACGGTATCTCATTCGACCTCGGAAAAACTCCGCTCAATTCTTCTTTTTCATATCCGGCATCGAATGCAGCCATATAGAGGGCGGCTTCCGTCGGATCGCCCATGAGATTTCCGTCCCTGTCCCTTGCAGCGTCGTTGCTCAGAGCGAGCGCAGTCATCAGCAAATGATAGGGAGGATATATTTCTTCGGTAATCCCCCCCTCCCCCCCTTTAGCAAAGGGGGGCAAGGGGGGGATTGCCTTCTCTTCACTTTTCACTTTTACCTTTTCGCTCTTCACTAACTTTCCGTCTACATACATCTCTTCGACTGTCATTTTATTCTGTGTGAGGGTGCCTGTTTTATCAGAACATATGTAGGTAACGGAGCCGAGGGTCTCCACAGCGGGGAGCCTTCTTATCAGTGCGTTCTGTCTCACCATCTTCTTCGCGCCGATGGCAAGCGATATCGTAACCACTGCCGGAAGCGCCTCGGGTATGGCGGCAACCGCAAGTGAAATGGCCGTAAGCAGCATTAAAAGCGCTGCTTCCCCCCTGATAATCCCCACGGCAAAGATTATCGCGCAGATCGCGAGCACAGCAACCGCAAGCTTCTTTCCGAAGGCAGCAAGTCTTTTCTGCAGGGGGGTCTTCACCTCTTCCTCCTCCTGGAGCATAGTTGCAATACTGCCTATTTCCGTGTTCATGCCGGTCGCTGTCACAATCCCCATGCCTCTCCCATAAGAAACATTCGTTCCTTTGTAGGCCATGTTTTTCCTGTCTCCTGTGGGCAGCCTCTCATCGTCGAGCGCTTCTGTGGTTTTCTCGGCAGGTACGGACTCGCCGGTCAGGGCGGCCTCCTGCACTTTCAACTGCGCACACTCGGTCAGTCTCATATCCGCCGGTACGATCTTGCCCGCTTCGAGAACCACAAGGTCGCCGGGGACAAGTCCGGATGCCTCAACTTCCAAAGGCATCCCGTCCCTGACGACGGTTGCAGCGGGAGCAGCCATTTTCTTCAATGCCTCCATAGCCTTCTCGGCCCTGTATTCCTGCACAAAACCGATGACGGCGTTGAGAACAACAATGACAACAATGGCTATGGTGTCCGTAAGTTCTCCGATAATTCCCGACACAACTGCTGCAGCGATGAGGACAAGGATCATGAAGTCCCTGAACTGGTCCAGGAACATGACAAAAAGGGTCTTTTTCTTCTTTTCCTTCAGAAGATTGGGTCCATATTCCCGGAGCCGCTTCTCAGCCTCTGCCGAAGAGATTCCATCGGTGGACGAGCCAAGAGTCTCAATGACCCTGCCTATTTCCTGTTGATGCCAGTTCATATTTCCAGTCTATAAAGGATGTTTTATAAACGCAAGACAGCGGGTTTTATTATACTTGAAAAACAGAGTTGATTTATTCCGGTTATTCTGCGGGGAAGCGATTCTGAAAGGTTTTTCCGTGCATATGTCCGATACCAATAAGGGACAGCCGCCTCTTGGCCGGAGAAAGTCTCAGGCCTTCTCAAGGACGAAAAGGATCTGGCCTTCGATGACGAAGCTGTTGAGTTTAGCGGCCACCTCGGCTATCTGCCCGTCGAAGGGAGCGACGATAACATTTTCCATCTTCATAGCCTCGAGGTTTGCGATCTCTTCACCTTTATGGACGATGTCTCCTGCTTTGAGAGCGCCTCTTTCGGGATTGCCGATCCTCCATATGTTTCCGTTTATCGGGGCACCGACCTCGTTCAGGCTTTTTGCCATCCTGATCTCCGTCTTTTTGGCCCTCGGGGTCTCGACACTATAAACCCTCGTCTTGTTGTTCACCCTCACTACTACGTGGATCAGTCCTTCATGCTCCGATCCGACGGATACGAGTTCAATGCTGTATGGTTTTCCCCAGAGTTCAAAGTCAACCCTGTCTCCGGGGTTTTTCAGACCCTGCCTCCAGACATCCGTCGGCAACACCAGCGGTGCCTCTCCGTACTTTTCCCTGAACTCGATCATATCGAGGGCGTCTTTCGGATGCATCAGGAAGAGTATGAACTCCTCTTCCGAGGGATTTCTCCCGATATAATCAGCCAACTCGGTTTTCAGTTTTTCGAGGTCGTCGTCCTCCATCGAATCGAGGGGGGACAGCTCAATGCGCTCATTTAACTTTTTCTTCCATTCGTCGCCGAAGGTGCTCTTATACACCCAGTCGGGAGGCCAGCCCATGGGAAGTTTTCCGTAATGTCCGAGAATCAGATTCCTGAAGTCGCCGGGTGCGTTTCTGAAAAGTCCCAGGAGTTCTTCCTGTTCATCGCTCGTCATGGACTCCAAATCAAGGTTTTTCTTCTCGATGAACTTTGTCAAAAGCTCGATCAGATGCCTGACCCCTCCTTCTCCCCTGGCCTTCGCATATTTATTCACAATTCCGCTGCAGGTGACCCAGGTGATCTGAGACCCCGGTGTGACATCAAAATAATGGATTATCTTGTTGTAAAGCGACATCACCTTCAGAACAGCCGGCATGTAATGGAGGAACCCTCCTCTTTCAGCCTGCTCGAACGAACTCGGGAATGCCCCTCCGGGCATCTTGTGGAGGGTGACTGTGTGGTCGTACCCCTTGAACGGCGATTCAGCCCAGTCGTAATAATTGATCCATTCCCTCACCTTCTGCACCGCGGCCTCCGCTTCCCTCCTGTCGAGATTTACCGGGATGCCGGATTCCTCGAAATAGGCATGGACCCCCAGTATCGGTGAATGACCGTAAAAACGCACCAGGGAATCCTCTTCCACATCAAAGATCTTTGCCCCCGCCTTTGCAGCAACCAGCAGCGCCGGCATCGCGAGGCCGTCCGTAATATGCCTGTGGTACTGAACAAGCAGTTCAGGGAATTTCTGTTTTATCGCGTCTATAAGACTGCCGACACGGTTAATACTCCCGACTCCGGCCATGTCTTTAACGCAGAATATGATTTCGTCGGTCCCTCCGCAGAGATCTACAACCTCCCGGACAAGGTTAAGGTAATAATCGTTTGTCGCCCAGTCCGCCATGGTAAAAGATACGGAGGGCTGGAACAGTTTTCCCCTCTTCATCACGACTTCCGCTACAGTGCGCATGTTTCTTACATCATTCAGAAAGGAAAAACATCTCCAGACATCGATATCCACCCTTGAGACCACATACTCTATGACGTTTTTGGGATAAGGCCGGTATCCCCACAAATTCGTTTCTCTGACAAGGGTCTGCAGAAGCACGTCGGGCATATGGTGCCTCAGTACCTCGATCTCCTCGAACGGGCTCTCCCTCCTGTTCATTACCCCTACATGCCACCGGGCGCCGCCATGGCATTCAGCGCTGAAAAGTCCCATCCTGTTGTAATAGGGAGCGAGTGTGGCAAGGTCATAGATACGGTGCCTGTTCTTGTAATCGGACTGACCTGCGTCGCGCATTCCGACAGATGTCAGGCATACGCCCTTAAGAGAGCGCACGGACTTGACGATCTCTTTGGGAGACATGCCCGGTTTTGCGAAAATATTATTACCCTTATTCGTAATCATATAATTTTACATCCACGGACGGGGGCCAAGGGCCGATATCTCAGCAACATAGCGCGCGATCTTGAGCACTTCGTCTTCGCTGTTCTTTTCCTTGAACATGGATATAAGTTCTTCCATATGTTCTTCAATGAACCTGGTCGAAAACTCTCCGGCTATAAATGCAGGATGTCTTATAATACTAAGCAGAAGAGGCGCAAGTGTCTTTATACCCTCAACCCTCAGGTTTCTGCTCAGCGAACGGTCCATGACCCTTATGGCGTCGCCCCTGTCTGCACCAGCCGTTATAAGAAGCATGAAAAGAGAGTCATAGTAAGGCGGTATATCCGCGCCTTCATATACACCGGTCGCAATCCTCACACCGGGCCCCTGGGGTATCTGAAGACGGGTGATGGAGCCGAAGGACGGGCTGAAATTTCTCGGGTCCTCGGCATTCAGTCTCACTTCAAGCGCCCATCTGTTGGGATGGATGTCGGACTGTTTAAAGGGAAGTTTTTTGCCCGTCGCAACGTCTATCATGATGCCGACTATATCCAGACCTGTTATAAGTTCCGTTATCCCGTGCTCCACCTGGAGGCGCGTATTGACTTCCAGGAAATAGAATTTCCTGGCAGATGAATCGAAAATGAACTCGACAGTGCCTGTAGAGGAATAACCTATTTCGCGCATCAGCCTGACCGCTGTAAAACACATTTCCTTGCGGAGGTCGTCATCGATCGACGGAGACGGGGCCTCCTCGATTATCTTCTGGTTCCTCCGCTGGATTGTGCATTCCCTTTCAAAGAGATGCACGACGTTGCCGTATTCGTCGCCTACGATCTGGACCTCGATATGCCTGCCGCGTTCTATATATTTTTCTACCAGTACCCTGTCGTCGCCGAAAGATTTCAGGGCTTCGGAACGGGCCTGCGCAAAGGCCTGCGTCAACTGGGCCCCGTCCCCGACCTTCATCATTCCCTTTCCGCCGCCGCCGGCAACCGCCTTTATCATGATCGGATAATTCACCTTCTCGCTTTTCATCCACTTTTTGATCTGATCAATGTTCAGAACATCGATAATTCCGGGGATTGTGGGGACATTCGATTTTTGCGCAAGCTTCTTTGCCTGGACCTTGTCTCCGAGAGCCCTGATGACATCAGGAGGCGGACCGATCCATGTGAGACCGGCATCTATTACCATTCTTGCAAATTTATCGTTTTCAGCAAGAAAACCCCAGCCCGGGTGGATCGCATCCGAACTGCTCTGAATGGCGGCAGCGATCATCTTTTCCATGTTGAGATATGACTCAGCCGGAGGCGCTTCACCGATATGCACCGCCGTGTCCGCCATGAATACGTGATGCGCAAGCCTGTCAGGCGTGCTGTAAACCGCAGTCGTAGGGATTTTCCTGTCACGGCATGTATGCATGACCCTGACCGCGGTCACCCCCCTGTTGGCAATAAGTATTTTATTGATCTTCCTTGTCATAATGGTCATAATGCGTTACGCACATAGTGCGTAACGTTAATTTTAACATAAAGA
>DCVG01000075.1 GCA_002328665.1 Nitrospiraceae bacterium UBA2194
AACGGCTTTGTTGCATGGGCAGAGTCCGGCTGTCATATATATGCATGGAGGTTTTGTAAATTTTTTACCTCTGATATTTACAGCTGCAAAAAGTTCAGCGTAAAAAAGGTAATTGAATTTACGAAGAAATATTTCAAATCAGAAGATCTGGTCTATCAGGAAATATAGCTGAACACTTTTTAAGAAACGCTTTTATGAATATATCAATATCGCCGTCAAGAAACGAATCGACATTTCCCGTCTCTACCCCTGTTCTGTGGTCCTTAATAATCCTGTAGGGCTGAAGTATATAAGACCGTATCTGGCTCCCCCATGCAATACCCTTTTTATCCGCGACAAACCCTTCGATCTTTTTCTCCTTCTCCTTCAGCTTCAGATCATACAGCCGCGCCTTCAGGATCTTCATGGCAATAGCCTTATTTTTATGCTGTGAACGCTCGTTCTGACAACTGACGATAATGCCGGTCGGCAGGTGTGTCAGCCTTACAGCAGAGGACGTCTTGTTGACATGCTGTCCACCTGCTCCTGATGCCCTGAATGTATCTATTTTTATATCGTCTTCTTTTATTTCGATATCAATATCTTCTTCAACTTCCGGATACACAAGGACTGCTGCAAAAGATGTATGCCTTCTTTTGCCGGCATCGTATGGAGAAATTCTGACGAGCCTGTGTACCCCGGCTTCGGCCTTGAGGTATCCGTACGCATATGGGCCGGAAACGGTGATCGTTGCGCTTTTTATACCTGCTTCATCACCCATCTGTAATTCGATGATCTGGACGGAAAAACGATGCTTCTCCGCCCACCTGAGATACATCCTCATCAGCATCTGGGCCCAATCCTGGCTCTCTGTGCCTCCTGCACCGGGATGAATGGTAATGATCGCATTGTTTTTATCCATTTCCCCGGAAAGCAGGTTCCGGATCTCAAGGGCGTCCATTTCCTCTCTGAGATCCTTAATTTCCTTCTTAAGGTCAACGAGGAAGAGCTCTCCGCTCTCTTCTTCGAGTATGCCGATGGATTCTTCGAGATAAGTCAGTTTGCCGGCCAGGGACTCGAAATGAGATACGATATCCTCGAGTTGTGACTTCCTTTTGGATAAATCGCGGGTTTTATGAGGAGAAGACCATACCTCCTCGGTCAGGAGGTCTCTGTTTATTCTCTCTATCTCTTCTTTTAAAGCCGGTAAATCAAAGATAACCTCTTAAGGATTCTATCCTGTTCCTGAGGTTCAACAACCCTTCCTTAAGTTCATCCTGTTTAAGCATGTTACCTCCTTATATGCTTTTCACTTTACCGAAAATGTTTGCCAATAATAATATGGAGACGACAATCCACACATATGAAAAGAGGTCTCCGTACCTTGAATAGAAACTCCTTGTCCGGTCGGTTTTCAGATCTCCTGTCAATGTCGCTCTTTCGAATAACGATGTCTTTGAATGTATCCTTCCGGAGCTGTCGATAAAACCTGAAATTCCCGTGTTTGCAGCCCTGAGAACGGGTTTCCTGTTTTCCACAGCACGAAACACCACCATACTGAAATGCTGATAGGGGCCTGTAGTCCTTCCAAACCACGCATCGTTTGTAATGTTTATCATAAAATCCCCGCCGTCCGAGTAAAACTTCCTCACCAGTCCGGGAAATATTATTTCATAGCATATGAGAGGAGCAAATTCTCCAAAGGGTGAAAGAGCCCTTACATGACTATTACCGCCCGTATAGTCTCCGATTCCGACGACAAGTTTATTGAGAAAAAAAAGGATCTTTTGAAAAGGAACATATTCGCCGAAAGGAACCAGATGTATTTTATCATAGGTATAAGTTACCTTTCCAGTATCATCGAGTAAAACAGCGCTGTTGGAAAGCAAAAATCTGTCGTCGACCCGGTCCTTCACAAGTATGCTGCCGAAGAAAAGGTAAGTCCTGAGCTGATGCTGAAAATCGACAAGCTCCTCTGTGAATTCCCTGTCAGTATTGAAAATAAACGGCACAGCCGTTTCCGGCCATACGATGAGTGTCGGCGAGGAGGCCGCCGCATTCAGGGAGAGATCCTTATAGGTTTCCATAACGGTGTTTTGATATGACGGCTCCCATTTCTTGTCCTGTTCGATATTCCCCTGGATAATGCTCGCCCTGAGGAGGTCTCCCGGCCGCTCCTCTTTGATCCGTATCTGTCCGTAGAAAATGGTGACAATGACAAGAAGAAAAAGTACAACGAACCCGATAACCGTATACGAGAACGGAAAAAGAGGCATGTCTTTGATTCGTTTCTTTATTATGAAGATATCAGCCAGGGCACCGTTTACCGCTACAACAAGAAAAGATACACCGTAAACACCGGTGATATCCGCAATCTGGATGATCGTGAGGAATTTATACTGCGAATAACCGATGCTCGACCACGGAAATCCTGTGAATATGTAAGAGCGCAGGAACTCAAGCACCACCCAGAATGCCGGCGCGATCAGAAGCGCGGGGAGCTTGGTGTTCCTGATGGCAAGAGAAAATAAAGAGGCAAATATACCGGAGTAAAGGCTGAGAAAGAGGCAGAGCAAAATAACGATCACTACGCTGGAGACCAGAGAAACGCCGCCATAGTGGTTTATTGAGTGGTATATCCAGTACAGGGTGCCGAAAAAATAGGGGATGCCGAAGATTACGCCGGCCCTGAACGCCTGTTTCGGCGTTTTGTCAAAAAGGGATATAAGAAAGGGGATGAGCGCGACCCATGCGAGCAGGAAGAGGTCGATTGTGGGAAAACACAACACAAGAAGCAGCCCGGAAAAGAAAGCAGGACCGTATGTTAGTGTTTGTTCTCTCAGATTATTGCTTGTCATCTCATGCCGTATCAGGGTCTCTTGTATAACCCTGCACTCGTCAGATGTTTATTTTACTGTATTGAGGCAAACTTTGCTCGACAAGTCACATGACAGACGCCGGCTCGCGGTCACTTTTTTTCTTTAATTTTCAGGATAAAGTTTTCTATAATTTTTATATGCGGAAAATATCTAATAATTTCAGGGAGGCGCATAAGCCTCCACAGGATCAGATGCAGGACAGAAGACAGCAGAAAAGAGTTGTAGTCGAGGTGCTGAATCTCAACGGAAAGATAATGTGTACCAATAACGTCAAGGTACTCAATATCAGCTCCGGCGGTATATCGATAAAAGCGGACAGAAGACTGAATATCGGGAGCAGCTATTTATTTAAGCTTGAAGATAAGGGCGAGGTTTTGACCATACGGGGAACCGTCGTATATTCAAAGCTGCGTGAAAGTCGTCAGGGCTCTAACGGCGATATCGTACCGGTATATGTTGCGGGACTTAAATTTACAACAGTTTCGGATGAAAAAAAGATAAACGATATCATAAATTTTATGGAGAACCGTCAATAATGCTGATCAGGGTCGTCTACCGGGATGAAAGATTCGATTTTGTAAAACCCGTTCTCCTCAATGAGCTTCTCTATTTAAACATGATAAAAAAGTTCCGCCGCTCGGAAGGATGGGTCAATCCGGTAAACGATAAGATAAGGGGAACGGGGGGACACTACAGGGGGCCTGAAAGACGGAACGAGATGACCGTTTAGCAGGTCAGATGCAGGGCTGCAACCGCTTTCTTTTCCTTCTGCAGCTCATTGAAGAGTTCTATAGCCTTGCCGGTTCGCTCCACGCGCACCTTGATGCCTTTTGCCTCGAGATGCGACACCGTTTCTTTGGGAACCTTCATCACACCCAGGGCGCCGGTGCCTATGACAACGACTTCAGGGGCTGCATCGATGACACCTCCAAGGTCTGCAACCTGCAGGCTGTGGCCTTCCTTTCTCCACCACGAAGAATCGACCCGTTCGGGATAGACGATTACATCAGAGGTGAAGGTCTTTCCATCAACAGTAATTTTGCCCCATGAATACTTCTCAATCGTCATTTCACTAATAATCCTCCGCTATGATATTATAACTTATCACCCGGGGAGTGCATAGGGTTCTGGTGTCCCTCCTGGACTTCAAATCCAGTGTTGCCTGTTACAAACGGGCAGGGTGGGTTCGATTCCCACACGCTCCCGCC
>DCVG01000024.1 GCA_002328665.1 Nitrospiraceae bacterium UBA2194
GACCTTCTTAATGGTACTGATCACGCCTGACACTAGGTGGTATCCGGGAACATTGCATTATTCATCCTATGCTCGGGATTTCCCGCTATTTTTACGAGCTGCTCAACACAAGCATTTTGCAAATCTGGCTATTGTCACAGGAATTGGCGATGCGGAAGTGCTCCGCACAAAGGTAAAAGAAGGCTATGGACGATTAAGCGACACTTTCCGATACAGATTTGATCGTAATCCGTGGAATGCAATGAACATGGATAAATTAGATTCAATTGTATGAGCTAACAAGCCATTCGAGAACCGACGGCTCAAGAGCGGCGTTAAACAATTCTTCTGTAAATCCTCACATTTCATCTCCGACTATTTGTATCTGCTTGTAGGTGCATCCCGCATTTTNNTGAACCCGTGTTACCGCCTTGAAAGTTAATTTGAGAGCAAATTTTAAAATGGGCTTCTGGCTTGGGTTTACGCTTAAGTCTCTGGTTATAAAGACTAAATTACTATTATGGCCTTCTCGATATTGTCGGTATATTATGTAAAATAGGATGCTTTCTGCTACAATTTTGCTACAGTAAAAAATAAAATGTTCGTCCGCATCTGAAAATAGAAGCCAAGTGTTGAATATTTCAGCAGGGATTTCAAGTATGAATTATTGGCTTATGCAATTCAGCGTATTCTATATATCGGCAAGAATGACAACATTATGTGGAATTTTATGTCTCTCATAAGCTGTTTTCCGGCAAAATTCATTGACAATCTGCCTGAGAAGTAATAGTCTTTTATTAAAATGTAGATTACGCATAAAAATGAATGTTATGTGTGAAAAATAATTACCAATATCCATCAAAATTGAATATAATAATCCTGCGATGAGTCAATTAACATTCCTCGAGAAAAAAGACAAAAAACTGATTAATTTAAAGGAAGCCAGCGAATGGGCGTCTCAATATCTGAATCGTAATGTCACCATTTCAAACATTTCCTATCTGCTTCAATATGGAAGAATAAATAAATATGGCAACAACGGCAACCCGATGTTGAATGCAGAAGAATTGAAAGATTATTATGACTCGCTTAATAAAGAAAAACGGTTGAAAAAAATATTGGGCGATGACCTCAATTGGCATTTATCATTTGTAGAATACACAGAAGCGGAAAGAACGAAGCATGTTCATAGATTACATCCTTACAAAGGAAAGTTTATCCCCCAATTGGTAGAGTATTTTCTTGATTCTCATATCGATGAATTTAAAAAAGAGGTTTATTTTCAAGAGGGCGATATAGTATTAGACCCTTTTTGTGGAAGTGGGACAACATTAGTTCAAGCAAACGAACTGGGCATGCACGCTATAGGAATAGATATTTCTTCTTTCAACGCAATGATTACCAACATTAAGGTAGAAAAACATAATCTTCTTTTAATTGCAGAAGCAATGCATAAACTAACGGCACGACTAAAGGACTTTCATAAGACCAGAAGCAATATTATTTTTGAAGAACATCTGCTATCAGAACTTGCAAAATTCAACGCTAAATATTTTCCTTCCCCAGAATATAAGAAAAAAGTTGCTAAGGGTGAAATCAATGAGGATAAATATGCCATTGAAAAACAAAATGAATTTCTGGGCATCTACTATGCTTTGGTAGAAAAATATCGAATCAAAATTAGGCAGGATAAAAACGATACTTTTCTGGATAGATGGTTTTTATCGCCTGTGAGAGAAGAAATTGATTTTTTATCCGAAGAATTAAACACTACTATAGACAATGAAGATATTCAGAGAGTTATAGCTATTATCTTAAGCAGAACGGTTCGTTCTTGCAGAGCAACGACACATGCTGATTTAGCTACTTTGAAAGAACCAGTTACAGCCACATATTATTGTAAAAAGCACGGAAAAATGTGCAAACCAATATTTTCGATTATTGGTTGGTGGCAGACCTATACTGTAGATACATTAAATCGTATTAAAGAATTCGATCAATTAAGAACCAACACACATCAATTTTGCTTAACTGGTGATAGCAAAACTACCGATATTTTTGAGGAAGTTAAGAAAGTAAATCCAGAATTTGCAAAAATACTATCAAGACAAAAGATAAGAGGAATTTTTTCAAGTCCGCCTTATGTCGGTCTTATTGATTATCACGAACAGCATGCCTATGCATATGAGATATTTGGATTTGAACGAAAAGACGAATTGGAAATAGGCCCTTTAGTTAAGGGACAAGGAAAAGAAGCGAGAGACTCCTACGTTCAGGGCATAGCAGAAGTTTTAAAAAATTGTAAACGGTTTTTTCAAAATGATTACAATATATTTTTGGTCGCTAATGACAAATTTAACCTTTATCCCAAGATTGCTGAATTATCCGAGATGAAAATTGTTAATCAATTTAAACGCCCTGTTCTTAACAGAGTAGAAAAAGACAGAGATACCGCTTATGCGGAAACAATTTTTCACTTAAAGGAAATGTGAGATGGCTCTTACAAAAGAACAAATAAAGAGAGTTGAAAATACTATCAAGGAGAGCCTCAGAAATAAATTTCAATCGTATAAACCAGAGACAAATAATATGCCATTCCATTATCGTCTGCTTGGACAGGATAGAATGGCATTGTTTTCTTTCATCCATTCCTTGAATACCACTTTTGGTACTTCTATCTTTGAACCTGTAGCTGAAACGCTTGCAAGTTTAAACTTTTCTGTTGCACAAAAACAATTTGTAGCAGGCGATACAATAAGCGAGCAGGCACAGACAGAGATTCAACGCATTATGAATGAACTGACTACCGGAAATAGCCCCAATAAACCGGAAGAAATCGCAAGGATAAGAAAAGTTTGCAACAAGGGCACTATGAATAAGCTGAAAACTGTAAAGGTTGATTTGTTTGTTAAGGGCAACAATGGAACTATTTATTTATTTGATTTAAAAACAGCCAAGCCCAATATCAGCAACTTCAAGGATTTCAAAAGAACATTATTGGAATGGGTAGCGATTTATTTATCAGGTCATCCGACAGCGAATGTGCAATCTTATATTGCTATACCATACAATCCTTACGAGCCCAAACCTTATGAAAGATGGACACTAAAGGGAATGCTGGATTTGGAAAATGAATTAAAAGTTGCAGAGGAATTTTGGGACTTCCTCGGAGGAAAAGGAGCATATCCGGAATTATTGAATTGCTTTGAGAGGGTAGGCATAGAATTAAGACCTGAGATAGATAAATACTTTTCAAAATTTAAATAGAGAAACACACATAACAAATCGCTCAACACCGATGCTCATTACGCTCCGCTTCATTCGCACGGGTTAGCTCAGGTGTTACATCACAAATAAAAAGGGAAGACTATAATGACAGAAATTCAACTTGCAATCATTTTGGGCACGGCAGTTCTGGCAGTCGTTCAAACACTATTTGTCTTTGCACTTAAATCAATTATCAAAAATACAATCGAATTTGAATTCAGAAAACGAGAACAAGCTGCAATGGTTGCTTCGTTATTTGCAGAATGGATCGACAAACCAAATGAACACAAGGAACTAAATCGGTTAACATGGGAAGCCACTCTCTGGCTACCTGATGAGCTTGCGAAGGAAGTTAATAAGCGCCTCGCTAATGCACCAGACGCTAAAGAAATGAAAGAAATTCTTGTCAGTATTAAAGGCATAATTCAGGGACGAAAGTCTTCTTTGAATACTGCGGAAATTGTTCATTTTCCAAAAAATGGGATGTAACAAGATAAACCATCGGACGCGAAGAAGCCGCGCCGCTGATTTAAATTACATTTTCTTGTAAATCATCACTTTTCCACTTCGTTCACATTTACAGCATTAGTAGGTGTTATAAGTAAAAACTGAATTTGTTATAATTTTGCATGCGTTCAAATGCGTATTCTTGGAAACAAAAAATTGATCCTGCCTTTGATAAGTTCATAAAATTCTACTTGGATTTTCTTATGGTCACCCAGCTTCCCGGAAATGAAGGCTATATCGCAATAGATGATAGACACCTGAAGACGTTAGATGGTGATAACTACCCAAGTCTTGCTTCTGTATATGAACATGATAACCGTGAGGATACTGTAATTGATTTCGGTGTGCTTGTGGATGATACTTTTACATTGGATGCCCTTAACGTAATGAAGAAAGAAATAAAAAAAGAAATGAAAAAGAAGAAAAGTAACTTTGAAGTAATGTTGGAATACCCTGAAATGATGCAGGAGGAAAGCAGAGATTATTATAGGCGAGCTTTTGAAATATTTTCATCTGCGGAAACCTTTAAAAAATATATTGCGAACAAGAGTGAAAAAGAAATAAGAGAATTGCAGAAAAAAGCGGCAAGTGATATATACTCCTTTATTTTGAACGTGGTAGTAATACCGTTTCAGAAAGAGAAAGACCAGATAAGAAAAAGTATTCAATTAAGAAATTTTAAATACAGCACGAGAATGATTAAGCGGATTATTTTTTATGCATGGGATGCCATATCTTTGTTGGTTAATAAAGCAACTTTAAAGGAGCTCTACAAAAACGCAAAAGAAGGCGACGATGAATCGCTTTTCAAAATTCTAAAGATTGATAAGACATTTCTTGACTTCAAGTGGGTACGAACAAAAATCAACAAAGCTGCTTATTCAGCGGACTGGAAGTTTCTTTCTTCAATCGGAGACGCCATTAAATCAGAGCCTTTAAAACACGATAGCAGGGCGGAGAGGACTGACAAGCTGTTTATCGTTATAAAGTATTTCTGGAAATTTGGTTTATATAGGCTCACCGATAAAGAACTGCATGAGTTATTAATAAGTGAAGAAATAGTCAGTGAACTAAATACTTATGAGGATGTAGAATCGTTCCAAAAGTTTTTACAAAGATACCGCGAGTTCCTTCCTAAGTAATTAATATCCTCACACCGACATAGTTTTTCAAACTATGTCCATAGGTCTATCCTACGTCATCATTTACACTGAAGCATGGTGGATGATGAAATCAGATTTAAACAAACTATCGGGCAGAAATGCGCTCCCTGCTTCAGAAAAGCTGACTGCATGCTATATGCCGCAAGACACGCTGGCATAGAACTCTGTCTCGGCCCTTTCGAGGATCAGGAAGACCGAATAAATAAGCTCAAGGAAGATTTCGACCGCGAGATTAAGCATCCGGATATAAATAGACTGATGTGGGAAATAACAAAGAATGCTTATGCACGAAAGAAGAAGTTATTCGATGATCGCTGAAGTGGTAAGTAGCAGGATGATCGATACTAACAAGGAACCCCGGCTGCGGCTCGTGCCAGACTCTGGCTCTGGCATGAGCAAGCAGCCGGCAGCAAATACCGGTGCTTTGCTGGATATGTGTAATCACCAGCAAAGACGTTACTAACATGATAGATAAACTTAGTCTGACTACTTTTATAGTGCCTGATTTAGATTATTTGAAATCTCATGCTCGCGTTACAATTGATGAAAGTAAAATGAGGCTCTATAAATTTCTATATGAGCTTAAGAGGGTAACAATATTCTGTTATCCTCACAGATTCACTGAAAGTACAAATGCACGTATCCCATTTACAAAAATAGATATCAATCCGAAGAACTTTTTTTGCTTCGCTGAACTCCAAGCTGACCTGAAAACATTATTCAAGGGTTCTGATTTGGAGCTTGATAACTTCAATGTATCGAGAATCGATATAGCTGCTGATATCGATACCATTACAGTTGAAAAACTCCTTTCCGTCATGAATGTTAAACATATCCGTTCAGAGAGCTTTCAAGTTTATAAAGGAACTATCTACGCCGGTACTGATCCGAAAGTCAGAATCTATGACAAAGTAAAAGAGATAAGATATCGCAAGAAAAAAGGCCATACAATAACCGAATATGAAAATGGTCTTCTTGAATCCGGCAAGAAATGGACACGCTTTGAGATTCAGATTCGAGGTGTAAAGAAGAACCTGAGAGAAATAGCAGACGATCCCCTTTCATTGGCTTCCTATTTCGACAGATTGGAAATCATAAAAACAAACGGTGATGATACACATGGGATCATGCAGTTTATTTACCGGTTCATCAACAGGAAATTCAGAAAAGAGATTGAGAGCCTCAGGGATCACGACCTGATTGAACAACTCAAGGATGCCTTCCAGTCAAACGTAACTGCATGGTTTGCAGAAAAAGAGCCGTTTTGAGGGATAGTCAGGTATGGGGCGATCTTTGAAAATCAATTGTAGCGAATTTGACAAAGCCGGATTTTACAGTTTTACCGTAAAAGCCGGAATAGTGTCTTGAAAGAGTCGTTCTGTGAAGCTGGTAGGTGTCAAAGAAGTAGCAGAAATTCTCAGCGTAAAGCCTTCTACGCTTTATCAGTGGGCTGAGTTGGGGCAAATACCCTGCTTCAAACTTAATGGCTGCCTGCGGTTCGACATCGAAGATATTATGAACTGGATTAAGTCCTGTAAAAAAGAGACTGCTTCAAGTTATAATCCTCTTACCCAGGCCAGAAGTCCCAGGAAAGGGGGCCGCAAGTAAAAATGGGACTTTACAGGAGAGGTAAAATTTTCTGGTATGCGATCAGGTATCAGGGTACGAGGATTCAGGAGTCTCTCGGAACCGATAACAAAAAGCTTGCTGAAAAGCTCTATGCGAAGGTTCTCACTGACTTGATTGAAGGAAGATATTTTGACAAGCCGAAGGATATCACAATGAATGAAGTGATAGACAGATACATGAAAGAGTTCTCGCCGATGCTCAGCGCCACGAGCCACGAAAGAAACAGTCTAAGCGCATCTCACATTAAATCTGCAATTGGTGGTTATCTCATTGGGGACGCGAGGCCCTCGGTAATCAGTCAGTATAAAGCGGAACGGCTTCAGAAAGTATTGCCTTCGACAGTGAGAAAAGAGCTTACTTTCCTTAGAAGGGTGTTCAATATTGCTATTGATGAATGGGAACTGTGCAGGGAAAATCCCGTTAGAAAGGTAATGAAATCTCTCAAGGCCGATGATAGCAGAGTGCGCTATGTGTCTTCTGATGAAGCAGAGAGGCTCAGGTTCACGCTGCATAAATGGTTGAAGCCCATTGTTGTTATTGCTGCTCAGACGGGTCTTAGAAAGGGCAACATCGTTGAATTGACTGTGCCTCAACTGGATTTCAACAAGAATCTTATCATTGTCCCTAAAACAAAAAACGGTGATCCTGTGTGTGTTCCGATGACTGAAATAGTTAGAAATACCCTTCTCAGAGTTTTGCAGGAAAGGAAAGTCGCAAGTCCTTATGTTTTTTGTGATGAATTTGGACAGCCTCATTCAGGCAGGAAAGTATCAATGGCATTCAAAAGGGCCTGTGAACGCGCAGGAATCAAAAACTTAAGGTTCCACGATCTGAGACATGATTTTGCGACGGCACTTGTTCAAGCTGGTGTTGATCTCTATCGTGTTCAAAGACTGTGCGGACACAAAGACCAGAGGATGACTCAGAGGTACGCGCATTTACTGCCTGAGAGTCTGAGAGAAGCTATCAAGGTGATTGATTCAAAGGGGACTGCTACAATTCTGCTACAATCAGGCGCAACGGAAAAAGAGAATATTGCCGTAAGTTGTTGAAATAATTGGCGTCCCCAACGGGATTTGAACCCGTGTTACCGCCTTGAAAGGGCGATGTCCTAGGCCGGGCTAGACGATAGGGACACTCTTGGTGAGCCGCGTTGGATTCGAACCAACGACCCACGCCTTAAAAGGGCGTTGCTCTACCAACTGAGCTAGCGGCCCGAGATATTTAATTTACCTTTTCACAAGTTTTATTGTCAAATTTTCTGAATATGTTTCCTGGTGTTAGGAAGCAGCCCGCCCGAGAGGATTATCTCTTTTTCTCTTCCGTTGAGGGACGAAGAGGCTTCGAACGAATAATCTCTCGTCAGGTTTCGGATGACATACGACTGACTGCCGGTTAAAGATTTTTTCACATCATGCAGGAGCAACCTGTCGCCCTTCTCGATTCTGCCGTAATCCTCCATATTTTTAAAAATCAGGGGGATAATCCCGAAATTTATGAGATTCGACCTGTGGATCCTTGCAAATGACTTTGCAATCACCGCCTGTATACCGAGGAACATCGGCGCAATCGCCGCATGCTCCCTTGACGACCCCTGGCCGTAATTTTCACCTCCGACTATGATGCCGCCGCCGGCGGACTTCGCCTCTTCGGCCCTCTTACTGAATATATTGTCGATATGGGAAAACACATATTCCGATATGGCAGGTATATTGGAGCGCAGCGGAAGGATTGTGGATCCCGCGGGCATGATGTCGTCGGTTGTGACATTATCTCCCAGCTTCAGAAGCACATCCGCCTCTATCTTTTCGGCGAGAGGCTCCTTTACTGGGACTTCTTTTATATTCGGGCCTTTGATCACCTCAACTTTTTCCGCATTTTGCTGCGGAGGAATAAACATGTTGTCGTTTATCAGGTAAGAAGCGGGTTCGCGGGGGACTTCCGCGTGGAGGCCTGAATTTTGAAGGTCGACTACCTTTCCTTTGACCGCAAACACCGCACACGCAACCGGACTTGCAAGGTACACAAAAGAGTCTTTATTGCCGCTCCTGCCCTTGAAGTTTCTGTTGTATGACCTGACGGAAACATGCCCTGTGCCCGGAGCGCCACCCATGCCGATGCACGGGCCGCATGAACATTCGAGTATCCGCGCTCCCGCCGCTATCATATCCGCTGCGAGTCCCTTGCGCGAAAGCATTTCGTACACCGCCTTTGAGCCGGGGTTGATGAGGAGGCTGACGCCATCGGCCACAGAGTTGCCTTTCAGGATCGAGGCGACCGTCTTTAATACCTGGTACGACGAGTTCGTACAGCTTCCTATACAGACCTGGTCAACCCTGGTACCTGCCAGTTCCCTTGCCGCGACGACATTGTCGGGACTGTGGGGCTGCGCAATCATCGGCTCGACCGACCCCAGGTCTATCTCGATAACCTCATGATACTTTGCATCCCTGTCGGCCTGCAGCTCGGTCCAGTCTTTTTCTCTCTCCTGCGCCCTGAGGAAAAACCGCGTCCTTTTATCGCTCGGAAATACAGAGGTAGTCGCCCCGAGTTCGGCTCCCATATTGGTGATAGTAGCCCTCTCGGGCACGCTTAAATCTTTTACACCCGGGCCGCCGTATTCCAGGATTTTTCCGACCCCGCCTTTAACTGTAAGCTTTCTCAGGATTTCGAGGATTACATCCATTGCAGTGACCCACGGCCTTATCAGTCTGCCTTTCAGTTTCATCAGGACCACCCGGGGCATGCCGAGCTCGTACGGAGCGCCTGCCATAACAGTAGCAGCGTCGAGACCTCCTACACCGATGGCGATCATCCCCATTCCGCCGCCCGTCGGCGTATGGCTGTCCGTGCCGAGGACGATTTTTCCCGGCACGGCAAATCTTTCAAGGTGTATCTGGTGGCTTATGCCGTTTCCCGGCCTCGAAAAATATGCACCGTAACGCGCTGCCGCCGTCTGCAGAAACCGGTGGTCATCGGGGTTCATATAATTAGACTGAATCATGTTGTGATCGACATAGGATACTGCAAGCGGCACTTTTACCCTGTCGATTCCTATAGCCTCGAACTGCAGCCAGGCCATGGTGCCGGTGGCATCCTGCGTATATACCTGGTCGATTCTCAGTCCGACAGGTGTATTCGGCGTAAGTTCGCCATAAGCCTTATGCGTTTCGAATATTTTTTCTACTATGTTCCTGCCCAATTTCTCCTCCGATACGAGTTGTAGAATTTCTTTCCTTTATACAAAAATTTAACATATGCAGTCAGCGAAATCCAAATTTCCGACTCTTAACCCGAAAAATGCAATTGAAAAGCGCAAACATTGTTCGAGAAATTATTTAACTCGATGATTTGATTAAAATATCCTTGCTCGCTTTCGGGATAAAAATATTCATGTAACCATCAGCGAAAGGTGTACTAAGGTATCGAAAAAAATTTTTTTCACAACATCTGCACTTTTCAATTGAAGATATTTTTGCAACTGGCCGGTTAACCTCTTGAGATAAAAAGAAAATGTGTTTACAATACGTATAAATCTTTAAGGAAATCATTTGATGGAGATCTCCCATGCATCTATTTAAGTACCGTTCAGGTGAACTCTTTGCCGAAGACGTGCCGGTCAGGGGTCTTGCTGAAAAATACGGTACCCCCCTGTTTATTTACAGCTACAAGACCTTATTGAGACATTTCAGGGCGTATGACGAGGCCTTCAATGATTACCCTCATATTATCTGTTTTGCCGTGAAGGCGAATTCGAACACGGCGATCCTCAGGGTATTTTCGAAGCAGGGCGGAGGCGCCGACATCGTTTCAGCGGGGGAACTCCATGCTGCGTTAAAAGCCGGCGTGCCTTCAAAGAAGATTGTATATGCAGGTGTCGGAAAGACCGAAGAGGAGATCAGGTTTGCCCTGAGGTCGAAAGTCCTTATGTTTAATGTGGAATCCGGGAGTGAACTGAGACAGATCGACAGGGTGGCCGGGAAAATGAGGGCAAAGGCGCCCGTCGCACTGAGGATCAATCCCGATATCGACCCTGAAACGCATCCTTATATCACTACGGGACTGAAAAAACATAAATTCGGGATACCGATCGGGGATGCCCTGGAATATTACAGGCTTGCATCGAGACTGAAGAACGTGAATGTGATCGGCATCCACAAGCACATCGGATCACAGATCACCAAGGTCACGCCGTTTGTCGATGCACTGAAAAGGGTGTTGATCCTCATAGATGAACTGAGCATGCAGGGTGTTGCAATAACATACCTCGATATCGGAGGCGGCCTCGGTATTTCCTACAAGGATGAAGAACCTCCTGTGCCGAAAGACCTGGCCAAAAATCTGATTCCGCTTCTGGAAGGCAGAGACCTGACCCTGATTATGGAGCCCGGGCGTTCCATTGTGGGAAATGCAGGCATACTCGTGACAAAAGTGCTTTATCTGAAGAAGGGAGTTGAGAAAGAGTTCGTTATTGTTGATGCGGGGATGAACGACCTGATCAGGCCGTCGCTATATGATGCCTATCACCGCATTCTCCCCGTTGTGAACAGGAAGAGAGATGCGGTCTTCTGTGACGTTGTCGGTCCCATCTGCGAATCAGGCGATTTTCTTGCACGCGACCGGGAACTCAGAAGGGCAAGGCAGGGCGAATATCTTGCCGTTATGAGCGCAGGCGCATACGGGTTTTCGATGAGCTCCAACTATAACAGCCGGACAAGGGCTGCAGAGGTAATGGTGAAGGGGAAAGAACATTTCCTGATAAGGCGGCGGGAGTCATACGACGACCTGATAAGGAACGAGCGGATTCCGGCGTTCCTGAAATGAAGCGGACATGCCGGCGAAGATGAAGATGCACTTTACGAAAATGCAGGGTCTCGGCAATGATTTTATTCTCATCGATTGCATCAGAGAGGCCTGTCCGTCCGAAGCAAAAGCTCTCGATGCTCTCGGCAAGCGGCTGTGTGACAGGCGGCTCGGCATAGGCGCAGATCAACTGCTCCTTTTACTGCCTTCGGGGAGGGCAGACTTTCAGATGCGCATATTCAATGCAGACGGCGGCGAGGTTGAGATGTGCGGAAACGGTATACGCTGCCTTGCGAAATATATCTGGGACAGAAATCTGTCCGACAAAAGCGTTCTTGAGATAGAAACCCCCGCCGGTATTATCAGGCCCGAAAAAGCAGGAGAGATGGTCAGGGTAGATATGGGAGAGCCTGTTTTTGAACCTGCCAGGATACCGGTGAATATAACTGCTGAATCAAATCCCCCATTACCCCCCTTTTCTAAAGGGGGGCGTGGGGGGATTATTGATTATCCGTTAAGAGTTGATGACAAAGAATTTCATATCACCTGCGTGTCGATGGGAAATCCCCATGCGGTCATCATGGTCGAAGACGTCTCCGGATTCCCTGTTAAGTATTACGGCCCAATGATTGAGCAACACCCGATATTCCCCCGGAGGGTCAACGTCGAATTCATAGAAGTCCTGACCGACAGAGAGATCAGAATGCGCGTATGGGAGCGCGGCTCCGGAGAAACAACGGCGTGTGGTACAGGCGCATCTGCTGTGGCTGCGGCAGCGCATCTGAAAGGTCTTACAGGAAGGAATGTAACCGTCCACCTCCTCGGGGGTGACCTCTCTATTGAATGGGCTGCCGACAACCATATCTATATGACAGGACCTGCAGTGGAGGTCTTTGAAGGTGCTATTAACCATTAAAAACTCGAGATGGGAAGGATACATTCTTCCGTGTTATGGACAACGTGAAAAATTAAGTCGGATGTCGGGTGGTCGTACTTTAATATAAACTTTTCTAAAAAAGGAGGCTGCTATGTTTAGGGGGTCAATTGTCGCAATTGTTACACCTTTTAAGAAGGGAAAGGTTGATGAAAGGGCGCTCGGCGATCTTATAGAGTGGCATATAGCACAGGGAACAAATGCCATCGTCCCGTGCGGTACTACCGGCGAATCGGCGACACTGGATTATAAAGAGCATTACCGGGTAATTCATTTTACGGTTAAGGCCGTAAACAGAAGGGTTCCTGTTATTGCCGGCACGGGCGCGAATGCGACTGATGAGACGATAGAGATTACAAAACATGCAAAAAAATCCGGGGCTGATGCGGCATTGCTTGTAGCGCCCTATTACAACAAACCAACCCAGGAAGGTCTTTACAGGCACTATAAAACCGTTTCGGAAAATGTTGATATACCTATAGTACTTTACAATGTCCCTGGAAGGACTGCTGTTAACATCCTCCCGGCTACTGTTGCCCGCCTGGCAGAGATTAAAAATATTGTTGCAATAAAAGAAGCTACCGGCGATATGAAACAGGTAAGCGAGGTGATACGCCTCTGTGGTGACAGGATAACCGTGCTTTCAGGAGATGACTTTACGACCCTGCCGCTTCTCGCACTCGGAGGAAAGGGCACGATATCCGTCTCTGCAAATGTCGCTCCAAAAGCTGTTTCTCAGATGTGTTCATGGTGGATGAAGGGGCAGCAGGACAAGGCAAGGGCGTTGCATTTCAAGCTCGAACCCCTGAATGCGGCGATGTTTCTCGAGACGAATCCGATACCCGTCAAGACCGCACTTGCTATGATGGGCAGGATACAGGAAGAGTTCAGGCTTCCGCTCTGCGAGATGGCGCCTGCGAACAAAGTGAAACTGAGAAAGGTGCTTGCCGATCTGAGGATGTTATAGGATCAGAGGTATTTTTTGATTATCCCGATATCTAAATTTTTTGCGGCGGCCTTTTCAATAGTAGTGCTTTTCAAGTCTTTCAGGTAAGGGAAAACTCCCATTATCGGGACCGGGCTTATCTGTTTGATGATATCAGGGTTTGTGGCCTCGGCAGGGACGCCATCAGGAGGTCGGGCATAATTGATAATGATCCCTGCAACATCGAGGCCTTCTTTCTTCGCATAATTGACGGTAAGCAGCGTATGGTTGATGGTACCCAGTCCCGGCCTTGCCACGACGATAAGCGGCAACCCGAATTCTCTTGCAAGGTCAAGTACAAAATAATCTCTCAGAATGGGAACAAGCAGACCGCCGATTCCCTCGACAACGACTGCATCATATTTTTCAGCAAGGTCTAAGAAGGCATTTTTTATTTTTTCAAGGTCAAGAGGTATGCCTTCTATTTCAGAAGCAGGCAAGGGGGCAAGGGGTTTCTCAAAGCGGACCGGGGCAATCAGATCAAGAGATTCGTCGGAACCGGCGATATCGCGGAGGAACATTCCATCAGATGGAATCAAAGTCTTTTCTTTGCTACCGGCTGCTGATTGACTGCTGACCGCTGTTCTGCAACCCGTTTCTATCGGCTTCATGCCGCATGCTTTGAATCCAAGGAGGTGAGCCGCCTTGACAAGGGCTGCAGTGATGATTGTCTTGCCAACTCCCGTATCAGTGCCTGTTACGAAGAAACCTTTTGTCATAATCTTCCCGGTAAAACCAAATTATAATGACCAAATTCCAAATATCAAATAAATTTCAATAACCCATCCCCAAAAATATTGATTTATTGTTTGATTATTGCAATTTTGGTCATTGGTTATTTATTTCTTTCAGGGCTTCGATCAGCCTCTCAATATCGTCATCAGTATGCGCTGCCGTCACATTTATCCTTATCCTCGACTCCTTTACTGTCGGAGGCCGTATGGCAGGGGCAAAAATGCCGTGTTTAAAAAGATGTCCGGAGATACGGAGCGTGTTTTCAACAGTTCCTGTCTTTATGGGGACGATAGGAGTTTCACTGCCCATGCAATCATAACCGATATCTTTCAGACTATTAACCACCTTATTCCTGTTCGACCAGAGCTTTTCTCTTAACACGGTATCTTTCTCAATTATTTCCATGGCAGCCATGGATGCCGCGATGACGCAGGATGGAAGAGCAGTCGAGTACATGAAGCTCCGGGCATTGTTTATGGTCCACTGGACAATGTCCGAACTCCCCGCAAGGAATGCACCAAGGGAACCAAGGGCTTTTGAGAAAGTGCCCATCTGGATAATCCACGGCTCAGGCTTTATGTTGAAGTGAGCGAGGGCGCCCCTGCCATTGCCGATGACACCTGTAGCATGGGCGTCATCTATATACAGGATCG
Source organism: Nitrospiraceae bacterium UBA2194 (assembly GCA_002328665.1). Taxonomy (GTDB): domain Bacteria; phylum Nitrospirota; class Thermodesulfovibrionia; order Thermodesulfovibrionales; family SM23-35; genus UBA2194. The sequence continues at coordinate 14,656 of DCVG01000024.1, forward strand.
CATCGAGTCTCCTGCATACAGCAGCCATCTCATCAAGCGGAGCGATATCTCCGTCCATGCTGAAGATGGTGTCTGTAATGATAATCTTCTTTTTTGCATTTTCTCTTTTCAGCAAATCTGTAATGTGAGAAACATTTTTATGCTCATAAACGAGCGTCTTTGCTTTGCTCAGGCGGCATCCGTCTATTATGCTCGCATGGTTCAGTTCGTCGCTCAGCAGCAGAGTATCTCCGTCCGCGTCTGCGATAGAGGGAATAATTCCTGTATTCGCCGCATATCCTGAATTGAATACGAGGGCGGATTCCGTATCCTTGAACTGCGCAAGCTTTTCCTCGAGACCTCTGTGAAGGGCACTGCCGCCGGCCAGAAGGCGCGAAGCGCCGGCGCCAAAGCCATATATATCCAGGGCCTTCCCGGCGGCATCAATTATGTAAGAATGGGTTGCGAGTCCGAGGTAGTCATTTGAAGAAAAGTTGATGTATTCCCTGCCGTTCAGTGTTATCCGGGTTCCCTGCGGAGACTCGCGGTCTATCAAGTCCCTGAAGATATTTTTTTCTCTGAGCTGTCTGATTTTTTCAAGAAACATATGCTTATTTTACCACAATATTCCCGGGTGGTCCGGAGGCGGAATTCCACGCGGGGACGTTCGGTTTCTGATTTTGGACGGGCCCTTTTTTTCTTTTAAAAATCTCTTGACAATTTTTTTTTGCCTGTGGTATGCTGACTTCGCTTTTCTAAACTACTTGATGGAAGGTGCAAGATGCTAGATATCCAACCAGTATGGTTCTTTGTCCTGGCTGTAAACTTTTTTGTTTTACTATTTGTTTTAAACGCAATCCTCTTTAAACCTCTCATGAAAATTTTCAAGGAACGGGAAGATACCGTAAAAGGTAATCTCGATACTGCCAGGGACATGAGGGATAAGAGCGATGAAGGTATCGCCAGACTGAACCGCGAACTCGCAGAATCAAGAAGCAAGTCAAAGGAGATGTTTGAGACCATTAAAAATGAGGGTCTGAGCAGGCAGAGAGAGACCCTTTCTGCTGCAGAGGCGGAGGCGGTTGCAATCCTTGACAAGGCCAAGGCCGAGATCAAGGCCGAGGCGGAGAAAGCTCGTCAGGCTTTGCGGGCTGATGTTGATAAGTTCTCTGATGAAATTGTAAGAAAGCTGGTGAAGGCATGAGAAAAAAAATAAATTCAAAATTCCAAATTCCAAATTCAAAAATTCTGAAGATCATAGCTGGTGTCCTTTTTAATATTGTGGTCGCATCTTTTGTCTTTGCTGCCGGCGCAGGAGAGGAAGGCGAGCATGTTCCGCTCTGGAAAGGTTACATGTGGAAGATCATTAATTTCGTGATCCTCGTTGTGATCCTGTTTAAATTTGCCGGAAAACCCCTGCAGAGCTTCTTTAAGAAAAGGACAGAAACGATAGAGAAGACCCTAAATGAGGCAAAAGAGGCGAAAGAGGCTGCATTAAAAGCGCTCCGCGAAGTCGAGGAGAGGCTGAAGGCAAAGGATGCGGATATAGAGGCGATCCTTGCTGCAGCAAAGAAATCCGGTGAACATGAGCGGGACAAGATAATTGAGGATAGCGCAAGGCTGAAAGAGAAGATATTGGAGCAGGCAAAAACAAATATAGAGTATGAACTGAAGCATGCCAAAGAAGCTATAAAAGCCGAGGCCGTCGAATTGGCCATGGAGCTTGCCGAGAAAAAACTCAGGGAAAAGTTAACAAAGGAAGAGCAGGAAAAACTTCTTGATGAGTCTCTTGTGAAGATAGGAGGCAGGGGTTGAAAAAGATAAAAGGAGCAAGCAAATATGCAAAGGCTTTACTTAGGAACGTTGGCTTTGACAAGGCGGCTCAGGCAATTACCGAAGTAGGCTCCGTTAATGACCTTATGGTGAAAAGCAAAGAGTTCAGTAATCTTCTCTTTAATCCGCGGTTTACGACCGAGGAGAGGTCAGGGATCATAAAGGCGCTTGCAGACAAACTCAAACTCTCGGACAGCACTGTCAAATTTATACTGTATCTCACTGAGGTCGGCGCAATTGCAGGGCTGGCAGATATTCTCAGGATTGCGACGAACATCTATCTCGAGAGGCAGAAGAAAGCAAAGGCGGTTGTTCTGAGTCCGATCGAGATAAGCAGGGAGCGTGAGGGTGTGCTGAAGGCTTCCCTAAAGCGGATTACGGACAGGGATGTGGAGTTGGAATATGTGATAGATCCTTCCCTTTTTGGCGGAATTCTCGTCAAGATAGGAAGCACTATGTATGATACGAGCATAAGGGGCCAGTTAAGGCTCTTAAAAGATGAGTTAATAAAGGGGTGACATTATGGCAGAAATCAGAACAGAAGAGATAAGCGAACTTTTAAAGAAGCAGATTACGGATTTCGAAAAGAAGGTAGATGTCAGCGAGATTGGTACCGTGACCTATATCGGTGACGGTGTCGCAAAAGTGTATGGACTCGATAATTGCATGGCCATGGAGATGCTCGAGTTCCCGAACGGGGTTTTCGGAATGGCATTGAACCTGGAAGAGGATTCGGTCGGCGCCGTTCTCTTCGGTGAGGACAAGCTGGTCAAAGAAGGCGATATTGTCAAACGCACCGGCAGGGTTATGGAAGTCCCGGTCGGAGAGGAATTAAGGGGAAGAGTTGTTAATGCAATCGGACAGCCGATTGACGGCAAGGGCCCGCTCAATACAAAAAATACCCGGAAGGTGGAGGTTGTTGCACCGGGCATCATTAAAAGGAAACCGGTTCATGAGCCCCTCCAGACAGGCCTTAAGGCAATAGACGCCATGATCCCGATCGGAAGGGGACAGAGAGAGCTTTGCATTGGTGACCGCCAGATCGGAAAGACGGCCATCCTTATTGATACAATCATCAATCAAAAAGGCGGAGACGTTACCTGTATATACGTTGCAGTCGGACAGCGGAGACCTGCTGTCGTTAATACCGTCAAAAAACTCGAAGAGATGGGTGCACTCGAACACACAATCGTTGTTGTTGCAACAGCGAGTGAGCCTGCACCATTACAATATATAGCTCCGTACGTCGGTTGTACGATGGGTGAATATTTCAGGGACAGCGGTAAGGCCGCTTTTATTGCATATGATGACCTGACGAAACAGGCCCAGGCATACAGGCAGCTTTCCCTGATTCTGAGACGTCCTCCTTCACGTGAGGCATATCCCGGTGACGTCTTCTATCTCCATTCAAGGCTCCTCGAAAGGGCAGCGAAGATGAGCGATGATATGGGCGCAGGTTCACTGACAGCGATTCCTGTCATTGAAACACAGGCCGGTGACGTTTCCGGATATATTCCGACAAACGTTATCTCTATTACTGATGGACAGATATATCTTGAGCCCGAACTCTTCTACGGAGGCATTAGACCGGCAGTGAACGCGGGTCTTTCAGTCAGCCGTGTCGGCGGCGCAGCCCAGATAAAGGCTATGAAACAGGTCGCCGGTATGCTCAGGCTTGACCTTGCCCAGTACAGGGAGCTTGCTGCCTTTGCCCAGTTTGCGTCTGACCTTGACAAGGCAACCCTTGCCCAGATCCAGAGAGGGGAAAGGATGGTCGAACTCCTGAAGCAGGACCAGTTTGTTCCAATGTCGGTTGACGATCAGATTATTGTTATCTTTGCAGGAACTCAGGGATTTCTCGATGACGTCCCGGTTGATAAAGTAAGATCCTTTGAGGAAGCATTTATGAGATATATCAGGGCTGAAAAACAGGGCCTGAAGAAAGAGATCATGGAAAAGAAGGCACTGGATGATGACCTTAAAGCAAAACTTACCGAGGCAATCACAGCTTTTAAGAAAACCTTCTCAGCATAATAAGTTTGTGACAGGAGAGGATACATGCCAACTTTAAGGGATATAAGAAAAAGACTAAAAGCAATCCAGAGTACAAAGAAGATTACCGCCGCCATGAAGATGGTGGCCGCAGCAAAAATGCGGAAGGTGCAGGACCGCATGCTGAACTTCAGGCCTTATGCCAGGAGGATGGAGACAGTCCTGTCTGATCTTGCGAAAGTTGCAGAACGCGAGATACATCCCCTGCTGGCCCTGAGACTGAGAAAAACGGTAGAAGTGTTGGTGATTACCTCTGATAAAGGTCTCTGCGGCGCTTTTAATACCAATATTCTGAAGGCTGCATACAAATATATTGATGGGCTGAAGAAAGAGGGGATCGAGGTGTCTCTGAGTGTTGTGGGGAGAAAGGCACGCGACTTTTTCCGCAGGAGAAACTTTACCATGAGAAATACATGGATTGGCTTGTCCGGAAGAGTATCTTATGCCAATGCTCAGGAGATTGCAGCAAACCTTGTGGAAAATTATACCAACGAAACCTTTGATGAAGTCGTTGTTATTTACAATGAATTTAAATCGATGATTGCCCAGCAGGTTACCGTAACAAAACTTTTGCCTGTCGGTACGTTAGAGGCAGAAGAGGGACAGAAAGAGCAATCTATGACGGCTGACTTCCTGTATGAGCCCACACGCGCGGCGATATTTGAGAGATTGCTGCCGAAGTATATTGAAATACAGGCTTACAGGTCACTGCTTGAATCCTCAGCAGCTGAAGAAGCTGCGAGAATGGCCGCAATGGAAAATGCTACAAAGAACTGTTCAGAGCTTATCAATAAAGTCACACTCTTTGCAAATAAAGTAAGACAGGCGTCCATTACCAAAGAACTGATGGATATTGTCGGCGGTGTTGAGGCGTTGAAGGATTAGGGAATTAAGGATTAGCGAATTTTTAATATACTCTAGGGGGTATTGAAATGAATGTTGGAAAAATAGCACAGGTCATAGGTGCAGTAGTAGACGTTGAATTTGAAAAACAGTTGCCGAAAATCCGCGATGCCGTAAAGGTAGATTATGCCGGAGATCCGGCAAAAGGCATACCTGAGATCCATGTTACCTTAGAGGCAGCCATTCATCTTGGTGAGAACAAGGTAAGGACAATTGCCATGGGACCTACAGACGGCATGGTCAGAGGCATGGAAGTTCTTGACACGGGCCAGCCCATAAGTGTGCCGGTTGGTAAGTCATCATTAGGAAGAATCATAAATGTCGTAGGTGACCCTGTTGATGAAATGGGACCAATAGAAGCAGCAGAGAGAATGCCCATTCACAGACCGGCGCCTGAATTTATCGAGCAGGAAGCTACTACCCAGGCATTTGAGACGGGCGTTAAGGTCTTTGACCTTCTCATCCCGTTTGTCAGAGGCGGTAAGATGGGAATGTTCGGTGGCGCCGGAGTCGGCAAGACCGTTATTATCATGGAGATGATCAACAACATCGCAATGGTCCACGGTGGTATCTCCGTGTTCGCGGGTGTTGGCGAGAGGACAAGAGAAGGCAATGACCTTTATCTGGAAATGAAGCATTCAGGTGTTCTACCAAAGGCAGCGCTTATTTATGGTCAGATGAACGAGCCGCCCGGAGCAAGAGCGAATGTCGGACTGAGCGCTCTTACCTGTGCAGAATACTTCAGAGACCAGGGACAGGACGTTCTCTTATTCATAGATAATATCTTCAGATACACACTCGCATGGGCGGAGGTTTCGGCGCTCCTCGGCAGAATGCCTTCCGCCGTCGGTTATCAGCCGACACTCGGAACAGATATGGGCGCCCTCCAGGAGAGAATTACCACCACAAAGAAGGGTGCTATTACCTCGATGCAGGCTATTTACGTCCCTGCAGACGACCTGACCGACCCCGCTGTTGCAACGGCATTTACCCATCTTGACGGTACCGTCGTTCTTTCGAGGCAGATTGCAGAACTTGGTATTTATCCTGCGGTCGACCCGCTGGATTCTACATCACGAATCCTTGATCCACAGGTCATCGGCGAAGAACATTATGCTGTTGCCAGAAATGTCCAGAAGACCCTTCAGAGATATAAAGGACTCCAGGACATCATCGCAATCCTCGGTATCGAGGAACTGTCCGAAGATGACAAGATAATTGTTGCAAGGGCAAGGAAACTCCAGAGGTTCCTGAGTCAGCCGTTCCATGTTGCAGAAACATTTACAGGTCAGGCCGGCAAGTACGTCAAGACAGCCGATACGATAAAAGGATTTAAGGCTATTGTAGAGGGACAATACGACGATGTGCCCGAGCAGGCGTTCTACATGGTCGGACCGATTGAAGAAGTAGAAGAAAAGGCCAAGAAACTTGGATGGAGCAGATAGGTATTAAAGAATAAAGGGCTAAGGCAGGAGAGGTACTAATGGAGAAAGAGAATAAATTAAAGCTTGAAATCGTTACCCCATATGGCCTTATTTTAAGCGAGGATGTTGACGAAGTGACATGTACGGGAAGTGAAGGTGATTTCGGCGTGCTTCCGGGTCACGTACCTTTCTTTACAACCTTAAAAGTAGGCATGCTCGCATATAAAAAGGGGAATTCGACAAAATATGTCTTCGTCAATTGGGGATACGCCGAGGTCGGAGCGGAACGGGTTATGATCCTCGCCGACAGTGCGGAGAAGTCGGAGGATATAGACGCCGAAAGGGCAAAGGCCGCGATGAAAAGGGCTGAAGAGAGGCTGAAAAAAGCGGAGGAATTTGATTTTGCGAGGTCATCTTCGTCTCTTGAAAGAGCGGTAGCAAGGGTACAGATAGCGGAAAAATTCAGATAAAGAAATAACGAAGTCGATTTCGATTGCAATGATACAAAAAAGCCATGCGGAAAAGCATGGCTTTTTTGTTGGTACAGTGGCGGAATATTTCTCCAGCGATAAATTATTTGAACTAACGGAACTAAAATGTATATATTTAATATATTATTAGATTAGATATTATTACCTATGTAGTAATACTTAAGCCTGTTCATAAGATATACCTGGAAGGAGAACTCATTCATGCAAAAAGAGAAGATCCTTGTGATCGACGATGAGGATTTTATCCTGCAGTTTGCGAAAGACATTCTGACGAGAAACAACTACGACGTACGTGTTATCTCAAACGGCAACGAAGGTCTGAAACTGATCGATACCGACAATTTTGATCTCCTGCTGATCGATATACGCATGCCTGATATGAGCGGATTGGATGTGATCAGGCATGTAAGAAGCCATAACAATGAGATCCCGATTATCGTTATTACCGGCCACGGGACACTCGATATCGCAATAAACGCCCTAAGGTTGGGGGCGCAGGGGTTTCTTTTAAAGCCTTTTACTCCGGAAGAACTCAGAACCTCGGTGTCCGAGGCTGTGGAGAAAACGAGACTGCTGAGCGAGAACATAAGGATGCGTGCCTTGATGCCTTTGTTTGAGGTCAGCAAGGAAATAATAAGCGAAGTGGACCCGAAGCGGTTGGCCAGGCTGATTATCGAGATCGCAATAAAGGAGACGAATGCCGATAAGGCATGCCTTGCGCTCTTGGATGAAGATACCGGCAGATTACACGTCAAGGAATGTTACGGCCTGGCGCCTTCTTTTGAAAAAGATTTCCGGGAGCGATGCAGTGGAAGCCTTACCGCTTTCATTCTGAAGGACAAAGCGCCTTTCCTCGTATCTTTCGGGGATGAACTGCCTCCTGAATTTGGGGAGATAAGGCATATGGAGGGAATATCGCCGGGAATTTATGTGCCTCTCTCTGTCAGGGGGAACGTGATCGGTCTCCTCTTTGTCTGCAGGGACAGCAGCCGGCATCCCTTCACGCAATCGAACGTCGAATTCATGTCGGTTCTGAGTGGTCAGGCTGCAGCTGCGATAGAGAATGCGCGCCTCTATGAAAAGCTTGAGCAGTCCTATCTTTCGATGATCGTTACACTGTCGGGCGTGGTCGAGGCGAGGGATTTAAATACCGACAAGCATATGAAAGATATTGCAGAATACTCGGTTGAGATAGCAAAAAAGCTGGGACTCGCCGAACCTGAAGTCGAAAATATAAGAAAGGCAGCCCTCTTGCACGACCTCGGCAAGGTGACGGTCCCCGACAGCATTCTCCTGAAGGCAGGCAGGCTTTCTGAAGAAGAGATGGATGTCATCAGGAAACATCCTGTACACGGAGCAAAGATGATCGAGCCGGTTGAGCCGATAAAGCATGCCAGGGAAATTATACGGCATCATCACGAGTATTACGACGGATCAGGGTATCCTGACGGCCTCGCAGGAGAAAATATCCCCCTGGGCGCTAGAATAATTGCCGTAGCCGATGCCTTCGGAGCGATGACGACTGACAGACCTTACAGGAACGCCCTTTCGATAGACGAAGCGGTTAAGGAACTCGGAAAATTTTCAGGGATACAGTTCGACCCGGACGTCGTTGATGCCTTTATCTTTATTATCAAACAGAAAGGCATCGTCGGCTGGAATCAGAAAACAGCCGGCTGAAATTCCCTTTTATGGACGTTACGCTTGACAGTATCCGCGATATAAAAATATACCAGTCACTAACGGGATACCGTTTTTCCGTCGATTCCCTCCTGCTTTCGGATTTTGTCGCTCTAAGGAAAGTCGGCAGCATTGCGGACCTTGGCGCCGGAACAGGCATCATAGGGCTTTTGCTGGCCAGAAAATATCCCGGCACGGCGGTCACGCTGTTTGAGGTGCAGGAAAGTCTTGCCGGACTCGCCGAAAAAAATGTGGTCTTGAACAACCTCCAGAATTCCGTAAAGGTAATAAAGTGCGACATCAGGACGCTGTCCTGCCATGATTGCTCCTCCAGACAGTATGATCTTGTTGTTTCGAACCCGCCCTTCAGAAGACCTAAAAGCGGTCTTACCAACAGGGAAGAAGAAAGGGCGATCGCGAGGCACGAGATAAAATTACGTCTCCACGAGCTTGTCGGCGCCTCTGTCCGTCTTTTGCGGCCTAAAGGGAGATTTTGCTTTATTCATCATCCTGACAGACTTGCGGAAATTATGGATACATTAAGGAAGGGTGCTCTCGAACCGAAAAGGATGAGGTTCGTACATTCATCGTTCTCATCCGGGGCAAAAATGGTCTTGCTTGAGGCTGTGAGGGAAGGAAGGTCCGGACTGAAGATAGAAAAACCCTTCTATATTTATAATAATAACGGAAGTTATACGGATGAGATGCATCTAATATATAATAGTCCATGACATGCTTCAGAGGAGATTTGTTTGGATTATCTGAAAGGTTTCCTTAACTATCTCTCGGCTGAAAAGGGGCTCTCAAAAAATACGGCCGAATCTTATCGTCTCGACCTGAAAAAATACCGTGACTTTCTTTTATCGGCTGATAAGGATTTCCTCTCCGCCTCAAGGCCCGACATCGTTGATTTTATTGAGGTGCTCCGGAATGAAGGGTATGCGTTATCAAGCATCTGCAGGTTTATATCATCCGTCAAAGGGCTTTACAGATATCTTATCATCGAGTCCTTTATCAAAGATGACCCGTCGGAAAATCTGCAGTCGCCGAAAAAGTGGGAAAGGCTGCCGAAATCACTGAGCGTCCCGGAGGTGGAATCTTTCCTTGAATCAAGTTTGTCGATCGACCTTTCCGAGCCAACCTCTGCAAGGGACTATGTTATGTTCGAGCTGCTCTATTCTTCCGGTTTGCGTGTCAGCGAACTGATATCATTGAAACTTGAAGACATTAATTTCGAAGCCGGTTTCCTAAGGATACTGGGCAAGGGTTCAAAGGAAAGGATTGTCCCCGTCAATATAAGGGCTGTCGAAAGTATAAAGAAATATGTCAGCCTGCAAAGGGCGGAGATTCTAAAAAAGAGAAGTTCCCCTTATTTGTTCGTTACAAGGCGGGGAGCGCCCATGTCGCGGCAGCGCTTCTGGCAGACGATAAAGAAAACCGGCAGGAGAATCGGGATTGAACTTTCGCCCCATACCATGAGGCATTCCTTTGCTACGCATTTGCTCGAAGGAGGGGCGGACCTCCGGTCTTTGCAGAAGATGCTCGGCCATTCCGACATATCTACGACCCAGATATATACGAAGGTGACGACGGACAGGCTCAGGCAGGTCTATGCGAAACACCATCCGAGGGCATAAATAGAGTTTGTTTATAAATACCAGAACTGACCCGGGAATTTAGACTTTCCCCGATGTTGCAAGGAACCCGAAAAATATGTAAACTTCTTAGACTGACTAAATTCCTGCACGGAGGTAAGAGATGCCTGAAATATTAAGCGCTAATGATGTGTATAAATTCTGCGATCCCGAAGTTTTTTTATTTGCAACTACGGACGACCTGCCCGACTTCAAGGAAACCATAGGACAGGAAAGGGCATTGCATGCCCTTGATTTCGGCCTGAGCCTTGAGAGCACGGGATTTAATATTTTTGTCCTTGGTGAGCACGGCACCGGAAAGATGACTACGGTAAAGTCTTTCCTCTCGCAAAAGGCTATGGCTGAACCCGTGCCTGTGGACTGGTGCTATGTCTACAATTTCAGGGACCCGGATTCTCCGATTGCAGTTTCCCTCGATCCGGGGAAGGCTGTGGCATTTCAAAAAGATATGGACGAGGTCGTAAAGATACTCAGGGTCGAGATACCGAAGGTATTCGAATCAAAGGAGTACGAAAAACAGAAGAACAGGATCATTGAAGAATCCCAGATAAAGCAGAAAGAAATTTTTACCGCTCTTGAAGAGGAGGCGCAGGCAAAAGGTTTCTCCGTCCGGAAAACAGTAAGCGGATTAATTATCGCACCCGTTAAGAAAACCGGAGAACCCCTCACCGAGGAAGAGTACGAACATCTCGATGAGCGGACGAGAAAAAAAATCGGCGAGATTGGGAAGCTTTTGCAGGAGAAGCTGAATGACATTGTGCACGTCATACGCGAGAGTGAAAAAGAGGTCAAGGAGGCAATGGCGAAGCTCGAGAAAGAGGCTGCCCTTTCCGCCGTCGGACATCTCATTGATGAATTGAAAAATAAGTATAAGGATTATGAGAAGATTACAGCCTATTTCGATGAAACCAGGGGTGACATCCTGGATCACCTCGACGATTTCAAGGTACCGGAGGAGCAGGCACCCCAGTTACCGTTTATGAAGCTTCCCAGGACAGAGCCGACCTTTACGAGATACACAGTGAATGTCCTGGTAAATAACGGAAACTGCAAGGGAGCACCGTGTGTATTCGAAAGCAACCCGACCTATTATAATCTCTTCGGAAGGATCGAGCATAAAATACAGTACGGGATTGCAATAACGGATTTTTCGATGATAAAGGCGGGTTCTTTGCAGAAGGCCAATGGGGGATACCTTGTGGTCAACGCCCTCGATCTTCTGCGGAATATATTCGCTTATGATGCGCTGAAGCGGGCTATCCGGAACAAAGAGGTGAGGATAGAAGACGTCTGGGAACAGTACAGGCTCATATCCACGACGAACCTTAAGCCCGAGGCCATACCCCTTGATATCAAAGTGATACTCGTCGGGAACCCCTATCTCTACTATCTGCTCTATAACCTGGACGAAGATTACAGGGAGCTTTTCAAGGTAAAGTCCGATTTCGACAGCAGGATGAACAGGACTGAAGAGAATATCCTCAAATACGCCTCTTTTATAGCTACCCTTTGCAGGGAAGAAAAGCTCCTGCCGTTCGACAGGAAAGGTATTGCAAAAGTGGTGGAGGTCGGTTCGAGGTTCGCGGAACATCAGGGCAAATTGTCAGGACGATTCAGTGACATTGCCGATATCCTGCGGGAAGCAAGCTACTGGGCGTCAAAATCGGGCAGTTCTGCAGTAAGTGATATCCATGTCCGGAAGGCGATCGACGAAAAGATCTTCAGGACGAACAGGATAGAAGAGCGACTGCGGGAAATGATCCTGGAGGGGACTCTTATCGTTGATACGTCGGGACAGAAGGTCGGACAGATCAACGGCCTCGCCGTCCTCGATCTCGGGGACTACAGTTTTGGAAAACCCTCGCGGATAACGGCAAGGACGTATGCGGGGAAGGCCGGGGTGGTTAATATAGAAAGAGAGACAAAAATGAGCGGCAGGATACACGATAAGGCCATGCTTATAATAAACCATTTTCTCGGGAGCAGATATGCGGCAAAAAAACCGATAAGCCTGACTGCATCTATTACCTTCGAGCAGTTGTATGAGATGGTCGAGGGTGACAGCGCTTCGTGTGCCGAGCTTTATGCGCTTCTGAGCAGCATAGCCGGCATCCCGATAAAGCAGAATATTGCGGTGACGGGTTCCATGGATCAGAACGGCGATGTCCAGCCTGTCGGAGGGATTAATGAAAAGATAGAAGGGTTCTTTGACCTCTGCAGGATTATCGGACTTGACGGCAGTCACGGAGTGATCATACCGAAGAGGAACGTGAAGCACCTGATGCTGAAGAACGAGGTTATCGAGGCTGTCAAAGAGGGGAAGTTTTCTATCTATCCCATCCTCAGGGCCGATGAAGGACTGGAGATTGTGACCGGAATGCCGGCCGGTGAACCGGGAGATGACGGGACTTATCCCGAAGGGACTGTTAATTATCTCGTCGTAAAACGCCTTACGGAAATATCGGAGGCTATGGAGAAAAAGAAGGAAAAGGAGAAGGAGGAGGAAAAAGAGGAAAATAAGGAGAAAAGGGAAGAGGGGAAAACAGAAAAATAGATGAAACGAATCGTATGGCTGCTTGAGGTTATTTCCCTTTTTATTCTATCCCTGCCGTTTGCCGTCCTGCCGCTCGGCTGGGCATTGAAGGCCGGTGAAAAACTCGGCCTTTTGCTTTTTTATATGTGGGGAAGCAGGAGGAAGATAGCTATAGAAAACCTTTCGAAGTCTGTATCAGCCGGGGCAATAACGCCCTCGGAACCGGTCGAAAAACTCATCAGGGACAATTTCCGGAACCTCGGGAAAGCAACGGTCGAAGTAATAAAAATCTATTACGGTCTCGGCAAAAAAATATTCGATTCGGTGAAGATAGAAGGCATTGATAATATGGAAATTGCAAGATCAAAAGGCAAAGGGACCCTCTTTTTGACCGGTCATTGCGGGAACTGGGAACTGCTTGCGATAGCATCGTCCATAAAGCTGTCCGGGCTTGCAGTGGTGGCAAGGCCGGTTGACAACCCTTATATCAATACCATCATCGATGGCGTGAGAAGGAAGTACGGCAACAGAGTAATCCGCAAACAAGGGGCACTAAAATCTATTGTCAGGACGCTTAAAGGTAACGGCTGTGTGGGCATATTGATCGACCAGGCTGTAACACGGCCGGAGGGTTTTGTGATGGATTTTCTCGGCGGGGGAGCATGGACATCAAAAGCGCCGGCGACTATAGCGAGAAAAACCGGTGCAGTAGTGCTCCCTGCTTTTATCCACAGAACAGATGGAGGTCATGTGATAAAAGTATATCCCGAAGTCGAATTATCTTCCAGCGATAACCGTGAAAATGCCATAAAACAGGACACAATCCGCTTCTCTCATTTTGTCGAGAAGTATATCAAGGAACATCCCACAGAATGGCTCTGGATGCATAAGAGGTGGAAGAGAGTGAATTCCTGACAAAAGTCGATGTCATTTCTTTGCAAGGCGCAGCCCAGCCTCGTGTACCTCTTTTAAAGCCGTTGGATGCTTCAGTATTTCACCTTTTGCATCGACTCCCAGATAGCTTAACGTCCTGTGTTCAGGAACGCTGATGGTTCTGAAAAAGGCTCTTGCAGTGGCTTCAGCACATTGAATGCCGATCTCTTTTTTCATGCCGCCTACGAGCAACAATAATCCTTTCCTTTTATCCGGTCTCTCCGGAAAGGACTTCTTCAGCAGATATTTCTCGCACCAGAATGACTGACATCGGTCTATCATGATCTTTGTCTGTGCGCTGAGTGAAAAAAAGAAGACCGGCGAGGCAACGATGACTCTGTCTGCTGCCCGGATGGCATCGTAGATTTGAGTCATGTCGTCATCGTAAATGCATGCCCCCGTCTCTTCGCATCCGCCGCAATTCTGGCAGGGCAGGATGTTCATGAGGTTAAGATCGAAGAGATCGGTCTTTTGTCCCGATTCTTCAATACCGCGGACCGCTTCTCTCAGGAGGAGTTCTGTATTACCACCCTTCCTTGGGCTGCCGAGGAACGCAATGACTTTCATTTAATCCTTATCTTTTATTTCCCCTTTGAACTCTATCCAGTCCTTCATATGGAGGAGGTTTTCCGTGAGATACCACCAGCCGTTCTTGAAGCTTGTATAATCCGGAGCGCCTGTCATGGCTGATGAGTACCTGATCGAGTTCGAATAAAAAAGCCACTGCCTGATCCACATCTGTTCTATCGACTCATCGAACGGATTAGCTTTGTCTTCGATGCCCTTGTCCCATGCCGCGGATAACAGCTTTGTGGCGGCGAGAGTCATATCGTCTGTCTCCCTTATCGTGCTTTCGAGTTTCGAGAAATGACCTTTAATCCAGGTGGAGCTGTGGCAGCCGCTGCATACGCTGCTCATCGCATTCAATCTCTTTTCCTGTTCCGGCCTGTCAACGAGATAGTCTGACGCGACATCGCCCGAGAACGTGACAGGCAGGGGGAGGCCGTCCTTATTTTTAATTACCGTCGTGTCACCTGATATAGGCTGAGGGTGGCTGTAGATGAGTCCGAAGAGTCTGACCCATAGCCTTGCGCCGAAATTGTGGGACCTCTCTGCAATAACTTCATTGTCCGGCGAAACTACCAGACTGTTGTGGCAGGTTGAGCATGTCGGCGCCTTGAAGTCCTCCCCGACCTTCCAGGGCACGCTGCTGAAGTCCCAGGTGTTTCCCTTTGATGAATAGATGTTCCCGTGCTTGCTTTCTTTATATACGTTCCAGGCAGGCACGTCCGGCTCAAGGTGGCACTGGCTGCAGGTATAAGGCTTTCTTGCAACCTCGATCAGGAAACCATGTCTTGGATGGCATGCCGTGCATGCTCCCCGGCTGCCGTCAGGGTTTATTCTGCCTACTCCCTGATTCGGCCAGTTGGTAAGATTCGGGACTTCGATGCTTCCAAGTTTTGTCGCTACAGTTTTTAATCCGTTTGCTTCCACTTGTGTCCCATGACAGCCGAGACATGTCTCGTGAAGAGTCGCTTCAGTCGGCTTTTGAATCGTGAGTATGTTATTATCAACCTTTTTTATCCCTGTTATTGTGCCTGTCAGCGCAAAATAGACAGGGTTTTCCATGAGGTTTTTGTATGCATATGATTTTTTGCTTCCTGTGAATTGCCCGACTTCATCCGGATGACAGGTCCCGCAGTCGCGAGGCGTGACGACAATGTTTATTCTGCGTCCCATATGCTCGAAATTGTCCTTATGGCTTTCGGCATTCAGACCGTGACATTCATAACACCCCACTACATGTTCCTGCAATTCCTTCGGCGGACTTTCCGCAGACATCCTTTTCTCCAGGGCCGGTTTCTTCATCGCCTCCGCCGGTCTGGTTTTGGCATGCCGGCTCGAAAGCCAGTCTCTTGCGATGCCGGGCGTATGCTTTATATGACAGCCGAGGCAGGTTTGAGTCTGAGGGCTGACTGAAATGTTCGACAGCACCTCTTCAATCTTCCCATCTGCAAACAGCGGATTAAAAGATAACAGGGACAGCGCTGTAAAAAATAAAAGATGTTTAAACAGTTTCATAAATGATTCCTTTTTTGTCATTCCAGCCAAACAACTCTATTCGACCTTCCTGAACATCTTTTTCAGGGCGCCGCAAACAGGACATTTATCCGGCGGCTCACCTTCGACCGTATTCCCGCAGACCTGACAGACGTAGTAGTCGGCCTGCTCGTTTTTGCCGAGATTTTCGAGCGCCTTTTGATAGAGTGCTGCATGTATCTTTTCCACCTGGTTGGCCAGGTCAAAGCTTCTGAGGGCGGCTTTTCTTCCTTCAGCCTTTGCATTCCCGATCATCCGGGGATACATATTCTGAAACTCGTGCGTTTCACCGCTCACGGCAGCCTCGAGATTCTCCTTCGTGCTCTTGATACCGCCGAGTTCTTTTAAATGGTTCAATGCGTGAACGGTCTCGGCTTCAGCAGCGGCCCTGAAAAGTTTTGCTACCTGGGTATAGCCTTCCGCATCCGCCTTTTTTGCAAACGCGAGATATGTCCTGTTCGCCTGTGATTCACCAGCAAAAGCCTCCTGAAGGTCCTGATCGGTCTTTGACATGGCATCCTCCTGTCAAGTTTATTACGCGCACACCGTCTTTTGTCAACTGCTCGACCATCGAATCCGTGACATTGAGAAAGTATTCCTGCCTTGTGAGCATCCGTGTTACTTTGCCTACCTCCGATAAAAGGTTCTTCCTGCCCCTGCCTTCCTTAATGCTGTATAGAAGAAGGATAATAGTCGCCAGAAGCAGCACCGACTCGAGAATCATATAGAATGGTCTCTACGGTCATAGCTGTCTAATTGTCCAATTTTTTAATACTAAAAAGTACCATTCAATTCTTCTGTTTTTTGACCATGACCACATCGTCAGCCCAGCTCAGGGCTGCCGAGACGGTCGGAAATCCTATGGTGCTTGTAAGGAGGATGATCGCATGGTAGATTTCCTCCGGTGCTGCTCCGGCTTTTAACGCCCTCCGCGCATGGGAATGTACGGCGCCCTCGGATCTGATAGCGACAGCGGCAGCCATCTGTATCAAGTGCGATGTCTTCTTATCGATTGGGCCGGAATCACGTGCCACCTTCCCGAGGTTGTCGATTGCCTTTGAAAATTTACTGAATCTCTTTTTAATATTTAAATACTGATCCGGGACCTCTGCCATATTGCCTCCTTATGGTTTTATTTTCGATACTTATTCGAACTTCGCGTGATATGCCTTTACCCTATTTGCAAACTCCCTTCCGAATTCGTAACATTTTTTCCGGTCTTCACCGGAAGGTTTATAAACAACCTGAACTCCCGGCTCGACTGTCTCGATTCCCATTTTCCTGATCTCTTCGTAAATGTCTTTTACCGCACCGCCGCCCCATCCGTAGCTGCCGAACGCCGCTGCCATCCGATTCTTCGGCCTCAGACCTTTCAAATATGACAGGAATGCCGCTACAGTCGGAAACAGTGTATTGTTAAGGGTCGGGGAACCGATGATGCATCCCCGGGCCTTCCAGAATTCCTTGACAGCATAGCTTATAGGGTTTGCCCTGAGTTTAATAACCTTAACATCGACTCCCTCATCTTTGATCCCCTGCATAATCGGGACGGTCATCTCCTCCGTACTGTGCCACATTGTGTCGTATATAATCACAACCCTCAGGTCCGCCTTTCCATTTGCCATATCCAGATACATATTGACGATCTTCGACGGGTCTTTCCTCCATATGATCCCGTGGTCTGGGGCAATCATATCGATTTCGAGTCCTGACTTTTGAATCTCCGCTATTTTGTTCTTTATCAGAGTGCCGAACGGCATAAGGATGTTTGCATAATAATCCCTGACTGAATCTTCAAGCTCGGCTGCTGAATAGCATGTGATGAATTCGTCATCAAAACGCGCAGCAGAGGCATAATGCTGCCCGAATCCGTCCTGGCTGACGAGCAGCTTGTCTTCCTTTACATAGGTCATCATGGAGTCGGGCCAGTGAATCATCGGCGTCTCCAGGAAAAAGAGAGTTTTCTTACCGATGGACAAGGTATCCCCGGTCTTTACGACCCTGATATCCCATTTCGATGTGTCGAAGAACCTTTCGAGACCTTTTTTGCCCATATCGGTGATATAAATCGAGGCGTCCGGCGCAAGATGCATGATATCGCCGATACCGGTTGCATGATCGTTTTCGATGTGGTTAATGACGATATTCCTGATCCTGGACGGATCAACGAGGTTTTTTATATTGGCTATTGTCACTTCCGAGAAGTCACGCTTGACCGTATCGAGTAACGTGACCTGTTCGTCAAGGATGAGATAATTATTGTACGTAGTGCCATTCGGCGTGACATAACCGTGGAAGTCCCTGATAGCCCAGTCAATCGCTCCAACCCAGTAGATATCGGGTTTTATCTGAACAGCCTTCATATTATCTCCTTCTCTATTTCAGTTCAAATTGTTGCGGACCGAAAAAACTCTATCCTCCTGTGCATTATCAATTATTTACACTGAAAACCTTCTCCGATGACATCCATCGGCTGTCCGCAGCAGACGAGTTCTCCCTCCCCTGCATTTGTTACAACTACCTCATTCCCGCAGATATTACATTTGTATTTCTGCCCGATTTTTGTCGGCATTCCTTACCTCCTTTCAGGGATTCCGCGAAGATGCTTATACCTGATGCTGATACTTAAAGTATATACATATACACAAAGAAGTCAAAATGCCATGTCCGGTTTCCAGAGCTTCCATACTTTACCGACCGGATCAGGGCCTGGTTTCAGGGTCACTTTACCGGGCTGCCACCCTGAAGGTGTAGCCTCGCCTGTTTCACGGACATGTCCTGATGGAGTAACTCAGGCAACGGAGATATTGTAATATTTATGATTAATTTTGGATATTGAATTTGCTGTTATTTTGCAGATAGAATTTAACCTGTATTATTCACAAATTAATCATAAATTATGGCGGATGCAGTATTTTTGCGGATTTAAATTCTGTGCAGATTTATCGGAACAGAATTTGCCTCGGAGGGCGATAGCCGCATAACGAAATGGCAGATAAGGAGAAAATTGATGAAATCCTGGGTATCGTCAGATGTGCCCGCTGCGGACATCGTCTGGACGGTGAGATAGAGTGTCCATTCTGCTCCGTTTTCCCGGACAGGCGGAGAAGCGATGTCATGCCCAAATGGATTTATGTTACCGCATGTTTTCTTACTTCACCACTCAGCATCTATTTTATCTTTAAGGGTGATCGGTTAAATATATTTGAAAGAATTCTGGCTTTATCCGGATGCCTTTCCTGGTTTGGCCTTTATTTCCTTTTATAACCATAGAGTCCTATTAAGGAAGAAATCTGATAACATAAGGACATGAATGTTCAGAGAATAATGGTTGTTGTCTTTTTACTCATCATTATCAGCAGCATCGCGGCTATATTTTTTCTTCCTGAAAGTCTTGCGTTTAAGATTATTAAAGAACGGGGACCTGTTGAAAATGCACAGGTTATTTTTTATGTGACCGGGGCACTTGTGTCATGGATTTATGCAAGACGAAGAATATGGAATGGCGGTTATCATGGCAGTTTGATTCTCCTGATTTTCGCTATGCGTGAACTTGACCTCCAGAAACAATTTACCGGGATCAGCATTACGAGAACAAAGTATTATTTTCATTCTGCTGCGCCGCTTTTTTTCAAACTGATGTGTGCCTTTATCGTAATCAGCATCGCAGTTTTTCTTGTCGCATTCATCCGGAAAAATTATGCGGTTTTTCTGCAAAATGTAAAAGCGCACAAAAACTGGTCACTTTCCGTTATCGCCGGGTTGCTCTCCATGCTGTTCGCAATTTTTGTGGACAGCAGCACAAGAGTTCTCGCATCACTTGGTATTGAGTCGATCCAGTATGATCGTCTTTTGAGGATTGCCATCGAAGAACTGTTCGAACTTGCAATGCCTTTCTTTTTCCTCAATGCACTACTTTTATACGGAAATCAAAGTACGGCAATAACACGG
>DCVG01000041.1 GCA_002328665.1 Nitrospiraceae bacterium UBA2194
TTTCTCGTTGACCGCGTATTTCTTCCCAGATTCAATACCCTTTCTGTTTTTACCGGTGCGTTATCGAAATCGAAAGAAATACACCTATCTTCTCCTACGGTGTTTGCTTGTATCCGATAACCCTATTTTCCAGGTGTGGTTTCGGTCGCTTCTCCCGTTTTTCTCATCTGATAGGCCCTGTCAAGATTATTGCGAAAAACCGCATTTTCGGGTTTCAATGCCAGTGCAATTTTGAAATGTTCGACAGCTTTGTTTAGCAATCCCTTATCGGCATAAGCGACGCCCAGATTTTCGTGAGCTTCGGCATGGTCCGGACTTAACTTTACCACAATCCGGTACTGTTCTATTGCTTCATCCGTCAAACCCTTCTGAAGATAGACAACCCCGAGATTGTAGTGTGCGTCAACAAAACCCGGCTTTAACTTGATTGCCGACTGATAATGTTCAATTGCCTCATCCACAAGGTTTTTTCTGAAAAAGACGTTGCCCATCTGATATCGGGCTTCTGCATTATCGGGGTCCTGATCCGCTGCAAGCTGGTATTTCTTTAATGCCTTGTCGGTTTGGCCCTGGGACTTATACGCAAGAGCCAGATTATTGTGCGCATCCACATAATCCGGATTGAGCTCCAATGCAATCCGGTATTGTTCTACTGCCTTGTCAAACAGGCCCCGGGACAAATATATATTCCCGAGATTGTTGTATGCCTCTGCGTATTCCGGGTTCAGGTTTAGTGCAATCCGGTATTGCTCTGAAGCCTTATCAGGCATACCTTTAGACCAGTATGCATTTCCAAGATTATTATGCGCCTTCGCGTAATGCGGCTTCAGGTTTAATGCGATCAGGTATTGTTCTATCGCCTTATCATGGAGGTCTTCAGACATGTATGCAAGTCCGAGATCAAGATGAGCTCTTGGGTTATCAGGAACTTTATTAACGACATCCTCCCAGAAAAGTGTACCGTCTCTCCATACCCCGTTTCTCGCAAAGGTCAAAACGGACAAAATAAGAGCAACCGCAAGAACGACCACCTCTTTTTTTACTCTCGGCGATAGCCTTTCCGAATACACAAACAGAGATGCAAGAGCAAGAAAAATCCCGTAAGCCGGCAGATAGTTCCGGTGTTCGAAATAGGGGTCCAAACCGATGGCTATGAAACTCTCCAGAGAAATGGTTATCAGATACCAAAGTATCCCGAAAGATATGAGCGGAAACCTCCTGAGATATCTCAGTGAGAAAATTAATATGGCTGCAAGGAAAAGAAAGGCAAATAATGTCGTAACCGGATGAAACAGGCCGGTCGAAACAGGATATGCGCTGGAATAATCAAATACCATAAATGAAGGTATGGGAACAAGTATAAGAAATATGTACCGCGAGACTACGCGAAACTCCGTCAGTATATATTCAACCGGCGTCCAGCGTATATCAATACCCATCCAGGGGCGACTTTCAATAGGCTTATCAGGCGCCGAGAGAAGCGTCGCAATCTCTCCGATAAAACGGCCTGCTTTGAAATAGTATGCTACAGCCAAACCCAGAATAATCCCGAGGCAGGCAATGGGGACAAACCTCTTCCTGAATTCGTTCCACCGGAATTCAGATATGAAAACAAAGTCATAAACCATCAGCGCAGGGAGAACCATAACCGCGTTCTCCTTAGAAAAAACAGCCAGTATAAAGAATAGAGCGCTTAGCGCATAATATAACACCGACTTTTTACCTGCGGTAACAGCAGCCTTCACATATAAAATGACACCTGCGAATGAAAACATGCCTGCCATAACAGCCATTCGTTGAGTGATGTAGTTGACCGCCGAAGTCTGTATGGGATGAAGCATGAAAAGCGTCGCGGCAAAAAACCCGGCATACAAAGCAATACTGTCGTAACCAATCATTCCATATTTATCTTTCATGGAGGGGAGGGTCAGAGTTAGATAGGTCAGATAAAAGACCAGGGCAGCGGAGACGATATGAAAGATTATATTCGTTATCCTGAATGCGACAGGATTTATACCCCAAAGGTGGTAGTCCAGCGCAAAGGAGAGGTTTGCAACAGACCGGAAGGATAACGAAAGGAAATGCCCCATACTTTGTAGATTCTGGGAATTTATGTATGTAGGGCCATCCAGTACTAAAGGGCCGCTGAGAGAACGGAAATATACAAGAAAGGTCAAAAGTGCAAGAGAGAAAAAAAAGGCATGCGGCAGGTATCGTGAGTTGAACTTTTTCACTTTTTCCACCTTAGCCGGATGCTTTTTGCTCGTCGTCTTCGTTCGATCTGCAGGAGTTTTCAGCAAGTCTGCCTCCCCTCAAGTGAAATGTTACGGTCTACAGTCTGTTTTAACGCCTGCTCAAATTCCACTGCAATATCATCCCACAGGAACCGGGAGGCAAATTCCCTCCCCCGCTTCCCNNGCCGATCCCGAAGGAAAACTGACACCGAATCCTTCCCTGCTTACAAAGGATAGTTCCGGAATATCGCTCACGATTACCGGCTTTCCGCACGCAGCAGCCTCAAGAATACTTATAGGCGATGATTCATGCCGGGAAGGCAGGACGAATATTCGCGCCCTTGAAAAGAGCCTCACCTTTTCATCGCCCGTCACAAAGCCCGCATATTCGATCTTTTCCCTGACTGAGGACGGCCTCCCCGATATGAGTTTATCGACCCTGTCAAATTCATACCCCGCAAGGATTAATCGCAGATACGGATATTCTGAATTTAGCATCTCAAAGGCATCGATTAAAAGGTCCAGCCCTTTTGTATAAATATCTATCCTGCTGAGGAAGAGGATATAGTCAGCGTCCTCAGGTGTGCTCTTGAGCAGTTCTCTGTTAATACCATTGAATATGACCGGCGATATCATTACCTTTCCCTTATGCCCGGCCATTACCTTTTCTTTCGTCACGTCTGATACAAAAATGAATCTGTAATAAAAGAGGGGATAGAATCTTTCAACAAGATAAATAGGGATAAAATAGAAGGGACTAAATTTTCTGAAGGAATGTTTTTCCATTATTCCCTGAACCTGAAGAATTACGGGCGTCCTGGTAAAAAACTTTGCAAAAAAAGGTGTTGCCGGTAAAAAGTTCTCTACTATAATATCAAAGTCATCGCCCCGCTTCCTGACAAACTGCATAGCTTTAAGAGTATAAGCCAGAACGCTCCTTGTAAGACTCTTGCTTTCGGTTCCCAAAAAGAGGTATTTCAACCCTTCGATCTCTCCGTCTTCTGCATCCGGATACCGCATGCAAAGGAGGGTTATATCGTGTCTGTCCTTCAACCTCCTGTAAACCTCGCAGGCCCTTACACCCGCCCCGCCGAATCCGAAAGGACTGCCGGGGCTTTCATAGATAATCTGAAGGATTTTCACGTTCCTGTGCCTCTATCCAAGGATAAAACATGGTCCATTGTAAAAATAGCATTTAACTCTTTTTTCCTATCTTTAATGATATATCTTCCCGGAAATACTTTGTCAGTTTTAATTCTTAAATTATTTAGATTCAAGATATTCCCCCTCTATATTCACAGCCCAAATATTATCTTTGGATTTATCATTATTGATAATGTTGTCTACAGCTGTCATCGCTGTCAGCATAGAATGGTCCTGATTATTATACCTATGCATACCATTTCTACCAATTAGAAATAGATTTTCGAACTTATCTATAAAATTCCTGATTAAATGAAATTGATCGTAAGTACCAAAATAAGCAGGGTAGACTTTTAACATTTTGATCACCGTACTATCAAGAACATCTTCTTTATCAATAATGCCAATTTTAGACAACTCGTATATAGCAAACTCAGTAATATGAGCATCAGATTTACTCCATAACTCATCTCCTTCGTTGCAAAAGTATTCTAATCCTACCCATACAGTATTTTTGTCTTTAACCATATAAGGGCTCCAGTTATTTAATATCTGAAGCCTGCCAAGCTTTACATCTCTTTCCTGAATATAA
>DCVG01000019.1 GCA_002328665.1 Nitrospiraceae bacterium UBA2194
GGAAAAATAATCATCGGCCTTCTTATCTTTGCCGGATTGGTAATGTTTCCCTTTGTTTATAGCGGGGGGAAGGCTACTGCCAAACCCGATCCTAAAGTCGATACGCCTGAAATTCTCAAGTTGCCGGAAAATGAGAGGAAATGCGTAGAATCCAAGGCATATATGAAGAGAGAGCATATGAAATTGCTGAATGAATGGAGGGACTGGGTTGTCCGCGACGGCCAGGGGACCTATATGAATGCCGAGGGGAAACATTTTACGATGAGTCTTCAGAACACCTGTATGAAGTGTCATTCAAACAAGAAAAAATTCTGTGATGAATGTCACAATTACGCGGCAGTAGCACCTTACTGCTGGGATTGCCATATCGCCCCGAAGGAGAAGGAATCATGAGTATAGACAGAAGAGAATTTTTAAAGCTAGCCGGAATTTCAACGATATTAGGCATGGGAGGCGCATCAGCAGTTCATGGTCTGAGGAGTCGTGTCGAGGCATCACAGATAATGCCGAATCCCGAGGCCTTGAAAGCAAAGAGATGGGCGATGGTCGTTGATATGAGCAAGTTCAAAACCGCTGAAGACTACCAGAGATGTATTGACGCATGCCACCATGCCCATAATGTTCCGAATGTTACCGACAACCTGAAACATGAAGTGAAATGGATATGGGAAGAGACTTATGAGCATGCGTTCCCGGGCACTGAAGATGAATATCTCGCGGAAGAGATAAAGGAACTGCCGTTTCTCATACTTTGCAATCATTGCGACAATCCGCCATGTGTAAGGGTGTGTCCTACTAAAGCCACTTTCAAGAGAAAGAGCGACGGGATTGTCATGATGGACATGCATCGCTGCATCGGATGCAGGTTCTGCATGGCTGCATGTCCGTATGGAGCAAGAAGTTTTAATTACAAAAATCCAAGACCGTTTCTCGATCCCGAAAAGGAAAACCCGGAATTCCCGACGAGGACAAAAGGTGTTGTTGAAAAGTGCACTTTTTGCTATGAGAGGCTTGCCAAAGGACAGATGCCGGCCTGCGTTGAGGCATCCAGGGGTGCGTTAATCTTCGGGGATATTGAAGACCCGAATTCTGAGGTCAGGAAGGTTCTCGGCTCACGTTACAGCTTCAGACGTAAACCTGAGCTCGGAACAAGGCCCAGTGTTTACTACATATTTTAGGAGGTCATAATGCTTGAAAACGCGATATATGGTGGTCGGAGATACTGGGCATGGATATTCTTCCTGCTCTCGTTAATAGGTGCGGGGTTCATTGCGTATATTTATCAATTCCAGAATGGCCTGGGAGTGACAGGCATGAGCAGGGATGTTTCGTGGGGTCTGTATATAGGTCAGTTTACCTTCCTCGTCGGTGTTGCAGCATCGGGTGTTATGGTCGTTCTGCCTTATTATCTGCATAACTACAAGAAATTCGGCAGGCTCACCATCCTCGGCGAATTCCTCGCCATAGCCGCTGTTGTAATGTGCATGTTATTTATCTTCGTGGATATGGGCCAGCCTCTGCGTGTTCTGAATGTCATACTTCACCCGACACCGAACTCTGTTATGTTTTTTGATATGGCCGTTCTCAGCGGTTACCTCCTCCTGAATCTGCTGATCGGCTGGACTGTCCTGGGAGCGGAGAGGAAAGAAGTGGGTCCGCCGAAATGGGTGAAGCCGCTGATATACCTTTCGATCGCCTGGGCTCCGTCGATCCATACGGTTACGGCATTTCTGTACGCAGGATTGCCGGGGAGACATTTCTGGCTGTCGGCCATCATGGCTGCCCGATTCCTGGCATCCGCATTTGCCGCCGGTCCGGCTTTGCTCATCCTCCTTGCGCTGATTGTGAGGAAATATACTAAGTTCGATCCCGGGAAAGAAGCAATCCAGTCTTTGGGAAAGATTGTCACCTATTGTATGCTTCTCAACGTATTCTTCCTCGGACTTGAATTTTTCACTGCATTCTACAGCCAGATACCCGGACATATGCACTCTTTTGTTTATCTCTACACAGGATTGCACGGCCACAGCCAGCTTGTGCCTATCATGTGGGTGTCGAGCATCCTCGCAGCGGTGGCGGTATTTATGCTGGTTTTCCCGCAGATAAGGAAGAACGAAAGTTTGCTGGCGATTGCATGTATAGCAACGTTCTTTTCGTTATGGATCGATAAGGGATTCGGCCTTGTTGTAGGCGGGTTCGTGCCGAATCCGTTTGAAAAGATTACCGAATATTGGCCTACACTGCCGGAAACGATTATTACGGTTGCGGTTTGGGCCATCGGCTTCCTGGTTCTGACGGTTCTCTACAAAATAGCTATCTCGGTAAAAGAGGAAGTTGTTTTTGACAAATACGGCGAAAGGCAGATTAAAGCCGAATAGAAAGGAACGTATCATAAAAACATAAAGTCGGACAGTAGATTTTTTAAAAGAAAAAATTTTACATTAAATAAAAGACCGGATGGTTAATTACATTAAGGAGGTGAAGTGAGTGGGTACATATAGTGTTTCAGTGGACAGGGACAAGTGCGAAGGCTGTGAAGAATGTGTCAACAACTGTCCGGTTGGCGTTTTTCAGATAAAGGACGGCAAGGCAGACCCTTATCAGGCGGACTCGTGCGAGGGTTGCGAGACGTGCGTCAGTGTCTGTTCAAGCGGCGCAGTAACATTGAAGGAACAGTAATTGCCGGAAACGATGTAACGTAATGTTATAAAAAAAGACAAAGGGGATGCTGGATTTCCCAGCATCCCCTTTTTTATGGCCTAATCCAAAAAAAATAGTTGAGAGGACGTTCTGGAAGAGTTCATTTCAAAATACGGCTATATAGCTATATTTATTCTTACTTTTTTTGAGGGCGAAAGCGTCTTGATTGCCGCGGGATTTCTCGCTTTCCACGGCTATCTCGATGCGGTTATGATAGTGCTGGTCGCATCTACCGCATCATATGTAGGTCACGGAACATTTTTCCTCATTGCCATCTATAAAAGGGAGACATTCCTGAAACTTGTACAGAGATTTGTAAAAGTTAACCTGCTGAAACTTGAGGCTTTAGTTGCGAAGTACGGCACAGCGTCTCTCTTCATCAGCCAATGGCTTTACGGCTTCAGGCTTTTGAGTGCAGCGGTACTTGGCCTTTCGCGGATGGGTACGGCAAAATATTTCACCCTTCAGTTGATTAGCTGCCTCATATGGGCGACTATATGTACTTCGGGGGGCTACTTTTTCGGCGCAGCACTCAAGAATATCCTCGGCGATATAAAAAAGTACAACATATATGTCGCAATAGGAGTTCTGGGAGCAGGCTTTCTTCTATGGATTATAAGAGATCTGAGGAAGAGGAGGTAACTATGTTTTCCTGATGTAGCATTCCCAATACCCCTCCTCAATCCTGGTTGATTTAAATTCATAACCGCGCCTCTCGCAATAATGCGGGATGACTTCTTCGACGGTTATCTGTGAATCGCAAAGTATTTTCAATATAGATCCCGCCGGCAACTTCTCCATCTGCTTTTTTATCAGGATAATGGGGTAAGGACAGGACCTTCCCTGGACGTCGAGAATTTCCGCAGGTGTTTCAGATTTCAGGTCTGTCATTATATGAATCCCCCTTTAAAATAATCCGGTCGCAAATACTTCTGTACATATTATAACCAAAATTATAATCAAATCTCCCGTTTTACGATCAAAAAATTTGATATAATGGGACAAAAAAGATGCTAAAGAGTCGGGAGCGATACCGGGGATGTCGGCCATTGCCACATGGGGGCGTAACGATGCAGGAAGCCGAGGATTTTCTGAAATATGCGAAGGATTGTAAAATCTGCCTGTTCACATAGTCTAAGGCATTCACAAATTAATCAGCAGTCGCGGATGCAGGGAAGATAATTCCTTCCCGCAGATCGATAAAGAGGAAAAAGCTTCAAAGGTGGAGGTGAAATTTCAGTGGGTTGCATCTTCTGCGAAATTGCAGAGAAAAAAAGGCAGGCCAGGATTATCTATGAAGACGACCTTACTGTAGCATTCGAAGACATTAACCCGCAGGCGCCTGTACATGCCCTTGTCGTTCCGAAAAAGCACATCTCAACAAGTCTTGAGCTTACGGATGAAGATAATGCCCTTATCGGTCATATCTTCCAGGTAGCCAACAGGATAGCGAGGACTAAAGGGATTGCTGAAAGAGGCTTTAGACTTGTGATGAACTGTAACCCGGAAGCCGGACAGACGGTTTTTCATATACATCTGCATATACTCGGGGGGCGTTTTATGCAATGGCCGCCCGGCTAAGAAGGTCGGTTGTCTCCTGATTCTCGGACCTTCAACACTATTCGAAAATGCGTGCATGAGCGCAAACTTGAGTTCCTGATGGTTGTAAAATGCTTGAAATATTGCGGAGAGAGTGGAGTCTTGAAGAACCAATGGTGCCGAAGGCGGGATTTGAACCCGCACGGGTTACCCCACACGCCCCTCAAACGTGCGTGTCTACCAGGTTCCACCACTTCGGCAAAGAACTTCTATGCTACTATAAAAATCAGTGTATTTTCAAGCTTTGCGACGATTTCATCAGGCGATAAGATCTTTGTTTACTTTGATTTTGATGCGCTTTTTGAGACCCTCGACGTATGACTGCATAACCTTTTCTTTCTTTTCGTTCAGTGATGACTGGTTCATGAGCATTGCAAGCTGCTCGTTTCCGGGCGCCTGAGACGCATTCATGTCCGTGTCGGTCACATCGACTGACAGTTCTATCAGTTGCCTCATTTTGTTTAATATCAATTCCTGGCGCTTCATGCTCTCGAAGTATTCCGGGGTCAGCCTGCTCAATTTCAGCCTGTTAAGGTATACGGATTTATCGAAAAAGCCGTTTCTCATAAAAGCCGGATCCCGGGCGATCTCGTCCTGCAGCTCTTCATCGGTTACCGTAATACCCTCGTCTTTTGCAGCCATGAGGAGCACCCGCTCATTTATCATTGAATCAAGAACCATATTTTTCAGATTCAGTTTTTTCTCCATTTCTTCGTCAAATGTGTCTTTATAAATCTCCCTGTAGAAACGGTATATTCTTTCGTAGGTTTTCCAGTACTCGTCGGTGGTTATCTTATAGTTGCCTACCTCCGCCACGATTTCGACCCCGCCAGTTTTATCGACGGTGCCGACGCCCCAGAATATGAAGGACAATATTACGATAAAGAAAAGCACGTAAAAATACCGTGCATGCTTTCGCATTACTTTCAACATTTATGCATACCTCCGTGTAAAATAATCATTAATGACATCCCAGTGATAAGGCAATCCGACACTTCGAAGATAATGTCTGCACTGGGGATTGGGGTCCCGGTTAAGACTGCTCTTCAAATCCTATCTCTATCTCCTTCTCCGGCACAATCGTAGATATAGCATGTTTGTAAATGAGCGAGTGGACGTTTTCTTTCAAAAGTATTACAAAATTGTCAAAACTCTTGATAACTCCTCTCAGCCTTACACCGTTTGTAAGATAAACAGCCACGGGAATTTTTTCCTTTCTGAGTTGGTTCAGGTAATTATCCTGAAGGTTCAGGCCTTTACCCACATTTGTCATGAACTATTCTCCTTTTTCCATATTAAAATATAGTATTTCTCCTGATATTGCAAGGCTTCAGTCTCTTGCCTGCTTCATAGCAACTCTGTAAGAACTCTATCGACAGAAATATGTACCTCAAGCGCACTGAAAATACCCGTTATGTCGATCCAGTTAATGTCATCTTCCCGCTTAAACCATGTGAATTGCCTCTTCGCATATCTCTTTGAAGCTCTTTTAATAAGGCGGATAGCTTCATCCAAAGATATCTCACCTGCAAAACTCTGCGCTATCTCCTTATATCCTATTGCCTGCATCGCGGGAAGAGGATAATTGGGATGAGAAAGGCCGGCATCGAGTTTGTCGCTTATCAGATCAATAATTCTTTTAACCTCGTCAACAAGACCGGATGCGATCATCCGGTCGACCCGCTCTTCTATCATTCCGTAAAGTTCTTTCCTGTGCCTTGTAAGGCCGATCTTGAGAAAGTTGCATTGGAGGGGCCGGGTCAGAGTTTTCTGCATGTGAGAGATCCTCTGGCTGCTCTTCATAAATACCTCCAGTGCCCTGATGATCCTGCGCGTATCGTTGGGTGTAATTTTTTTCGCAGCCTCGGCATCCAATTTTTGCAAGTGCTCGTACAGTAACCCTTTCTCCTCATCTTCATAAGAAAGAAGTTCGTCTCTCAATGTCCAGTCAGCCGATGGTCCGCTAAAGATTCCGCGTGTCATCGCCCTGATGTAGAGACCGGTTCCACCCACTACAACAGGTATTTTCCCCTGTCTGTGCATATCTTCAATAACTGGGGCTATCGAAGATATATATCTCCCTGTGCTGTATGATTCCCACGGTTCGACAATATCGATCATGTGGTGTTTGACCATTGACATTTCCATGGGCGTGGGTTTTGCAGTCCCTATGTCCATATGTCTGTATATCTGCATGGAATCAGCGCTGATTATCCCGGTATTCAATCTCTTAGCGAGGAGGAGCGAGACCTCCGTCTTTCCAACACCCGTGGGGCCAAGCAGGACAATGACTTTTTTTTCGTCGGAATTCAGGGAATTTGTCTGCATACCTTAATAATATTCTTATATGATTGAATAATACCATACTGAGTGGATTACATTATTTTTTCTGTCAAAAGCATCGGGCAGATTTCAACCTTTTATTGCCATAAAATATTCAGCACAATGAAGCTTGACAAATAGGAATGGTTCTTATATGGTTTATAATATGGATATAAAGACAGATAAAGGAGAGATGATGGCTGTTTTTTTCAGGAGATCAAGGGATAATGGTTTGAAAATAACACCTCAGCGGTCTGCTATTTATCAGGAACTCATCCAGGCAAAAGATCACCCTTCTGCTGATGACGTTTATAAGAGGATCATAAAAAAGATACCGAATATATCATTTGATACGGTCAACAGGACTCTCCTGACTTTTTCCAAAATCGGCATTGCAAATATTGTCGAGGGATACGGACAAGCCAAGCGATATGACCCTGATCTTGAGACGCACCATCATTTCAGGTGCATGAAATGCAACACTATCATAGACTTTCACAATAAAGAGTATGACAACCTGAAGGTACCCGAAGACATGAGAAAGCAATTTACGGCTATGAGCAAGAAGGTAGTTCTTGAAGGTCTTTGCAGTAAGTGCAAAAGACGCTGATATTTTTCTCCTGCAATAATGATTATTACTATGCAAGAAATTGATGCAAATACAGTAGCAAAAGGCTCCGGAGCCTATGGCACCTTTACGGTCACCCATGATATTACCAAGTATACCAAGGCTAAAATATTTTCTAAGGTCGGGAAGAAGACAGAGATGTTTGCCCGATTTTCCACCGTGGCCGGTGAGCGTGGAGCCGCTGATGCCGAGCGCGATATCAGAGGTTTTGCACTGAAGTTCTATACCGAAGAAGGAAATTGGGATCTCGTTGGTAACAACACTCCCGTATTCTTTCTGCGCGATCCCCGCAAGTTCCCGGACCTCAACCACGCCGTCAAGCGTGATCCGCGCACAAACTTGCGCAGCGCCCTTAACAATTGGGACTTCTGGACCTCGATGGCCTTTGACTGATTACCCAATAGAGCGATATCATGTTAAAATTTAACCAAATATAACCAAATAAAAAATATGGAGATGAGCACATGAAAAAATATGTATGTACAGCCTGCGGGTATATTTATGATCCTGCTCAGGGTGATCCTTAGAGCGGTATTCAACCCAGCACAGCTTTTGAAACATTGCCTGATGACTGGGTTTGTCCTGCCTGCGGCGCTCCGAAATCAATGTTCGAACAGGAGGGCGCGGCATATAAAGAGCATGGGGTTCGATAAAAAATACGCTGTAATGGAGGGTTTATGAAAAAACTAATCATTCTTGTAGCATTTTCTCTTCTCTTTTCCTGCCTGGGGTTCCTGGTTGCATCATCAGCAGATGCAGAATCCTGCATCAACTGCCATCGGGGTGTCACGCCGGGGATGGTGAAAGACTGGGAAGCGAGCAACCATAGCAAGAAAGGGGTAACCTGTTCAACATGTCATGGGGACAAACACAACGGACCACATAATGTTCAACTTGCCCAGTTCCCTGATGAACCCCTCTGTGCTCAGTGTCATAAGAAGCAGTTTGATGAATTTGCAAAAGGGAAACACAATTTTGGCTGGACTTCGCTGAACGCATTGCCTATCACTCATGTTGAACCCGATGAGCTTATGGAAGGTGGAAGGGGTTGCGGTGGATGTCACAATATGGGGATCAAGACCGAGGCTCAGAAAAAGGAACAACGTGAGAAAGGGTATCGATATCAAAACAATTCCTGTGACGAGTGCCATACCAGGCATACTTTTTCTAAAAAAGAAGCCCTTGATCCCAGAGCCTGTCAGCAATGCCATATGGGGTATGACCACCCCCAGTGGGAGATGTGGAGCAGTGCCAAACATGGAACGAGATGGCACGCTAAGGATTCAGGTAATCTCCCGGCAGAGGCTCCGGCCCCGAAATGTCAGGATTGCCATATGCCGGATGGAAGCCATGAGAACAGAACAGCATGGGGATTTCTTGGCGTGAGGTTGCCGCTGCCTGAAGATGCCCAATGGAAGGCTGACAGAATCACTATTTTGAAAGCCCTCGGAGTTCTTAACCCTCAGACCGGCGAGCCAACTGCACGGCTTGAAGTAATAAAGTCAGTGGACATGGTAAGACTTACCGAGGAGGCATGGAAAACTGAACGTGAAAAAATGATAAAGATTTGCAGTCAATGTCATTCCTCACGGTATGCGCGTGAACAACTTGCAATGGGTGACTCCATTATGCAGAAGGCGGACCGGCTCCTTGCTGAAGCAATAGAGATAGTTGCCGGTCTCTACAAAGACGGGATCATTAAAAAGCCTGATAATTACTCCTTTGCATATCCGGACTTTTTGTACTTCATGCAAACAGGCGGTGGTGACATTAATAAGCTTTCATACATAGACCAGGTACTGTTTCAGATGTACATGAAACACAGGATGAGATCATACCAGGCTTTCTTCCATGTCAACCCTGATTACGCCTACTGGTATGGCTGGGCAATGATGGTAAAAGACCTTGGGAATATTAAGGAACTTGAACAAACAATGAGGGCAACACATAACGATAAATAGAGTCTGTTTATAAACTCGATATTTTAACACCCTCCCCAACCCCTTCCGTCTTACGTATTGACGGACCTCCCATCAAGAGAGGGGTATATTTACTCCCTCTCCCCTGGTGGTCTACGANNGAGAGGGTTAGGGTGAGGGGGTTTTTATTGTTTACAATCCATCCTTACTTGCGCTTAAACATCTTTTTTAAATCATCAAGGGAAAGAAATATCCTTGTCGGTCTTCCGTGGGGACACTGGTCCGGATGGTCGGTATTTTCAAGGTCAAGGAGAAGGCTTGAGAGTTCTTCCTGGTTCAGGATTTCCCTGCCTCTTACCGACCTGTGACATGCAATCCTTGCGGCGAGAGCCTCTCTCAGGGATTTGTCCGGGGCAATGCCTTTCATAATACATGAGGCTATATCCGATAAAATGCCCGCCATGTCGGCCTTGCTCAGGGCTTCGGGAAGGCTGCGGACAACTACGGACTCATGGCCGAAATCTTCCGCCTCAATCCCGAAATCTTTCAACAGGTCTCCATTGTCAAGGATGACCCTGTATTCCCTGTGAGAAAGCTTTAACTGTCTCGGGAATAACAGCCGGTGGGGATTCAGGTTGACCCCCTTGACGAACTGTTCATACAGAATCCTCTCATGGGCTGCGTGATGGTCAATGAGTGTCAGGCCACCCTTGCCCGATAGGGCAACGAATGTTTCTCCGAGATATATAAAAGGCAGGGTAGTTTTATATGCGAGATCAAGGTTTTCAGATATCCCGGACTCTTGCCCGCCAAAGGGGAAAGGGGTAGCGGGCGCATAGGTTCCCAAATTTTGCTGAGGAAAGTCCTTTGGCGGCAAATCCAGAAATTGTTTCGTATATTCAGACCGTTCACTTTTTACTGACTCTCTTATGTGAGTATGAACGAAACGGTAAACTGATTCCTTATCCCCGAACCTGACTTCACGCTTTGTAGGGTGAACGTTGAAGTCCACATCCCGGGGGTTGATGTCGAGGAAGAGGAAAAAAACGGGGTGCCTGTCATGAGGGATGATGCCCTCATATGCTTTGTATGTAGCGTGAGATAAAGACTGGTCTTTGACAGGCCGCCTGTTGATAAAGATGAACTGATGGGACTTCATGTTTCTGAAATTATCGTCTCTGGTTACGAATGCGGTCATTTTTATCCCCGCAGCCACGGCATTGATTTCGGTCAGGCCGGCAAGGAACTCCTCTCCGTAGATTTGCATAATGCGTTCTCTTGGAGAGGACGACAAGGGAATATCCACTGTCTCCTTATAGTCGGTGGTAAGCCTGAAGGCGATCTTCCAGTGGGAGAGGGCTTCTTTTGTGACCGTATCGATAATATGATAAATCTCGGTGCTGTTCGATTTAAGGAATTTCCTCCTGGCCGGTGTGTTGAAAAAGAGGTCTCTTATCTCGATGGTCGTGCCTAAAGCAGGCGAATCTTTGATTTCTTTTACCTCACCGCCTGACATCTCGATTGACACCCCCGAATGGGAGCCTTTGACAGTTGTGACAAGTCTTACCTTCGAGACCGATGCGATCGATGGAAGGGCCTCGCCCCTGAAGCCCATTGTCCTTATATTAAAAAGGTCGTCCTCAGTCGAAAGCTTGCTTGTGGAGTGTCTTTCAAAGCAGAGCAGGGCATCTTCCCTGTCCATACCTGCGCCGTTGTCGGATACCCTGATAAGGCGCTTCCCCCCGTAAAGGACGTCGATCCTGATATCGGTGCTTCCGGCGTCAATCGAGTTTTCGACAAGCTCCTTTACTACAGATGCCGGCCGCTCGACGACCTCTCCTGCGGCGATCTTGTTCCGTAAATCAGGCGGAAGGATCTTGATACCTGGCATGGGACATTTTAAAAGCAGCCCGAGGTTCAGGTCAAGGATTAATCACGGGAAATCATTCCTGCTGAAGCAGGTTATAAAAAATGAAGCACTTTTCATGTATAATTTTTAACATACCATATCAAGGGAGGCAATTATGGACATAAAGAAATATGTTCTCGCAAAAGCATTGGAGGCGAAGCAGGGGGCGAGTGCTCTGGCAAAAGCATCAACCAGTATAAAAAATGAAGTCCTTATAAGCATGGCGCATGCGTTACAGAAAAGGGCCAAAGAGCTTGTTTCCGAAAATAAGAAGGACATTAAATTCGCGAAAGAGAAAGGGCTTTCAAAGGCATTGATAGACAGACTGACCCTGAACGAAAAGCGCGTCAATGAAATGGCTCAGGGGCTTATCGAGGTATCGGCCCTTCCAGACCCGGTGGGTGAAATAATGAATATGCGGCAAAGGCCCAACGGCATGACTGTCGGCAGGATGCGGGTACCCATCGGCGTCATCGGTATTATCTATGAATCAAGGCCGAATGTTACCGCAGATGCGGCAGGCCTGTGCCTTAAGGCGGGCAATGCAGTTATCCTGAGGGGTGGCTCCGAGGCCATCCATTCGAATAAAGCTATCGTAAAAGTGTTGCGGGATGTTGCAAAGAGGCATGGACTTCACGAAGGAGCTGTGACCTTTATCGATATTGTCGACAGAGAAGCGATCATGGAGATGCTTAAACTCGAGGGGATTGTCGACCTCATTATCCCGAGAGGCGGAGAGACCCTGATCAGGGCTGTGACGGAAAATTCAAGAATCCCTGTGCTCAAACATTATAAAGGTGTATGCCATATATTCGTTGACAGGGACGCGGACCTTATCATGGCTGAAGAGATATGCTTCAATGCGAAGGTCCAGAGACCGGGCACCTGCAACGCAATGGAGACTATGCTCGTCGATGAGGCAATTGCAGCCGGGTTCCTTCCGAAGATGCTGAAGAAGCTGGAGAAGGCGGGGGTGGAACTGAGGGGCTGCGCAAAGACAACCGGCATATATCCGGATATCACGGAAGTGAAAGAAGAGGATTACTACCGGGAATACCTGGACCTGGTTCTGAACGTGAAGGTTGTGGAGGACATGGATGAGGCGATGGAGCATATAGCAAAATACGGGTCTGCCCATTCCGATGCAATCGTCAGCATGAACTACGACAGGGCCATGAGATTTTTAAAGGAAGTCGACTCCTCCGCAGTTCTCGTGAACGCCTCAACAAGGCTGAACGACGGTTTCCAGTTTGGTCTGGGAGCTGAGATAGGGATATCAACCGGCAAGATCCATGCGCGCGGACCGATGGGCCTTGAGGAGCTGACCTGCACGAAGTTTGTCGTGCTGGGGAACGGACAGTTGAGGGAATGAAAGCTTACTTAAACATAGTTTATAGACCGGAGGAGTACTTCTTAGCAAATCATCTATGGGATTAATTAAATGAAAGTAGGCATATTCGGCGGGACGTTTAATCCCATTCACTACGGTCACCTCAGGGCTGCTGAGGAGGTGAGGGAGAAGCTCGGGCTTGACAGAATACTGTTCATACCGTCCGGAACCCCTCCCCTTAAAACGTCCAATATAGCAGGGGCCGCACGCAGATATGAGATGACGGAAGTTGCTGTTTCCGGGAACAGATTTTTCGAAGTATCGGATATCGAGATAAGACTACCGGGCAAGTCTTACACGGTCAAGACTATTCAGGCATTGAAGTCACATGCCACCGGGACGGATTATTCCCTCGTCCTCGGGGTGGATGCATTTCTCGACCTGCCTAATTGGTGGCGTCCCGAGAAACTGCTCTCTGTCGCCGACTTTATTATTATATCGAGACCTGGTGTCCCTTTTGCCGATATGCGAACTTCACCTTATGTTAAGATTGACAAGAAAATCCTGAAGGAGCTTGATGCTGCAGAGAGAGGACTATACGAGATGAATCTTAAAAGCGGCAGAAAGGCGGTTCTCCTGAAAATCACGCCGATAGGGATAGCTTCAACCGATATCCGGGAGCTTGTCAGGCAGGGCAAAAGCATAAAATATTTGTTGCCACCGAAAGTCCAATCCTATATAATTAAGAATAATTTATACAGTGTTAAAAGTTGAGAGTTATGAGTTGAAGGTACAGGTTATTTTTAGCTTTTAACTCTGCATTTTTAACGTGAAATTTTTTAAATAAGGGAGGGCAAGACTTTAGAAAGTAGAGACAAAGCTTTCGCAGCAGCAAAGGCCGCGCTCAGCAAAAAGGCTAAAGACCTCGTTGTCCTCGATTTGCAGGGTTTGACCCAAATAGCAGATTATTTTGTTATCTGTACAGGAGAAAGCACCACTCAGGTTAAAGCAATCGAAGAACAGATCGAAGAAAAACTTCAGCAAGCCGGTATGAAACCTCGCGGGATAGAGGGGTTGAAGAAAAGCGTCTGGATACTTATGGATTATGGCGACGTCATTGTCCATATATTTGAAGAACAGACAAGGTCCTTTTATGAACTCGATAAATTGTGGATTGATGCAAAGAAAATCCAGATGGAATAATCCCGGAATTCATGACTAAGCTGTCTGTATTCATATTCGTCCTCTTCCTGTCGGCACTCGCCTTATTCGCAATGAACAATCAGGAAGCCACCACTGTGAAGATACCCTTCGGCAAGGTCTACGAGACTCCTACGATGGCTCTAATCCTGCTTTCGCTCGCGGTCGGCGCTCTTGCAATGCTTGTTGTTTTCATGGTTAGAGACGCCAAAAAATACATGGACAGCTGGCAGTACCAGAAGAGGCAGAAAAAAGACGAAAAGATACAGGGGCTTTACTCGAAGGCCCTTAACTACAGGTTTTCACACCATAACCAGGCAGAGGCCAGGGCGCTGCTTAAGGAAGTCCTCAAAGAGGACCCTGAAAATCTCAATGCTCTACTGCAACTCGGCGATATCGCCATCGCAGAAGAGGATTTTCATCAGGCCCGGGAATACTACCAGAGGGCGAGAGACCTTAACCCGAGGAACATCGAGGTTCTTTTTTCGATGGAAAAGCTTATGGAAAAGACGGGCAGGTGGTCCGATGCACTCCGGTATGTGGAAGACGTCCTTGAGGTAGACGATGAAAACCTATCGGCGCTCTATAAGAAGAGGGATATTCTCGAAAGAGAGGACAAGTGGGAAGAACTTGTCCTGGTCCAGAAAACCATACTGAAAAACGAACATACGGAGAAGGACAGGAACCGGGAGCGGCAGAATCTCGTCGGATATAAATATGAGTACGGAAGGTACTGCCTCGAAAACGGCGAACTCGAAAAGGCAAAAAAGGCCTTCAGAACCGTACTGAGGCTGGAGAAGGATTTCATCCCTGCGACCCTGGGGCTTGCCGAGGTTCTTTTCAGAGGAGGAGAGGCTGAAGAGGCTATTGATATACTTGAGAAAAATTATGAGCAGACATCTTCCATAATCGCCCTTTTGAGGCTTGAAGATCTGCTGATAAGCGTGGGAGAGCCGTCAAAGCTTATCACTATATACAAAAACAGCATATCGAAAAATCCTCAGGACCCGGTGATCAGGTTTTTCCTCGGCAAACTGTTTTACAGGCTTGAGATGATCGATGATGCATTCGAAACCATGACATCGATTGATACCGCAGGCTATAGCTATCCGGAGATGCACCATCTTATGGGGAACCTCTATATGAAGAGAAATCAGATAGACCGTGCTGTCCGTGAATTCAAAAAAGCGTTGGATACCCATAAATGCACTTTCACTCTTTCCTACA
The DNA here is from genome assembly GCA_002328665.1 of Nitrospiraceae bacterium UBA2194. Classification (GTDB taxonomy): domain Bacteria; phylum Nitrospirota; class Thermodesulfovibrionia; order Thermodesulfovibrionales; family SM23-35; genus UBA2194. The sequence goes on from DCVG01000019.1 coordinate 14,835, forward strand.
GTTGCGGCAATTGCGGATATATCTCGTCTGAATGGTCGGGCAGGTGCTCGAATTGCAGAAGCTGGAGCACATACCGGCTGAACCTCTCGGCCTGATTCATAGAATTCAAATCCATCCCCTGCGCTGGAATAAAAAGTTACCGGAAGTCAAATCATAAGGATACGTCTTTTTTGCTATAATAGCGCTCACATGATTTTGAAGACGGTCCTGCACAACCATTGTTGGTTACAGAAGGGAGTTTAGGCGTGGAGGAGAGATATGATCCTCAGAAGGTTGAACTGAAGTGGCAGCAGTATTGGGCTGACAGAGAGCTCTACAAAACAGGGAGTAAGTCGTCGGGGCAAAAATTTTACTGCCTTGAGATGTTCCCGTACCCCTCCGGCGAGATCCATATGGGTCATGTCCGCAATTACGCTATCGGCGATGTGATCGCGCGGTATAAGCGGATGAGCGGTTACAACGTCCTTCATCCGATGGGCTGGGATGCTTTCGGCCTGCCCGCAGAAAATGCCGCAATAAAGCACGGCGTTCATCCCTCCGAATGGACGTATAAAAATATCGGTAACATGAAAAAGCAGCTCGACGGCCTGGGGCTGAGCTATGACTGGAACAGGGAGGTGACTACATGCAGCCCCGAATATTACAGGTGGAACCAGTGGTTTTTCCTGAAGATGCTCGAAAAAGGGCTTACCTACAGAAAACACTCATATGTAAACTGGTGCCCTTCCTGTGCCACTGTCCTTGCAAACGAGCAGGTAATCGATGAAAAATGCTGGCGCTGCGACAGTACGGTTATTCAGAAAAAGCTTGAACAATGGTTTTTCAGGATTACTTATTATGCGGAAGAACTTCTTCAGGGGTGTGATGAGTTGCCCGGCTGGCCTGAACGGGTCGTGCTTATGCAGAAAAACTGGATCGGCAAGGGTGAAGGAGTGGAAGTGGATTTCCCTGTTGAGGGGCTCGATGAGAAATTGAGGATATTCACCACAAGGCCCGATACCTTATTCGGTGTTACGTTTATGTGTATTGCACCTGAACATCCCCTTTCGGAAAAACTCGTTAAGGATAAAGTCGCACTTGATGCGGTGAGAGCAAAATACGGTAAAGATACCGAAAAGGTGGGACTTCTTACGGACTTTTATGCAACAAACCCATTAAACGGAAACAGGGTGCCTATATACGTCGCAAATTTTGTTCTTATAGAATATGGGACAGGAGCGATCATGTCTGTTCCGGCCCATGACCAGAGGGATTTTGAGTTCGCAGAGAAATACGGCCTGCCTGTAAAAGTCGTGATAGTGCCGGAAGAGGAATTCAAGATTCAGGATTCAGGATTCAAGATTATGAGAGAAGCCTATGAAGACGAAGGGATACTTGTCGACTCCGGCCAATTTACCGGGATGAAGAGCGATAATGCGAAGAAAAAAATCATAACATTTATAGAAGAACAGGGACTCGGAAATTCTGTCATCAATTATAAGCTGCGGGATTGGGGCATTTCGAGGCAGAGATACTGGGGCACCCCTATCCCGGTGATTTATTGCGATCAATGCGGGACGGTTCCCGTGCCGGAAAAAGACCTCCCGGTATTGCTTCCGATGGATGTGATGGTCAAAGGGACAGGCGGTTCGCCTCTGCTCGAGTCAGAAGCTTTTTTATATACCGAGTGCCCTGTGTGCGGCAGCAGGGCTAGGCGCGAGACCGATACAATGGATACGTTCGTGGATTCTTCCTGGTATTTCATCCGTTATTGTTTTAATAAAGGCGATATCGACCTGAGCGCCGAACTCAGGGACCCGGAGTCAGAGCTGGATTACTGGATGCCGGTCAATCAGTACATAGGCGGAGTCGAACACGCAGTTCTCCATCTCCTGTACTCCCGTTTTTTTACAAGGGTCATCCGTGACCTTGGGCTTATCAAAATCAGCGAGCCCTTCCAGAACCTTCTCACGCAGGGTATGGTCATTAAAGACGGCGCCAAGATGTCCAAATCGAAAGGCAATGTTGTAGACCCCAATTATCTGATCCGGAGATACGGCGCAGATACGTCGCGCCTTTTTTCTTTATTTGCAGCCCCCCCTGAAAAAGACCTCGACTGGTCGGATAAGGGAGTCGAAGGCGCATACAGGTTCCTGAACAGGCTATGGGGACTTGTACATAAGAACCTTGAAGGTTTACATGGACATAGAAAGGCTACTGGAGAGCCGGTTAACACTTTGCGCCTTGGGGATCACACTTCACGTTTATACCGGAAGACTCACCAGACCGTCAAAAAAGTCACTGCGGACATAGAGCGGGAATACCACTTCAATACCGCAATAGCCGCCTTAATGGAACTCGTCAATGAAATAACCTCATTCGAACCCGCATCAGACGGAGACTGGCGGATTTTGAAATTCGTTGTCGAAAAACTGCTTCTCCTCCTCTGCCCTTTCTCTCCGCACATTGCTGAGGAACTCTGGGAAGCGATCGGCAACAGGCCGAGCATCTTTGAGCAGAAATGGCCCGGATGGGACGAAGAGGCGGCTAAAGAAGATACCATAGAGCTCGTGATACAGGTGAACGGCAAGCTGAGGTCCAAAATGATGATTTCAGCGGGGACGCCTGACGAAGAGATAGAGAAAATAGCGCTTGCCGACAGCAGGACTGGAGAAATTATTGGCACTCAAAAAATCAAAAAGGTTATTATTGTTAAAGGGAAACTGGTCAATATAGTGATAGGGGCATGAGAATAATTCAAGATTCAAGATTCAAGATTCAAGATCCGAAATACATAACTCAAGTGGTTCCGGTTCTTCTATTGTTTGTTGTGTGCTGTTTACTTTTTACCGTTTTCGGTTGCGGGTATACACTCCACGGGAAGGCTTCATTGCCCTTCGACGCGATCCAGATAGGGACGATTGAGAACAAGACCTTTGAACCGAAACTCCAGGACAGGCTGTATCAGGCTTTGACGGACGAGTTTCTAAGGCAGGGGATTCCTGTGGTGCCTGTGGCCGGCTATAAACTTACCGGTTCGATCAACCGGTTCGAAATGCGTGTTCTTGCGGAAAAGGGGGACGTTGCCGCAGACTATGAGGTGATTATAAAAGGTGATTTCAGGCTGTCGGATCCGGAAGGCACTATGAGAGAATTCAAAGACATCGGTTCTCCTTTCATTGTTTCTTTTGCCGGCACGGGACCGCTGGCAAACCTGATTGCCTCCAAGGAGGCGGCATCGGATAAAGCCATTAAAGACATGGCCTCTGAGATTATTTCGGCCCTTATTTACAGATGAGTTTCCAGGCATTTCTCAACGAGATTGCAAATGGTCTTCCCTCCCCCGTCTACCTGTTTTATGCGCCGGACCTGTTCCTACACAAAGAGGCTGTGGATGCCATAAAGAATCTGGTGCCCGAAACCGAGAGGGACTTCAATCTGCATATATTCGACCTTTTATCGCCGGTAGAAGAAAGTCCGCCGTTTGAGAAGATTCTTGATGTCGTAAATACTGTCTCTTTCTTCGGCGGAAGAAGGGTAACCGTCGTACTTGGAAACCTTCAGAAACTCGGCAAGCCCAATATCGGGCGGCTGAAGAATTATATTTCAAAACCTGCTCCGGCTTCGGTTTTTGTAATATTCCATAACGGCGCTTTCGGCAAAGAAATGAGGGAGAGGTTTAAGGGATTAAAAGCTGTTTCGATTGATATCCGGGAATCGGAAATGCCTTACTGGATGAAGCGGAGGGCTGAGGCAAAAGGCATAGAATTATCCGATGAAGCAACTGAGTTTCTGATAGGCCTTGTGGGTCCTGACCTGGGGCTGCTCTCGGCAGAAATCGAAAAAATTTCCCTTCTCGGCAGGAAAAGGATCGATAAAGATGACATATCAGAGATTATTCCGGGAGGCAGGCTCTATGCCGTTTTTGACCTTGTTGATGCATTAGCGCAAAAAGACGCCGGGAACGTCTTCAGGATATACAAGTCGCTGAAGGAGACGTCTGAGGATTACAGCCTTATCGGAGCCCTCAACTGGCAATACGGACGGAACCTGCATTCAGGGCAGAGCCCGGCAGCGGATGAATATTTTTCGAGGATATTCGAGCTTCTCAACAGGGCTGATATAGAGATAAAAAGTTCCGGAAGAAGCTTTCCTGTAGAGTACCTGTTGTTTAAGCTGCTCCGGCTGCGGGCAGGGCGTTCACTTTTTTCGTAAGACGCGATATCTTCCTGGAAGCGGTATTTTTATGGATGACGCCCTTCGAGGCGGCCTTACTGATTGCTCTTACCGCCTGGAGAAGCACCTTCCCTGCGTCTTCCCGGTTGCCTGAGGCTACCGACGCTTCAACTTTCTTGACAACAGTCTTAACAGAGCTCTCAACACTCCTGTTGCGGAGGCTCCTTTTTTCGGCCTGTCTTGACCTTTTCATGGCCGACAGATTTTTCTTAGGTCTTGCTTTCGCTGGCAATTCAAATCCTCCTGGTTAATTTGAAGTGTTAATTTACCATAGTTCAGCCCGTAAAATCAATAATGGACAGACTGCTTGATTATAAATTTGTGATTAAAATGGACTAAACGGCTGCCTCGATGTATAAGAGCCAGTAATGCGATGGTAATGCCTTCACTTTCTGCCGGAATTCGTCCGATACCCAGTGGGAGTCTTCTTCGAGGTTGTAAAAACAGGTGTCGATACCGAAAAAACCGTCCAGAAGATGAGTGATGACATGGAGCATTTTCGATTTATAACCCTGAGGCATTACTCTCAGGTCATCAAGGGTCAGGACATTTTCCTCCTGAAGCTCTCTTGTCAGGTCATTCAAAATGCGGCGGTTCCGCAGCACGGCCCTCTGTAATCTGTCTTCGAATTCCGGACTCGATGCAGGCAGGGATTTTTTTTCCACTGTATCGATATGTGAGTAGCGGACCAACTGATATGTATTAAAAAAAGCCAGTACCCTTTCTCTACAGATCTGATAGCCATTCCCTTTAACCAGAATTTCATGGACATAGTTTGTTTTCCCGGTATCTTTTTCCCTTGACAGTATGTCTCCCTTTCGCATAAATATCCCGAATTCCTCTTGTTAAGTTAAGAATAGATTAGCAGCATTTATTCCCAATTTTCAATTTTGATGCGTCTGAAAAGATTTTATGGTAAGATTGATTTCATGAAAAAATACAGGCCGGTATCGTTAAAGCGGGTGAAGACCAGACCGATT
>DCVG01000052.1:0-2106 GCA_002328665.1 Nitrospiraceae bacterium UBA2194
CAAACGGCAGGTACGCACCGGAGCATGCAGGTAGTACCAAGTCTTATCTGGCAAAACTCAGCTATTTATGTAAAAACTTTATTGTCTCCGAATTTCACGTTTCTGCCCGAAAACGTAAGAACTTTATTGTCTATGTAAAGACTTTATTGTTTCCCGATACGGATAACTTTCTACTTTATTTCGGTGTCCACACCTTCCCTTTGTCTATAATATGCTCCACTTCCCAGCCGTGTTTATGCAGTTCCCTCGCTATCCATTTCCTGTGGCATTTCCAGGGAAACCGCTCCGCGCAGATTATCGCCGATAGGTTCTTTGCTGCAACTGATTCAAGAAGGATGATCCCCTTGTCAAAATCGTCCGTAATTATATAAGCGGCATACCCGCCCTTTCTGAACCCGCCGAGTTCCTTCCCCAGGAAATGATATGCTATTCCCTCGCGCCGAAGGAGGGGATCGAGGTTCGCTTTCGTAAAAACCGGGATTTTGCTCCGGGGATAGCTCCTGACATCGATAACCGCCTCAATATCATATGCGTGGAGGATCTCGATGAAATCCTCTTCGCTTCTCCTGCCGGTGCCGAGGGTAAATATTTTTTTCATGCTCTTGTGACAGCAATTATACCATGCAGGATCAGGGGTATTTAAAAAACAGCCGGTTTCGTTTAATATAGAGACTATCCGATTTCTATCACCGTCTTCGGTGGGCGATTAGCTCAGTGGGAGAGCGCTCCCCTCACACGGGAGAGGTCGCTGGTTCGAAACCAGCATCGCCTACCAAAAGTCTCCGTTGCCTTTCTGGCGCTTTCTTTTCAAACCTTTATATGCACCACAGGCAACCCCAGTCTCTGTCTTTTATTTTCTCCCCTGAAAAGGTCCCTTACCCTCCCGGGGATGTCCCCTCTTTCTCCTTCGTGCAGCGCCTGCAGTTTTGTCGGCAGGCTTGCAGCGTGATGGACGGTATATTTCCCGAACTTTTCCGACAACCGGTCGATTGCATCGTAAATCCTGGCCATATTCTCTATCCTTGCAGGGTCATCAAAAAGGGTGTACTGGAAACCTTCTTCCGAAGTCAGGCCGCCAAGGACAACACCGGTCTGACGATAGAGAACGTCAGGCCGGCAAACACGGTTGAAGCCTTCCTTCAACGGCCCGAAAAGGTCGGCAGGATAGGCAGTAGGCCGGCTTAACTTCATCTCGATGCCCGTATTCCTGAAATCCTGTGTTCTGAGAAAGACGATAAGCCTGGTAGCTGAAAGTCTGTATCGTCTTGCCTTTATGCAGGCATTTTCAAGGTTCTTGGAGAGCTGTGCAAAGATGAAGGTCTCGTCGTTTGAAGGAGGGGTAAAGGTCTTTGCCTTGCTTATGGACTGGTAGCTGCTTTTTGACTCGGCAACAACAGGGTAAATGCTTCTTCCGTTAAGCTCATGCCATATTTCCCGATAGGGTTTTGAGAGATGTTTCCGTATAAACCTTTCGTCTTTTCCGGCAAATTCAAGGGCGGTCGTTATCCCGAACTTCCTGAGAAACTCCGATGTGTTCGGCCCGATCCCCCAGACTTTTTCCAACGGCAGTTTGCAGAGATACGTATGGATATCTTTTCCTGGGATGAATGTAAGCCCGTGTGGTTTGTTATGCTTCGAGGCTATCTTTGCCAGTACCTTTGTGAGGCTCACCCCGACCGACACGGTAATCCCCAGCTCTCTCTCAACCGTCTCCTGCATCTTCTTTGCGATCATGGCGTAGGGTCCGTGAAAGCTCCTCCTCAGTCCGGTCAGGTCCACAAAAGCCTCATCTATGGAGTATTCTTCGACATCGGGTGAGAAGCGTCTGAGTATTTCGAACATCCGGAGTGAGAAAAGACTGTAGGTCTCGTAATCAGAAGGCAGGATGACGGCATCCGGGCAGACCTTTTTTACCTCAAAGAGTCTCATCGCCCTTGTTACCCCCCTTGCCTTTGCCTCATAGCTTGCAGCAGCAACAATCCCGCGCTCCTTTCCGGTTATTACGGGCTTTCCCCTGAGTTCCGGGTGGACAGCCTGCTCGCAGGATGCAAAAAAGGCATCGGCATCCAGATGGACTATTGCCCTCGGCCAGGAATGAATGGTTAA
>DCVG01000052.1:2210-5766 GCA_002328665.1 Nitrospiraceae bacterium UBA2194
GTCGACCTCTGCGATGACGATATCCCCGCTTTTGGCCGCCTGCCCTTTGTCAACGAGCACCATATCTCCGGGGAGTATGCCGGCTTCAGACATGGAATCTCCGGATACCCTGAGAAGAAAGGTGGCCTCGGGGTTTTCTATGAGGAGTTCGTCCAGCGACAGGGTGTCTGCCAGCTCTTCTTCAGCAGGACTTGGAAATCCGGCTTCCACTGTACCGAGCATCTTCAGGGCGGAAGCCATTGACCCCGGTATCAGCCTTCCTTTTGCGTCCCTCTGAAGAACATTATGGCGCTCAAGCGTATTAATGAGTTTGAAGACCGCGTTCTTTGAGCGCAGACCTACCGCCTCCCCGATCTCCGAGAAACTCGGCATCCTGCCTTTTTGACGGTAGAAGCGGGTTATTTCCTTCACCCTCGACCGCAGCCTGTCTTCCCTGGTGCCTCCTGTCATGACTTCATTATAAGGTGAACGATAGTTCACTGTCAAGGGAGGGGAGATAATAGAGCCCCTCGCAAAGCACTACGGGCGCCGGATATTCGACAAATAAACCGCGATACATTAGAAACAGGTCTGCCGGGATTGGAATTCAGGTATTTTAAAAAGGTCATGTAGTGAATTCCGCCTGCTGCTTTGAAAAAGGCATGCCTGTCACCGCAGCGGGGTGAATTGCATGACTCCGCTGTCCGCTGCCGTTGAGATGTATAGACACCCGTCCCGGACCACGCATGATACAGCCTCCTCCAGCGCTTTCATGTACCGGTCGGAAATGGATCCGGGCAGGCACATAGAGCGGGTAAAACCGAGACGCAACGCAAGACTGTTTCCCACCAGCTCGAACGTACCCGTGCCCTTATTGCAGTCCGCCTGTAAATACACTGCACCGTTATCAAATAACTCCAGGCTATATTTTGCGGGGTCGCCGGGCTTCACAGCCGTATCGTTCGTATACCGGATTTCCATCAGATGCCAGACTTTGCCGGTAATATCAGGCTGTTTCTGCAAAACAAGACCCGCATACCCCCACGCCTTCCGGTCGTATTCTGCGGCCGTCAGCAAGTCTCCCTGGAAATGAAAAGCGATGACGCCGGGGTTATCGTACGACATGCCCTCTTTTTCGGTCAAAGTTACAGCCACCTTTCCGTCCTTTCCGGATTCCCATTTCCCGGTTTCAACGATAACAGGCTTCCTGTCAGGATAGTCTGTGCTTATTTCAGCGCGCCTGTCATCGGTCAGTTTCAAATGTATTACCCGTCCGGGGCCCGATGCAGAAGGAAGCTTTGCGCCATATGTACCGGCGATCTTTTCGGACGTCGCGCAGGCATGTATGAACCACCAAAGTAATACAGCGATAAAAATCACCGGAATATTCTGTCTCAACATTCCCTCCCTTAAACAATATTGTATTTGACCCTTCAGTCAAATTATATCAGAGCGATGGCTGGTAAGATGGACGCCATCAGCCGCAAAGGATATCAGGTGAGAAGGCAAAAAAAACATCATCAATCAATTTATATGGAAAACATTTTTTCTAAAAACCGCGGTTTAAGGAGGAGATATTTTTTATTCTCAACGTATTCAATCTCTCCGTCTTTTGCAAACTTGTCCAGAAAACGGGTTACGGTTTCTCTCGACAGAGATGCATAATCGGCAATATCCTTGTGGGTAAGTTTAAAAGTGATTATTATTCCCCTGTTATCCTTCAGTCCATGATGAGTACTGACATGTTTGAGGACAGCCCTCACCCTTTTCTCTGCATCAGCGAAGCTCAATATTTTCAGCATGAGCCATGCATCTCTCAACCGAAAACAGAGCATGGAGATTATCTCCTGAAGCACTTTATGATTCTTCAGCAGGTACTTTTCAAAATTGTCCCTTGTTATCAATCCAATCGCTGAGTCTTCCATTGCCACTATTGTCGCCGGTGCGGTTTTTCCGTCAAGCAATGCCATTTCGCCAAAAAATTCTCCGGCCTTGTGTATAGCCACAATGTGTTCCTTCCCCTCATCGCTCACCTGAACCACCTTTACTTTGCCTGAATATACAATGTACATATAATGGGGAGTATCTTCCTCATATAAAATAACCTGGTTTTTGGCAAATCGTCTTTCAAGAATGAATTTTCTTAAGGTTGGCTGATCCTCCTGAGAAAAATTAGCAAGAAACGGGATATTATATGTTGTCATGCCGACTCCATTTAATCCTGACAGAAAACCATGATTTAACAGGCCTTTCCATCTGTATTATATCATGTTCGGGAAGCATATCCAAAACAGGACGGGCAGCAATGCCAGGAATAAATACGGCCGTTACAATATCGGACAAAAGCGCTTTGTGACCTGCATCACAGCAATCCTTTTTCCTCCGCGATATCCTGATCCAAGCAAGCATGTTTCCGAAAAGGTAAACCCCGGGTAACCGGGAGACACAAAGCCACGGATCCTATTACAAATGTTCGGGATAGCCGGGTTGCCGAAGAAACAGAGTCCACCTCCTTCTTCGGTGACCTGTTTTTTTTGGCAACAGGAGAAAAAAGGAGGTGGATGATGTACACCAGCCGGTCTGCAGCAAAGGGGCTCGTCATTTCATTTGTATTCCTGACAGCAATTTCAGTCTTTGGAATAATTTCTGTATGGGCATGGATAAACGAGGGGCATCCTGATGCGGATATCACAATGCAGGGCATCCAGGCTCATGCCCCGGCCCGTATTCTTGCAAAGTTCAGGCCGAATTTTTCACAGGATAATATCGATTTAATTATTTCTGAAACAGGGGCAAAATTTAAAGGCAGGATACCAAATATCGACGTCCTTATTCTTGAACTTCCGGAGAAGGCCAACAAAGCGGCTTTTCTGCATGCATTCCGCAGCAGGCAGCAGGTTGAATTTGCCGAATTCGATTACATTGTGCCCCCTGCTGAAGTTATTCCCAATGATCCCTGGTATGTAAACCAGTGGCACCTGCGGAAGATCAATTCATCCGGTGCCTGGAACTACACTACCGGAAGCAACGTAGTAATTATCGCGATTCTCGACACAGGCGTTGAAGATACGCATCCGGACCTTGCATCAAAGATAGTTCCGGGGTGGAACATTTACAATAATAATGCGGATACACGGGATGTAGGTGGGCATGGAACGGCAGTCGCGGGAACCGCTGCTGCTGCCGGCAATAATGGCAATGGTGTAGCATCAGTTGCCTGGGATAGTATGATTATGCCTGTCAGAATCAGTGACACAAACGGTTATGCCGCATATTCCGCTGCCGCCAGTGGTCTGATATGGGCTGCCGACCATGGAGCAAGCGTTGCCAACATAAGCTATCAGATGAGCGAGAGTTCGACTGTGGCAAGCGCTGCCAAATATTTTCAGGACAAAGGTGGAGTTGTCACGGTAGCTGCAGGAAATAATAAGACCTTTATTTCCAGCGGTGATAATCCCTATGTCCTTACAGTAACCGCCACTGATTCAAATGATGCGGTGACATCTTTTACTAATACCGGCAATAACGTGGACCTGTCATCTCCGGGCATCAGCATCTATACTACGACAAAGGATGC
>DCVG01000051.1:0-26322 GCA_002328665.1 Nitrospiraceae bacterium UBA2194
CGGCGAGCAACCTTCCTGGCTATTACAATCGTTGCAGGCAGGTCGAATATGGTTGCCTTTACGCCTCGTTTAGCCATTGCCATGGCATTCGTGCCGGGACCGCCTCCAAGATCTATCATTGTTTTTACACCCTTGATTCCGATTGCCCCTATAAGGCCTTCCGTTCGCAGCACCGACAGGTTATGCATGCCCATAATAAATGATTCGCGGTCGCTGCCGCGCCGGGCAGGCTTTCCGGTACTAACCACTTCATCCAGCGCAGAAAAGTTCTGCCACATCGTTGATGCGTGCCTCACAATATCTCCCTGGTAGAGGCGCGCACCTTTGACAAGATATCGGTTGCTTAACACAGTATTGCGGTATTCCCCGTCCCCGTTTTTGTTTATCAGCCCTATCCCGGTAAGGGCGTCGAGCAGTATCTCCATTGCACGTTGATCGGCTTTCAGCCTCCTTGCCGCACCGGCCGCTGTCGCCCATTTTGTCAGGCAGTCAAAGACACCCAGATTGTTGGCCGTAAGCACAACTCTTGAAGCGATGAATCCCAAATAGAGTCTTCTCAGTCCTGCAATATCTTCGGGCACCATGGCAATACCTCCTTTTGAATACTGTCTAAATTATATGCGATAAAAGATGGAAAAGGTACATGCTGTAAGAACAAGACAGTTTAACGGCGGGATATGTTGAACGATGCATCGGCAAGTGTCTCCTGCGGCAATGCGTTTAAACGTTGCCGCAGGAGACAGTGTGATTTAGCTTTCGCAGCATGCGCGTCTCAGTCTCTTTTTCCCTGTAGGGGAAACGGACAGGACAACCTCTACTTTATTGCCGCAGATGCTGCAACGCTGTATCCTGCTTTTTGCCTCCGCCCTTGCTCCGACATCGGTTTTTGACTTTTTCTCTGCCATCCTGATCCCTCCTTTCTATTCCAAAAATCGATCCTGAAAATGCAAAACTTTCCCTTCCACGTTTATTGTCTACGCAGTTTCCTTATCTCTAATCCTTAAATGGATTGGTAAAACAGGCGAGGCCTTAATACCACTCAGGAAACTTCACAAAACTATAAATATTAACCTGAAAATAAAATTAATGTCAATAGGGATATGCGAAAATTTCCATACTATCATCGACGCACACCCGGAAAATGCAGTCGGTATCAGGCATAAGTACGGAAAAACCTTTCAGAATCGCAATAAACCCTTCAAATCAGTAATAATTTGTGTTTTTAAAAAGAAACATTAAATAAAAAAACCAGACTACTATAATTCACCTGTTTTGAATTACTTAACTGTTATATTCAGCTCTTGAAATATCCCCAAAAAAGAGTAATATTAAAGTTAAGAAAAGGGATTGCGAGACCCAGGACGGGAGTTAACCTGAGGATCAAGCAGTTGGGTAAGGGAGCGGGAGTTGGATGCGGTGAGCAGGCCTCCAGCAGCGAGGAGGAAGCCTAAAGCATCAACCGAAGCACCCACTTAGACAAAAGAGCTCATGGTCTCCCGTATCTGGTATCGCATTAAAGATTCTGGAGTCATTGAGGGGTTCAGGGTCGTTCTGAAGGCGAAGAGCAACAAGATTGCAGGCCTAAAGAATGACTTTGGGAAGTCGACCCCAAAATGGCTCTTTTTATTCTGAGTTTTTACCTTATCAGTGTTTAAACGCCCGCTGTCCTGTAAAGACCATCGTGACTTGAGGATTTGCTTCGTTGCATGCAATTATTGATTCGAAATCTCTGTCTGATCCTCCGGGATGAACAATTGCGGTAACCCCTTCTTTAATACCGGCGTCAACGCCGTCCCTGAAGGGGAAAAAGGCATCGGATATCATAACAGAACCGATCAACCCGCCTTTTTCCTTCGTCGTTTCTTCGTCTATCTCCAGGAGGGCGTCTCTGCTCCTTTTACCGTGCTTCGCATCAAGTTCGAACGTTTTGTAAGGAATACCGTATTTTCTGAAGCAGAGCGCATCGGCATACTTGGTATACGCTTTATGGACGGCAATCTCCGCAACTCCCACCCTGTCCTGCTCGCCCGTCCCTATGCCTACGGTCACTCCATCTTTCACATAGATGACGGAGTTCGAGGTTATGCCCTGTTCCACGTTCCAGCCGAAGAGCATATCGGCATATTCCCTCTCGGAGGGCTGCCTCTCGACGGCGTATTCCTTTCCCTGATATGAAGTCCTGGCCGGCAGGAAATCGTCCCCTGTTTTAATCTTATTTATAGCAGACTGCTGGACAATAACGCCGCCGTCAATCAGCGATTTAAAATCGACAAAACGGAAGTCTCTGTACTTTTCCAGTTCATTAATCCTGCTTACCCTGATGATCCTCAGATTTTTCCTCTTTGCCAGGATGGCGACCGTTCCCTCTTCAAACTCCGGAGCGGCAACGACTTCGAGATAGTTCCCGCCGACTATTTCCGCCGTATCTTTATCCATCGTCCTGTTTACGACAAGACATCCGCCGAAGGCCGCGATGCGATCCGCCATATTGGCCCTCTCGTAAGCATCAGCCAGCGTTTTTCCGTATGCAACGCCGCAGGGGTTGTTATGTTTTAAAATAGCCGCAGCAGGCCTGTCCATGAGAAATTTTATAATATTCAGCGCGTTGTCGAGGTCGGTCAGATTTGTCTTGCCCGGATGCTTTCCGGCCTGGATCATGTCGGCTTCGGGAATCCTGCTTACGAGCCCGTTTCCAGGTTGTATGAACCGGCAGTCTCCAAGCGCGAGATTACCGTTTACCAACTCGTACAGGGCTGCCTCCTGTTCGGGGTTTTCTCCGTAACGCAGCCCCTTTTCGATCAGCTCGCCTGTTTTTTCATCGTATAACTTCCATGTCCTCTTCCTGTATATTAATGTCTGGTCACCGAACTTGATCGTCATATCATCAGGGAAATGGTCGGACATGATCGTTCGGTACATCTTTTTTATATCAGACATATACCCCTCCTACCACATAATATAGAGACGTTCATTTTTTCTTGATATGCTCTTTTCTCACTTTCAATGTCTGTTCGAGCATCAGAAGATATTTTATATATTTGAACCCTAACTTCATCAGCGCAACATCGTCGGTCTTTATCTTCCCGACCTCTTGGGGATCGATATCGAAAACCTCAAGGAACCTGCTTTCGAGCACAAATCTCCGGAACCTGTCCATATCATAACTGGCAGTATATATCTGGGCCTGTTTATTGGAATCGAGACTCTCGCCGAAAGGGTGCCTCCGCAACTGAATCTCCTTCCATTCCTTGTTCATCCCGTCGTAATAGCTTGCCTCCTGATCGTCTTTCCAAGACTGAATCGTCCAGCCGGTGTCTTCCTGATAACCGAGGCAGTGAGGCTCTCTTATAAAAAAATAGAACTCTTCATTGACCGGCTCGTCATTCGTGCCCTTTCTCATTACACCCTGACCGATAGGATAGTAGCGGCAGTTGGCCGGGCGGTCCGTGTAGATCGTACATCCTTCGGGAGTTACAAAGGGACACCTTTTTTCGTCGTCATCCAGCATCTTAAGGCGCACGAGGGGATGTGAAGACTTCTCGTCAAGCTCCATGCGGGTGTATTTATCGAGAAATTCCTCCGAGGAGATCCCGAGCCTTTTCTTCATCCTCACGATGTCGTATGGGGTGAGCAGTATGTTGATATTTTTGCAGCACTTCGTAAAGCACTTTACATCCTTGTGGCACCTGAACTTGAATTTCGCATTCAGGCTCAGTTTGGTCGGTTGAACATCTTTCATACTTGGTAGCGGCATGTTAATTCAATCCTTTCAGTCATAATTTAAGAAGCACCCCGCAAGAAACCGGTTAGGAGAAAGAAGAATAAACTTTCCCGGACCGGATAATTACCTCTTTGAAGTCTGCTTCCCTTTACTATAATAATAAAAAAGGCCGACAGAAATCTCTGCCGGCCTTTTGAAATTATCGGATAACTAAATCAAAGGAACGATAAGCAGCGCCACGATGTTGATAACCTTGATCATAGGGTTAATCGCCGGGCCTGCGGTATCCTTATAAGGGTCGCCGACTGTGTCGCCTGTTACAGCGGCCTTATGTCCGTCGCTCCCCTTCTTGTGCATGACGCCTTTGCTGTCAGTAACACCCTCTTCAAAGGATTTCTTGGCGTTATCCCATGCGCCACCGCCGCTGGTCATTGCGATAGCCTGGAACAGTCCTGTGACGATACTGCCGATCAGGACTCCTCCGAGTGCCTCCCTGCCTAAAAGAAGCCCGACAACTATCGGAGTAACAACAGGGATAAGAGCGGGAACCATCATCTGTTTGATGGCGCCTTTCGTAACGATATCAACGCACTTTCCGTATTCCGGTTTTCCCGTCCCTTCCATAATACCCGGTATTTCCCTGAACTGCCTCCTGACCTCTTCAACAATACTGCCGGCGGCTTTTCCGACCGCCTCCATCAGGAGAGACCCAAAATAGTAGGGAAGGAGTCCGCCGATGAAGAGTCCGACGAGTACCAACGGATTGGAAAGGTCAAAAAATAACTCCGTACCAAAAGATCTCGAATACTCTGCAAAAAGAACCAGCGCAGCAAGACCTGCTGATCCGATAGCATAACCCTTGGTAACAGCCTTTGTTGTGTTTCCGACTGCGTCGAGGGGATCTGTTATCTCGCGGATCTCTTTCGGAAGTTCTGCCATTTCTGCAATACCGCCTGCGTTGTCGGTAATCGGGCCGTATGAGTCAATGGCCACAATAATACCGGTCATGGAAAGCATCGAAACGGCTGACAAGGCAATGGCAAAAAGTCCTGCGACCGACTGTTCCGGAGTAAGGTTGACAAATCCTCCGGCGCCTATGTAAAACGCCCAGATGATTGCTCCGCAGATTACTAAAACAGGCGCGCCTGTTGCTTTCATACTGACTGCAAGTCCGGCGATAACATTTGTTCCATGGCCGGTAAGGCTTGCTTGTGCAATATGCTTAACAGGAGCATAACTGGTGGAGGTAAAATACTCGGTAATCATAACGATCAGACCTGTCAGCAGAAGACCTATCAGGGCTGTTGTAAAGACTCCCAACTGGGTAAAAGGCAGATTGCCTGCTGAATCAAGAGCACCAGGCTGTCCCAGGAACCATCCTGCTACAAAATAGAAGGCTATCGCAGCAAGAATACCCGATACCGCCAGCCCTTTATATAATGCGCCCATAATATACTTGCTTTTGCCGAGTTTTACGAAATATGTTCCGATAACGGAAGCTATGATTGAGATGCCACCTATAAGCAATGGGAACTCAACCCATGAGCTTTCCGCTCCAAAGGCTGTCTTGGCAAGAAGCATTGCAGCCACGAGGGTAACAGTATAGGTCTCATAGAGGTCCGCTGCCATTCCCGCGCAGTCACCGACGTTGTCACCAACGTTATCGGCAATAACTGCAGGGTTTCTCGGGTCGTCCTCGGGAATTCCTGCCTCGACTTTGCCGACAAGGTCAGCGCCGACGTCCGCTGCCTTTGTATAAATACCGCCGGCGATACGGGCAAAAACGCTCATGAGAGAGCATCCGAATCCGAGTCCTACAAGGGCATGGAATGTATCTTCACCTGCTGCGGACTTTGCGATAAAATAATACCCCGCTAAGCCGATAATGCCCAGTCCGACTACCATGATACCGGTAACCGAGCCGCCTTTGAATGCAACATTCAATGCTGCATCAAGGCCTTTGTACGCGGCTTGTGCAGTGCGGACATTGGACCGGACCGTAACCATCATGCCTATATAACCGGCCAGCGCGGAACCGCATGCCCCGATCACAAAACCGATTGCCGTCCATGTACCCAGAAAAAATAATAATCCGGTAATTACAACGCCTACCACTGCAACCGTCTTATACTCACGGGCAAGAAATGCAGCAGCGCCTTCCGCTACAGCGCCTGATATCTCCTGCATACGTGCACTGCCTGGATCCTGCTTAGATACCCATGCCGCAGTCGTCAGAGCATATAAAACGCCTACTACACCGCAGATTAAACTGAATAAAATGATTGGACTCATTTATCCCTCCTTTTTTAAACTTGCATAACACACCATAAGTGAAAACTCAAAAAATTCACTTATCTCTTTACTTTCCACCCCCCTCCTTCTTTCGATTATCCTGCAAACAGTAATCTATTTAACCTCGATGTCCCTTTCGGTAGCTTTTGCATAGACCATTGCCGTTGCCCTGTATAGCATATGCGCCATTTTAGAGAAAGGGGCATATGCAAACAGGAAAAAGACAACCACAAGATGCGAAAAGTATATTATATAAGCCGGAAGCGCCAAATCCGCCAGTCTCACTAGTTCCGAGAGTATGCCTGTGGCCATTACGGCAAAAACAATATAGATAAAAAGCCAGTCATAGTAACCGCCTTTTCCGGCTTTTTCCTCGTTTTTCTTTCTGTTCATAATAACCATGACAATACCCACCAGTAGCGCTATAGCACTCGCGTTTGCAAGCCATTTGACAGGATCGGATAACGGATATGGGGATGGCCCAAGCAGCCAGGGGTAAGGTGTTTTTCCCATTGCATGCATTATTTCGTATCCGTACAAATATGTGACTGCCCATGCAGTAGTTATAGCAAGTCCGATAAAACTGAACAAGACGAGCATATGGGCCATTTTCCTGTCTTTAGCCACATTGCACAGCTCGAACCGTTTGTGTGACAGTATATCACCGATGGTTGCAGTTATGGCACTTGTTATGCTGCCCTTTGGTTTGACACCGGCTGTCTTTATCATGTCTTTCCAGTACCGCGAAACACCTATGGCCAGAGAAACGACGGCAAACATGAAAATCGGGACAAAAACACCGTCGATGTAATACGACTTAATCAGGGATGAGTAAGCGATCTTTCCTGCGTCATTCCTGATAGATTCGAGATTCAGATGGCCGAGACCTGCAAGGATAATCAGAAAGATCACGGCGGGCACGGCAAGCAGAAGAACAAGCGCCCCCGGGTTCCCCACCAGTTTTCCCATAAATGCCGGTACGGAATATTTTTCGATAGACAGCTTTCGGACTGCATTGAGGACTTCCCCGGGTTTTGCTCCCCTTGGACAGTATGCGGTGCAGTCGCTGCACTGATGGCAAAGCCAGATGTCGGGGTTTCCGAACAGCTTGTCCTTCATGCCCCATTGTGCGTAAATCATTTCTTTTCTGGGGAACGGATTGTCAGGTGGGGTCAGGTTGCAGACCACTGAGCATGTCGCACACTGGTAACATTTCTTGACTGATTCTCCTCCCCCTTTGATGATCTCATTAACGAATGCCAGATCAGGTGATGCGATAATGGAATCATCCTTAAGGGGTTCGGGTGCTGCTTTTGCCACCTTGGTTTCCGGAGCTTCTGCTTTCTCTTGTTCCATATATATCCTCCCTATTGCTTATAGGTCGTAGACAATCCTGTTCTATATTTCCTTGAACGGATTATGCCCTATTTCTTTGACTTTTTCGACAAAGGCGTTAATCATTTCAGGCAGTTTATCGTATTCCGAAATGGCCACCTGCATCATGTTGACCCTGTCCGCCTCGAGTTGGAGCCTGTCCAGGGTCTCACCGACCTTGCTGAAACGCGTGTTTGCAAGTTCACTGCCCTTGATAAAATGACACTGATAGTTCTCTCCAAACTTACATCCAAGGAGAAGGAACCCGTCTATCCCTTTCGAAAAGCCGTCAGCAAGCCAAACGAGGTTTAACCCTCCAAGGCATCTCATGGGAATAAAACGAACACTCGGGTCGATAGTCTTGCGGTTAAGCCCGACAGTATCGAGAGCAGGATAAGCATCGTTTTCGCAGACCAGACATATTATCCTGAATTCTTCTTCCGGCACATCAATAGACTTTATCATCGAGCCGATCATATCAACACTGTAATCTTTGAATGAAACAATTCTTTCAGGGCATGCTCCCATACATGTCCCGCAACGCCTGCATCTGTTGAGCATATACGTAGGTATGCCTTTTGCGTCCTCTTCGATCGCTCCGAACGGACACTCCTCTGTACATCTCTTGCATGCCGTGCACCTTATAAGCTGGGGATCGGGGAATGTCAAATCCCAGGCCCTTGGATGAACCGCCATACCTTTTGCCACATGATCGATACACTGTATTGCCTTAAAGGCTGCGCCTGCGGCATCTTCCTGCGCTTCAGTCATATTCATCGGCTGCCTTACAGGACCGGCGGCATATACGCCTGTCCTTCTGGTTTCGTACTGGAAACAGACAAAGTTTGAATCTGCAAAGCCGGCCGCTCCTTCAAGAGAAGGAAGCTCCGGGCCTTGTCTGTAATCAAGATTCAGTATGAAATCAGGTTTTGGCGTCGACTCTAAATAGGCCTTTTTAGCCTCATCACCTTTCGCAGCTGCCAGAGTTATCCCGTCAAGGTATTCCTGCGGTCCCCGCGTAGTCGGCACCATCCCCGTTGCAAGCACTACGAGGTCTGCCTCAACTTTAATCTTGTCTCCTAAAAGGGATTTTTCCATCATAACATAGAGATTTCCGTTCCCCGCATCGGAAACACCCGTCACCTCGCCTTTTGTCAGCATTATGCCGGGGTCGTTCTGGGCCTCTTTATAAAACGCTTCAAGTCTTCCGGGGGTTCGAATGTCTTTATAGAGAATCATGGCCAATGCATCCTGGCTTTGTCTCACATACTTCGCCTGTTTCAGGGATGTTACGCAACACATGGAAGAACAATAAGTGAGATGGTTCGGATCTCTTTGACCTGCACACTGGATAAAGGCAACCTTTTTTGCCTCTTTCCCGTCAGAAGGCCGGTTAATAGCGCCTTTCTTTGCTATCTGCTCAAATTCGATATTCGTCACCACATCCTTATATTGTCCGTAGCCGAGATGGCCGAGCTTTGTTGCGTCATAAGGAATCCAGCCTGTTGCCACAACGATCGCACCGATCTTAACAGTATCGGAACCGCTGCCGGATGCAATAGTCACATCGTATAAACCGGGTTGTCCCACTGTTTTTTCGACCTTTGCGGATTTATATACTTTGATATCCGGATTACTTTCGACTTCCTGAATAACCTTTCCGATATCCGTATCAACAATGAGAGGTTCTTTATAGTCTCTCGTAGGAATCTTTTTATATAATTTATTGGCAAAACCGCCCAGCACCGGTTCCTTTTCTACCAGAACAACCTGATATCCGGCTTTTGCCGCATCGAGTGCTGCAGTCATTCCTGTAATGCCGCCTCCGATGACCAATATGTTCTTGCTGAGGTTTTCAAGAATTGCGGGTTCCGGCAATTCGCCTTTCTGTGCCCGTATGGCCCCCATGCCAATGTAATCTTCCGCCAGACTCTGGGTGTCATCAGTATTCGGAGGCTGCATCCATGCAACAAATTCGCGGATATTCACCCTTTCTGTTATACAACCGGAAAAATCAAACTCTTCATATTTAACACGGGGGGAACATGCCGCAATTATTATTGTGTTAATGCCGTCTTTCTTGATGTCGTTCTTGATCAGTTGCAATCCATCGGGACTGCATAAGATATCGTGAGTCTTGATATTCTCTTCTTTAACCGTCCCGGACTTTGCAGATTTTGCAAGTTTCTCTATATTAACGGATTCTCCGATTCCACAACCCTTACAGATATAAACACCGTATTTCTTTTCCATCCCCTACCTCCTATTCACGCTCTGGATGCACTTGATTGCCGCACCCGTTGCATCCTGAACTGACCTTGCAACATCCGCAGGGCTTTTCAATGTTCCCACAGCGTATATTCCCTTCTTGAGCGCCGAATCGTCTACGAGACCGTCGGGTGTATATGAAATGGCGGTTCCGACCTTTGAAGATTTTGTCGAGACATCCATCCCGGTCGCAAGCACTACCATATCGAAGGACGCCTTTATTTTTCCTCCGGCGTATATATCTTCAACTTCCACAGTCACATCTTTTGTTGCGGGGTCTTCGGTAATCCCTGCAACCTTGCCCTTCGTAAAGATGACATTCGGATCATCCTTTATTTTCCAGTAAAATCTGGGCTCATATAATCCCGGAGTTCTGATATCGATATAGAAGATCTGCACTTTTGAATCAGGGTATTGCTCTCTGACGTACATGGCATGTTTCAATGAAGCCAGGCAACATACATAAGAGCAGTAGTGGAGGTGGTTTTCATCCCTTGATCCCGCGCACTGCACAAAGGCGATATTTTTCACTTCCTTTCCGTCTGAAGGACGAACAATCTTTCCCTTGGTAGGCCCGTCAACCGATGCTATTCTTTCCATCATCATATTTGTGATGACATTCTTCATTTTCCCTGAGCCCAGGATGTCAAGTTTATTCATGTCATACGGATTCCATCCTGTGGCAAGAACGACTGCTCCGACTTTCAGACTGATTGTTTCGGGTTTCATTCCGAGGTCGATAGCATCGTATTTACACGCTTCAAGGCAGGGCTTCATGCAGTCTTTTGAACACGCCCTTTCATCAATAACGTACTTAAAAGGGAATGCCTGCTCAAACGGCAGGTATGCCGCCTTTGTTTTGTCCATACCGAAGTTAAAGTCATTGTCACGGTAGGATGGACAGGCCTGGGCGCATGCATCACAGCCGACGCACTTGTCATTCACAAATCTTGGGTGCAATTTTACAGTAACATCGAAGTTTCCTTCCTCGCCTTTGATGTCTTCGACCTCAGCGAGAGTATAATACCTGATTCGCGGATTGTTCTTAATCCTCTTGAACTGTATTTCAAGACCGCAGTTGGGAGGACAGAGTTTCCAGAAATATTTACTAATCTGCGCAACTCTCCCTCCAAGATATGGGGTCTTCTCCACGATATAAGCTTCCAGCCCAGCCTCTGCCGTTTCAATCGCAGCAGTCAGCCCGCTCATACCGCCTCCAATTACAAGGACTTTTTTATTTTCTGCCATTTTCATCCTCCTTTAAGGCAGTAAGTCATAAAAAGATAGTCATGCTCTCATAGCCACCTTTTTTTAACCTACTAATAAACGGGGAAATTATAGCACACTTGTCAACAAAAATCTTTATTAAAGTCAAAAAGATGGGGGAAGGTTAAACCCTCCCCCATCTCTCAAAAAACTACGGGTACATCTGAACGTACGGTACTTTCTTAAACTCCCAGGTGTTGTTATCAGCGTGGTACACGGAATTGGTGAAGCATTTCCAGTTGGCGTCATCAATCTTGTTGAAGTCACCCCTGTAGTAGTATCCAGGATACCTGGACTCTTCCCTGAAGAGGATGTGCCGCGCATGTGCCTCGACCGACAGAATTCTGTGGTAGTTCTCAAAACACCTTAAGAGCTCATGGAGGTTGGCTGCTGCCATTTTGCCTGCGTCCTCTTTGAGCATATCAAGCTGTCTGAGCCCTTCCTCAAGCATGGTCTTTGAGGTCATATACCAGGTAGAGCAACCACCGAAGTATTCATCGGAGATCTTCATCAGTCTTGCCTGAAGCGCCTTAGGGCCGATGTAATTAGGGTTAATCATAGGATCGGTCGTGTAGACTTTGTATTTCTCATAGATCTCGAACGGCAGATAGAGCTCAGCCGCAATCTCATCAAGACTCAACTTTGGATCTGGTTTGTAGTCCGCATTGTCGAGGACGTATGCGAGTGCAGCCTTTGCAGCGATTCTGCCTTCAGCATGGGAACCTGAGGAGAATTTATGGCCTGAGGCACCGACAACATCACCCGCCATGAAGAGGCCGGGCACGGTCGTCATTCTGTTATATCCCCAGGTGTAGTGTTCCGGTGTGCCCGGAAGATCGCCAGGGCCGCTGACCCAGAAACCTGCGCAACCGGCATGTGAACCGAGGAGATAAGGCTCTGTCGGCATGATCTCGGAAGCAACCTTGTCCGGCTCAATATTTCTTGCCGCCCAGAGAGATGCCTGTCCGATGGCCATGTCAAGGAAGTCTTCCCATGCCTCTGCTTCAAGGTGCTTGACCTGCTTGGCGCCTTCTTTTTCACCGAGCTTCTCTTTCATGGTCTTGGAAATTATTTCCAGCGCTGCAGGGGTCTGCATAAGGATCGGGCCTTTACCGTCCCTCATAGCCCTCATCATTAGATGGTTCCTGATGGCGGTACCGAGATTCTTTGCATAGTCTCCATATCTGGCGACTGCATCGTCAAAGTACTCTTTATTTGCGCAATAATCTTCACCATAGCTGTCTGTTGCTTTTGCCTTGAAGAAGAGGAACCATGCGCCGACAGGTCCATAACCGTCTTTGAACCTTGCAGGCACGAACCTGTTCTCCATCAGGGTCAGCTCTGCACCGGCCTGCATGCCGAATGCATAACCTGAACCGGCGCAAAACACCGGGTACCAGGTTCTTCCCATACCTTCACCAACCGACCTCGGTCTGAAGCAATTCACTGCTCCGGCAGTTGCGCAGAGCATTGCCTTTGCTTTAAAGGAATAGATCTTGTTTTCCCTTGTGCTGAATCCGATGGCTGCAGCTACGTTTTTGCCATTCTTATCCATTACAGCCTTCACAATGAAGACTCTTTCATAATGGTTCTGCGCCATGCCGGTTGCAGCCCTGTTGGTCTCAAGGGCCTTCTTTGCCGCCTCGGCAACAACGACTTTGTAGGACTCACCATTGATCATGATCTGCCATTTGCCGGTTCTTACCGGTGTGCCGCCGTCCTTCAGCGATGCTTTGCCGGCGTCTCTGGCCTGATGTCCATCCATTGAGAACCCGTCATCGCCTTTTTTCCAGATCGGTAGTCCCCACTCTTCGAAGAGCTGGACTGAGTCATCAACGTGCCTTCCAAGATCGAAAACAAGGTCTTCCCTGATTATGCCCATGAGGTCATTCCTGACATACTTGACGTAATCAGCAACCTTGTTTTCACCAACATAGGTGTTAATGGCGGACAAACCCATTGCAACTGCACCGCTTCTGTCTGTCGCAGCCTTATCAACCAAGACTACTTTCAGTCCTTTCGCGTTTGCCCAGCGGCATGCCTCAAAAGCTGCTCCGCAGCCGGCCATACCGCCTCCCATGATGAGCAGATCGCAATCCACTTCGGTAACTTCCGGCTTCTGACAATATGAAAATGTACAAGTTTCTTTTTCCATTAATATTCACCTCCTTAATTATTCAGTTCTTGCAGGGTTATTGAAAAAGCCGGGCTTCTTGATCGTTGCAAAATCCGGCTCTGGTTTGCCTGCATACGCATCAACAGAACCCTCTACGGTGGTCCTGATAGGGAATTTAAACCTCTTGGTCAGGCCGCTCCTGAATTTGATTGTCCACATGATGGAGTCAGAACCTCTCAGCGGGATTGTGCTGGACCCAAGGGGAACAAAGTCTGAATAACCTCTCACTTCAACTGCCTGCTGAGGGCAGATCTTTACGCAGTTAAAGCATTCCCAGCACTGCTCAGGCTCCTGATTGTAAGCCTTCATTTTTTCTCTGTCGAGCGCCATCAGATCGTGAGGACAGATATACTGACATGCAGTCTTGTCCTGTGCCTTGCAACCGTCACACTTTTCAGTAATTACAAAACTTGGCATTTAAATACACCTCCTTTTATTGTTATAAGTAAAAGCTTGATGAAAAACCATAACTGAAAATCCGACTGTCTTCCACCTCCTTTCCTTTCTTATCCTAATATCTCAAAAACGCAGGGCTGACTAAGGATAATGACCCCTTATAAACACCTGCTATTACTAAATGTAGATACCCTTTCCGAACATGAGGTACCTTTATCTCAATTCATTTATCTCAATTCATTTCGGGAAAATTACTTCTTTTCGCCCTCTGCGTATTTATGCAGCTTGATCTCGACCTTCTCGGTCAGACCCTGATAGTACTCCTGAAGGATGGTGGCAACCTCGGGACGACTGAACTGCGATGATACCGACTTGCCCTCGGAGAGCATCTTTCTGAGCATTGTGCCGCTCAGGAGCACCCTGTCGTCCTTGCCGTGCGGGCAGGTTTTCATCGAGCCCATACCGTCGCACTTCTTGCAGTAGAACGTCCAGTCGATCTTCAGCGGCTTGGTCTCAAGAGAACCGGCAGGGATCTGATCAAATATCTTTTGCGCATCAAACGGGCCATAGTATTCGCCGACACCGGCGTGGTCGCGGCCGATAATCATATAATAGCAACCGTAGTTCTGTCTGAATGTTGCATGAAGAAGTGCTTCACGAGGGCCCGCATACCTCATGTCAAGCGGATATCCGGCCTGGATGCAGGTATTCTTAACAAAATAGAGTTCGACAAGTTTGTCGATTGCTTTAACCCTGACTTCCGCAGGGATGTCACCGGGTTTGAGCTTGCCGAGGAGCTGATGGATAAGCACTCCGTCGCAGATTTCGATAGCTATCTTGGCAAGGTACTCGTGGGAACGGTGCATCGGGTTCCTGAGCTGGAGGGCAGCCACGGTGTTCCATCCCTTTTCCTCGAACATCTTGCGGGTCTGAGCAGGGGTCAGGAAGAGGCCGGGATACTCTGCCGGGAAACCTCCCTGGCTCAGGACCTTAACGGTACCGGCAAGGTTGATCTCTTTCTGCTCCATGACCATCTTAACGCCGGGATGCTCCATATCTGTCGTAGTATAGATATGCTTGCATTCAAAATCTCTGTCGATGGTATATTTCTCAGTCACCTTCATCGTCGCCATGAACTTTTCGTACTCATCGGACCAGAGAGCGATTTCGTCACCGACCTTAATGCCGTCAGCATCTGCTTTGGATGCGGACAGAGTAATAGGGATCGGCCAGAATGTCCCGTCGGCCATCTTGAAGTCGGCGCAGACACCTTTCCAGTCTGCCTGGGTCATAAAGCCGGTAAGCGGAGTGAAGCCGCCGATACCCATCATGATGAGGTCACCTGCCTCGCGGGAAGTGATGCTGATCTTCTTCAGTCCCGCTGCCTTTTTCTTCTCTCCTTCCAGTTCCGCCCCTTCGAGCAATAGGGGTTTCAGTTTCTTCTCTTTTCCATGCGGATTTACTAAAGCCATTTGTATCCTCCTTAAGTTATATTTTCAAGACAAAGCTTGAATTCCCTATTTAAGTCCCAAAGCTTCGGTCACCTTTTTAAATATCTCATCAATGCTGCCGGTTCCGCTGACCGTCTTCAGTATTCCCTTGTTCCTGTAATAACCGATTAAAGGCTCTGTCTGAGCAGTGTATACTTCGAGCCTTTTCTTGATGGTAGCTTCCTTATCGTCGTCCCTCTGGAACAACTCGCCGCTGCACTTGTCACAAACACCTTCTTTGGCCGGCGCCTTAAAATAAATGTTGTACATTTGACCGCATGCCTTGCATGTTCTTCTTCCTGTAAGTCTTTTCATAAGATCTTCGAAAGGCACGTCAACGCTGAGCGCAGCAGTCAACGGCATGTTCAACGAAGCCAGCATCTTGTCGAGAGCCTCTGCCTGAAGGGTATTCCTCGGAAAACCGTCAAGAATATATCCTTTTTTACAATCATCCTGCCCGAGTCTCTCTTCAACCATTCCCAATACAACACTGTCAGGAACAAGCTCACCTTTATCCATATAAGACTTTGCTTCTTTGCCGAGGGGAGTGCCGGCAGCTACCGCCGCCCTTAAGAGATCTCCCGTTGAAATCTGAGGCAACCCATATTTTTCGATCAGCTTCTTCGCCTGAGTCCCCTTGCCCGCTCCTGGTGCGCCAAGCAACACAATTCTCATAATTCTACCCCCAATCGTATTTTTTGAAGAAAATTCACCCAAAAATGACTAAAACAAAAAAACAGTCCGTAAAACAATACATAAAAACAGAGTAAATTTTTTAGTTACAAAATCTTAACTGCGGCAGAACTAATAATTTAATTAAAAAAAATGGACACTTAACTATATTCTTCCGCATGTTTTAAGTCAAATTCATATTTCTGATATATAGATAAGATTTACTTATCATTCAACTTTGAATTAGTAATCCAGCTATAAATCTATCCTTTCCCTGAGAAAGCGCTGGAAATCTCTGAGAGCTTTCCCCCTATGGCTGATATTATCCTTTTCTTCTGCGCCCATTTCAGCGAATGTCCTGTCATATCCTTCCGGGTAAAATACCGGATCATATCCAAACCCGTTAAAACCCTTCGGTTCAGTTCCGATTGTACCCTCAACATGCCCATGAAATGTAATTACACTTGCTTCATTTAAAGCTAATGCTATATAACAGACAAACTGCGCCTTCCTTTCTTCTTCTTTGAGTAAACGCATTTCAAAAAGCAATTTTTCGACATTTCTCCTGTCATCGGCGCTTTCGCCGGAATATCTCGCGGATAATGTTCCCGGAGCCCCGTGTAAGGCATACACCTCAAGTCCGGAATCATCGGCAAGCGAAGGTTTTCCGGTATATTTTGCAACAGCCAGCGCTTTCTTAACCGCATTTTCTTCAAAAGTAGCTCCGTCCTCTTCGATTTCAGGACACAGGGGGAAATCATCGAGAGTCAATACGGAAACAGGCATGCCTGAGGTAATCCTTGCGATCTCTTCAATCTTCTTTTTATTCCTGGTGGCCAGAACCAGTTCCAAGGCGCTCCTTATCCGATTACTAAAATGTACATAAGTAAGACTACATTCCACCTCACCCTTGATGGGAGGGGACAAAGGGAAGGGTGTTAGAATTATGTATCCTTACTTATAGCTGTCTAAATAACTCTGCCTTAAATATAAATTACGGATTTATAACATAAAAAAGAGGACAAACTCAAGAAAGCGATGAAAACGCGTTTGCATAAGCCTGCAGCTCTCTTGAAAAATTAACGGCTCTCTGCTAAAATTTGTAAATGTCTGAGGACTTTAAGAAGGCAGGTTTGCTCGTCAGAACTGTCGCCAAAATCCTCGACTTCATCATCATTGTAGCAGCATTAGAGATCATTCCAAAGGCAGGTTTTTTTGCCGGATTTGCCTACCTTTTGATCGGCGACAGCCTTTTTGACGGGAGAAGCCTGGGGAAAAAACTGATCGGGCTTAAAGTAGTATCGGCGGATACGTTTACCCCTTGTACTCTCAGAAACTCTATCTTGAGAAACAGTACGTTAGGCATCGGGTATCTCTTCTATAAGGTAATGTGGTTTGGGTGGATATTTATTGTAATTGCAGCTATAATTGAATTCTTGATTTTACTGGGAAGCAGGGAACAAAAGCGTCTTGGCGACGAGATCGCAAGAACTATCGTCATAGACAGCCCGCAGCTCAAGCAGGAGGCATAATGTTTTTTCATAAATTACTCGGATTGTTCTCCAATGATCTTGCTATAGATCTCGGCACCGCCAATACTCTCGTTTTTGTTAAAGGGAAGGGCATTGTCTGCAATGAGCCCTCGGTAGTGGTAATAAGAAGAGACGACAAAAAACCCATAGCGGTTGGAGCCGAGGCAAAGCGAATGCTTGGAAAAACTCCTTCCAACATCATAGCCATCAGGCCGATGAAAGACGGGGTCATCGCGGATTTCGATGCTACCGGAGAGATGCTGAAATACTTCATAACAAAGGTGCATAACAGAAGAAGTTTTGTTTCTCCACGTGTAATCATCGGGGTTCCCTCCGGTATCACTCAGGTCGAACAGCGGGCGGTAAAGGATGCTGCCCAGGTATCGGGAGCAAGGGAGGTTTATTTAATAGGAGAACCCATGGCAGCGGCCGTAGGCGTTGGTCTTCCGGTGGGTGAGCCCTCAGGCAACATGATTGTGGATATCGGCGGAGGCACTACAGACGTCGCGGTAATTTCGATTGATGGTGTTGTATACAGCAAGGCAGTCAGGGTTGGAGGCGACAAGATGGATGAGGCGATTATGGCTTTCATCAAGAGAAGATACAATCTAATGATAGGCGACATGACCGCCGAGCAGATCAAGATCCGTATCGGGTCCGCTTATACTACAGAAGGCAGCGACAAACGGGTAATGGAGGTTAAGGGGCGGGATCTCATTTCCGGAATTCCGAAAACCCTCACAATCAATGAAGCGGAAATTCAGGAAGCCCTTGCAGAGCCCGTTAACATAATCCTTGATACAGTCAAAGTCATCCTCGAGAATACACCCCCCGAACTTGCCTCGGATATTGTGGATAAGGGGATTATATTGGCAGGTGGCGGCGCCCTTCTCAGGGGACTCGACCTGCTTATCCGGGAAGAGACAGGACTTCCTGTTCTGGTGGCGGAGGATCCTCTCACGGCGGTTGTACGCGGTGTCGGTAAAATGCTTGATGAGATTGATCTGCTGAAAAGAGTTGCTCTTTCTGTGTAATGCCTAAGAAGTGGCTATTCCTTTTCCTTTTTGTCATCATAACCCTGAGTTTGATGACCTACCAAAGTAACAGGCAGCACTGGTTCCCGCTTAAATTCCTCAATAATACATTTAATATGTTTCATGACCTCAAACATTCTTTCATTGATTCCATCAAATCGCCCTTTCAGAAGATGCTCATCAGGGAAGAGGAAAACAGGAGGCTGCAAGCAGAGCTTGCAAAACTGCTCCAGGAGCAGCAGCAATACCGGGAGGTATTGCTCGAAAACAAAAGACTCAAAGACATCCTGTCGCTTAAAGAAAAGGAGCACAGGTATGTTGCCAGCGCACATGTCATTGCAAGAAGTACCGACAGGTGGTCAAACACTTTTATCATTGATAAGGGTCTTCCCCATGGTATAGAAAAAGATATGGCAGTGGTGTCGAATCAGGGGCTGGCGGGAAAGATATCGGGTGTATCCGGATCTTATTCATACCTGCTGTTTGTCACTGACATGAGTTTCTCGGCGGCTGCGAGGCTTCAGGAAAGCAGGGTGGAAGGCGTCATAGCCGGCACAGGTTTCAGGAAATGCCGGTTGAAATATATCCCCTATGAGGAAGAAGTAAAAAAAGGTGACATTGTAATAACATCAGGCCTTGATCTGCTTTTCCCGCCGGGCATCCCTGTCGGATACGTCTCAAAAGTGGATAAAAGCAATATCGGCATCTTCCAGGACATCGAGGTGCTTCCTTTTGTTGACAACACGCAGCTTGAAGTCGTTGTGATTATAAAAAAGGGATGAAGTTCCTGCTATGGGCAATTATTGTCTTTTTTACCTTCGTTGCTCAGGCGAGCATTTCTCTCTTTGATATCACCCCAAACCTTACAGTTGTTTTAGCATTTTATGCAGGCATAAGAGAAGGGGAAATCAAAGGATTGTTTTTTGGGTCTCTTATAGGAACGGTTGAGGACAGCCTGTCAGAGGCTTTTCTGGGGCCTCACCTCTTAAGTAAAGGACTTGCAGGGTATCTCTCTTCCCTCGTTTACAGCAGATTCTTCATATGGACACCTCTCTTGGGCGTCATCAGTATGATAATTTTCACTTTTGCAGACGGCATTATTGTTTTTATGTTGAGGAGCATTTTTGATGGAATGCCGGCAAGTGTCGGAGCAGCTCTGTATGTTATATTCATTCAATCGTTGATGAACGCTCCTTTCGGTCTGTTTCTGAGACCGGGAGACAAATAACGACCCGCGACGGCCAGAATACAATGGACAGAAAAAACGGACACGGAAAAATCATTGTTATAAGTTACATAGTAATTGCCGCTTTCCTGCTGCTCGTTATGAGGCTCTGGCAATTACAAATCCTGCAGGGGGAAGAATACAGAAAACTCTCGGAGGCCAACAGGCTGAGGATCATCAGTATTCCCGCTCCGAGGGGGATTATCTTCGACAGAAACGGCGTCCCCCTCGTGAAAAACTCCCCTTATTTTTACGCATCCATCATCCCGAACGAGTTCGATAAAGGCAATGTTGTGCCACTTTCGAAAATCCTCAGTATACCGGCTGAAGAAATATCCGAAAAGATCAGGAAAACCGACCTCAGTCCTTTTATCCCTGTTAAGTTAAAACAGCGGCTCTCGTTTTTTGAAATTGCTTACATAGAAGCAAGGCGATCCGATTTCCCCGGTCTCATCATTGAAACAGAAGTCGGCAGAGAATATATTTACGGTGACGTCGGCTCTCACCTTATAGGGTATCTCGGTAAGTTGAATCCTTCACAATTAAAAGACCCGGCTTTCAGGGAAATACCGCCTTATATGTTTGTCGGACAATGGGGCGTTGAAAAACTCTTCGACAGTTCATTGAGGGGTATCCCGGGGAACAGAATTATCGAGGTCAATGCACTCGGCAGAGAAATAAGATTAATCCGGGAAAAGCCGCCTGTTAAAGGACAGGACATTACACTGAGCATCGATATATATCTTCAGGAGGCAACAGAGAAGGCTTTTGGAGACAGAGCAGGGGCCAGCGTTGCCTTAAAACCCGATAGCGGCGAAATCCTTGCCCTTGTCAGTAAACCCTCATTCGACCCCAACCTCTTCACAGGAGGAATGAGTTACAGTGAATGGTCCACCCTGATGAAAGACAAGAAAAATCCTATGCTTAACAGGGCCATACAGAGCCAGTATCCGCCTGGTTCGATTTTCAAGATTGTTACTGCACTCGCCGGACTTGAGGAGGGCGTTATTACAGCCGGCACAAAAGTGGATTGCAGGGGGGGGATCGGTTATGGGAAATGGCATTTCGGATGCTGGCAGAAGCACGGCCACGGAGTGGTGTCTCTGCATCGGTCGATAGTAGAATCGTGCGATGTTTTTTTCTACGAAACCGGTAAACGTCTCGGCATAGACAGGATACATGATTATGCTACACGACTTGGGTTGGGAAAAAAGACCGGGATCGAGCTCGGCAAAGAACGGACGGGCCTGATACCGACTGCAAAATGGAAGCTGGAAACCAGGAAACTTCCCTGGTTTCTCGGCGAGACCTTCCATGCAGCGATCGGTCAGGGGTACATCGCCGTCACACCCCTTCAACTTGCTGTGATGACATCCACTGTTGTGAATGGCGGCATCCTTTACAAGCCGACCCTGCTGAAAGATGCCCCGCCGGTTATTCAGGCCAGGCTGAAATTAAGCCCCGAAAATCTCAAAATCATAAAAACCGGCCTTATAGGCGTTGTCAGCGATCCGGGCGGGACAGGATGGGCGTCCAGATCGGAGATGGCGGAGATCGGCGGGAAGACAGGCACAGCCCAGGTGGTTGCAGCAGGGAAAGGCACTACCGCTGAGAAGTTTGGAGATCATGCCTGGTTTGTCGCATTTGCACCTCCTGAAAACCCCGGTATAGCCTTGTCTGTGCTTGTCGAACACGGCGGTCACGGCGGCGCCGCTGCTGCGCCGATTGCAAAACATGCAATAGAGGCATACATGAATTCTCAAAAAAACGTTCAGGCAGCGCCTCCCGATATATTTCAGTAAGTACGGGTTTGAATCCGCGCTTATCCTCTGAAGTTTTGCGGCTTGAATCGTCGTCCTCTATAATAATAAATAGTGTTTGTGTATAAACTCGATTTTTTAACACCCTCCCCAATCCCTCCCATCAAGGGAGGGATAAATTCCCCTCTATTAAGAGGGGTGAAGGGGTGTGTCTCCCTCTCCCCTGGTGGGAGAGGGCAGGGGTGAGGGGGTTTATTGCTTTATACACAGACTCTAAATACTCTAAATACAGGATGAGAAAACTTTTCGTAATATTATTTCTTTTTGTTCATTCATTCGCCTTTTGCGGGGAATATCTCGATGTTACCGCAGACAGAGCCCCCGGGTTCCCTGCGGATCTCTATTACAAAAAAGATTACAGGGTACAATGGTGGTATTTTACGGGGCATCTGTTTGATACAGGCGGAAGGGAGTTCGGATATGAACTCACCTTTTTTATCGTCAACGTACAGAAAAGAGAATTCCGGTCCCGGTTCGGGGTAAACAGGATATACATCACACATTTTGCGATTTCAGATGTTCAGGGGAACAGGTTTTATTTTTCGGACAAGGCGGATGCCGGCGTATATGGGTTTGCAGGCGCAAAAGATGACTGTCTGAGGGTCTGGATAGACGACAACGTTCTGGAAGGTCAGGGAGAACTATTTTATCTTAAGGCTTCAGACAGAGAAAAAACGATCGATCTGCGATTGATGCCGCAAAAACCTGTTGTGTTAAACGGCGATAACGGATATTCAAGGAAATCGGAGGAATCACCCCTTATAGCCTCCCTTTATTTTTCCCTTACCAATTTAAAGACAGAGGGGAAGGTAACTATAGGGGAAAACGTTTTCAGGGTAAAAGGCAAAAGCTGGTTCGACAGGGAAATATCATCACGGGGATTGGGGCAACAGCAGGCCGGATGGGACTGGTTTGCAATCCAGCTTGATGATAACCGGGAAATAATGCTTTACGTTCTGAGAAACAGAGACGGCTCAGTCGACCGTTTTTCATCGGGGACATTCGTCCGGAAGGACGGTACATACAGACATCTGATGAAGGAGGATTTTTCGGTGAACGCCTCAGATTATTACAGGTCGAAGAAGACGGGAGCGAAATACCCGTCACGATGGGAAATAAAGATTCCTTCCGAAGATATGGTCTTAAGGGTTACCCCTTTGATGGAAGCCCAGGAAATACTGGCATATTCTTCGACCGGCAACCACTACTGGGAAGGAACCTGTATCGTGGAAGGTTCGGCAAAGGGGAGGGCATATGTCGAGATGACGGGGTATTAACATGGAAAATGCAAAATGCAGTCGGTCTCAGGCATATGTACAGAAAAAGCTTTCAGAATCGCAATCCGGCAAAATGTGTAATCCCCCGTTTTCATGAAAACATGAAAGGCGTACTTATATGCTTATGTCTTACAAAGGAGGCGATATGAAAGCTTTTTCTGCACATATGCCCTTTCTTTTTTATCTCGTAATGCATTTGGGGGGTTGCCACGGATGGAAGATATGATAAAACTGGAAAAGGTTGAAAAATATTACGGAGACCACAAGGTGCTCAGGGGCGTCGATCTCGCAGTAAAAAGAGGCGAATTTATTTCAATCATGGGGAGTTCCGGGTCCGGGAAATCGACTCTGCTGAACCTTATCGGAGGGATGGACAGACCGGAAAAGGGGAAAATCGTTGTGGATGGAGAAACCGTTTCTTCGTTACCTGACGAAAAACTTACCCTCTATCGAAGAACCAGGATAGGCTTTATATTCCAATTCTTCAACCTGTTGCCGAACATCACGGTCTTCGAAAATATATCGATGCCTTTACTGCT
The DNA here is from genome assembly GCA_002328665.1 of Nitrospiraceae bacterium UBA2194. Lineage (GTDB taxonomy): Bacteria > Nitrospirota > Thermodesulfovibrionia > Thermodesulfovibrionales > SM23-35 > UBA2194. Next base: position 23,083 of record DCVG01000051.1, read on the forward strand.
GCAGGGGACCGAAAATGATGAGAAGGTTATCGCATATATAAACCGCATGGGGCTGCAGGGAAAAGAGGAGCTTGCCCCGTACCAGCTTTCCGGCGGTGAACAGCAGCGCGTTGCCATCGCAAGGGCGCTAATCCATGATCCCGGGATAATTCTTGCCGATGAGCCGACAGGAAGCCTCGACAGTGAGACAGGAGGAAAAATAATGGACCTCATCAGTGGTCTTGCGGAAGAGACACGGAAAACAGTCATTCTCGTCACCCACGAATCTTACATATCGGAATATGCACAGAGGATCATCAGGATAAAAGACGGGATACTCTCCGAATGAAATTTCTGAAACTTGTCAGAGTCCTCATTCTGAGGAATCTGAGAGAAGAGAAATTCTTTACTTCTCTGTCGATAGTCGGCATTGCACTGGGAATAGGACTGTTTACAGGGGTCAAGGTTGCTTCGGACCGGGCAATAGCATCTTTTGAATCCGACATTAAGGGAATCAATCCCCATGCAAACTATGAAATCTTTGACGTATCGGGTACCGACTTCGATGAACGTGTCTATAAAGATGTACGCATGCTGGAAGAAAACAGCCTTCCGGTATTAAAAACGTTCGGGTATATACCGGCAGTTAAGGACACTATCGACATGCATAGTATATATACTGCGAAGGCGTTCCGATTTCTCAGGCCGGGGCATACTAAAGAGATTGCCATTCAGGATTTCTACCGGGAAACCAACGGCGTCCTGATAACTAAAAAGTTTTCCGACAGGCATGCCCTTAAAAAGGGTGATACCATAAAGGCTCTGATTTACGACAAACAGTTCACTCTGAAAGTCGTGGACACTGTCGATTTCCAATCTCTCCTCCCTAATGCCGTAATTATGGACATCGGCAATTTTCAGGACTATTTCGGCAAAACGGGCTATCTTACAAGAATCGATCTTCTCTCGGACGAACAGACCGCTGACAGGATAAGAGAGATACTCCCGCCTCATCTCCGGCTCGAAAAAAAAGAAGAGATTTTCAGGAATCAGAAAGCGCTCATAGCGTCTTTCCGTTATAATCTGCAGTTTGTCAGTCTCATCGCCGTACTTGCCGGAATATTCCTCCTTTACAACTCGGTATTCATTTCAGTCGTGAAAAGGAGGACAGAGATCGGGATTCTGAGAGGTCTCGGCACTGATAAGAAAACAGTAATCCTCCTGTTTATTGTTCAGGGTGTTATCCTGGGCGCAATCGGCTCGCTGCTGGGCATCGTCTTCGGTCAGCTTGCAGCGTATTTTTCCGTCATTGCAGTCGAAAAGACAATATCGACAATGTACAGTACCATAGCCGTAACCGACTATTTCATTACAAAAAGCGACGCACTGACGGCCCTGTTTTTGGGTATTTTCATATCAGTTCTGGCTTCCGCCGTCCCTTCTTATGAAGCATCAAAGATCAGGCCGAATGAGAGTTCGAGGGAAGGGTCCTTTGAAGGCAGGTACAGAAAATATCAGCTTATTGTCTCCCTCGCCGGTTTTCTTTGCGTCCTGTTCGGAGTCATGATATCGTATCTCGATTACAAATACACGCCTTTTTCATTTCCGGTCCTTGCCTTCGCCGGTATTCTCCTCATCATTGCAGGGTTCACGCTGATCTCTCCTTTTTACCTCTCTGTTGTCATGAAGCTCATGAAAAAACCTCTCGAAAAGGTCTTCAGGGCAGTCGGCAAAATCACCGTCGGGGACATGAGGGGAAGTATCTACCGGTTCTCTGTTGCAATGATGAGCGTCGCAATCAGCAGCGCTCTCATCATTGCGTTTCTGACGATCATCTTTTCTCTGAGGAATTCCCTGACAGGATGGATACATAAAAATATAACGGCAGATGTGTATATCAAGCCGGCTTCCTGCAAATCAAATTACTGCTTCTACCCCGTGTCGGAAAAAGTAATCGATACCGTCAAAAATCTGCCCGGGGTTGAAGGTATCGACAAATTCAGGGGGCTGCAGCTCGATTTCTTCGGAAAGAAGGTGACCGCCGGATTTGCCGACACGGGTATCAAGAGAAAATTCTTGCACCGGAAGTTCATCGACCGGGAATATGAAAATATTCTTAAAGAAATGGGCGGGGATGAGCCGGTAGCAGGCATATCCGACTATTTGAGTATACGGTATGGACTTAAAAAAGGAGATGTGATAACGCTGCAGTCACCGGAAGGTGATGTGGGATTCAAAATAAACGATATATTTTCGAGCTATGCGACAACTTCTGGCTTCATATATATCGACAGGAAATGGCTGAAAAAGTATTGGGGCATGGACGATGCGACACAATTCAGCGTTTATCTGAAAGAAGATGCGGATATCGGACTATTCATTCGCGCAGTGAGAGAAAAACTGTCAAAGGAATATTCCCTTGAGATCTTCGATAACCAGGGGTTGAGGGACAAGGTGATGGATATCTTCAATAAAAGCTTTGCGATTACCTACGCCATCGAACTGATATCCATTATCGTGTCGCTGATAGGGGTGGTCAATACGCTGCTGGCGCTCGTATTCGAACGGAAAAGAGAGATCAGCATCATACGCTATCTGGGAGGAAGCTGGAAGCAGATACGGCAGACCTTTCTCCTGTCGGCAGGGGTTATAGGAGTAACGGGAATAGTTTTGGGTTACCTCCTCGGTCCGCTCATGAGCGCCATCCTGATACATGTCGTCAATAAAATCTCCTTCGGCTGGGAAATACACTTCGAAATGCCGTTTCTGTATCTCTCGGCCGTAACCGTTGTTCTTTTCTTAACAATCATGGCAGCCGGGATTATTCCTTCAAAAGCAGCAAGAAAAATAGAACCGAAGAAATTCATAAGCTTCGAGTGACCCAGGGGGGAGAACGACGCACGACCGCCCTTTCCCTAACAAAGACTCATGTCTATCCTTACACCTTCATCTGAAAATCCAGTCATTTCACGATACTCTTTGTTTGTTTAACCTTTTCCTCATGCTCCGGGAATCATTCGCTCAATGCGAGTCTCTAATCTCATATGCCTTTGTCAAATGCTCAAAGCTCATATTTGCCAGAACAGCATTATGCGGTATTAGCACATATTTCCATGGCTTTTTTTTGCCATTGCTCAGATTGAATTCCGTTGCGTGTTTACAGAACTCAAGGGCAGCCACTGCTTTTTCCTGCACCTCATTGGTTTTTATATCCCCCTCTTTTTTTGTCTCTATAAGGTATATGGCATCCTTTGTCTCGGC
>DCVG01000051.1:26328-31215 GCA_002328665.1 Nitrospiraceae bacterium UBA2194
CATCTTCCAGTATTATTGCAAAGTCCTTCTCGGTCTTGGTATCGAATTTGTACTTGTCATGACAGGACTTCCTGAATCCGCTGAATACCTTTGCGGGGATTGTATTAGTCGGGGTAATCGTATCCCTGAGTTGATAAAAAATATTCAAAATAGGTATATTATCAGTTAAAATTTGGGGAGGTGTAAAATGCTTATTACTCTTATAGATGTAGCACATGCAATGGGACCGGCACCGCAGGGAGGGGCTGGGCAGGGTGGCGCAGGAGGGCTGTTCGGCAGCCTTATCCCGCTTGTTCTTATCTTTGTGATCTTCTATTTCCTGCTCATACGGCCTCAGCAGAAAAAGGCTAAAGAGCATAAGAACATGATTGAGAGTCTCAAAAAAGGTGATAAGATTGTTACTTCAGGCGGCATTTACGGAATCATCGAGGCTGTCGGTACTAATACCGTAACCGTCAAGATCGGAGAAAACGTCAAGGTAAAACTCGGCAAGGCATATGTTGCTACCCTTAGAGCATCTTCGGATGAAGATTGATATAAAAATTCCGGAATCTGAATACAGGACTCTGAACAAATCCGAAGCATCAAATCATAACCGGTTTTAATAGTAAGCATGTTCAGGATTCGAATATGGTATTTAACGTCCATGGAGGCTGAATGAAGAAGAAGATTCTCTGGCGATTACTCCTCATAGCTTTCACATTTGTTCTTGCAGTCGTATTTTTCCTTCCCAACACTCCGTTATTCCGGTATATGCCGGAATGGTGGAAAAACAGCATGCCTGATAAAGGTATAGTCCTCGGGCTTGACCTCCAGGGAGGGTTGCATCTTGTCTTTGAAGTCGAAGGAGATAAAGCTGTCGAAATAACAACCGAGAGATATACGGCACAATTAAGAGATCTGCTTGCCAAAAAGAATATATCTGCTGATGTAACTGTGAGCGGGCCCGACATTATTATAACCCCTTCCAGTGCCGAGGCAAGGAAGGTGGTTGAAGAGAATTACCCCGCGCTCGCCCCGGTTGAAACAGACAGCAGGCTGGCCTACCGGATATCTGCCAAGGAAGCGACAAGGATAAAGGACAGCGCTTCCGACCAGGCCCTCGAAACAATCCGCAACAGAATAGACCAGTTCGGAGTTTCAGAGCCTACTATCCACAGGCAGGGCGAAAACGAGGTTGTCATCCAGCTCCCGGGCGTCAAAGACCCGAAGCGGGCCATCGATCTCATCGGGAAAACCGCCCAGCTTGAATTTAAGCTTGTGGACGATGAAACCAGGGTAGCGGCTGAGCTTCCCATGTCCGTGGCAGCCGGTGAAGAAGAAAATCTCCTTCAGCAGTTTTCCGGAAAACTCCCCGAAGATTCCGAGATACTTTTTGAGAAGAAGGTAAACAGGGAAACAGGTGTGATGATTAAGATACCTGTTCTCATAAAGAAACAGGCATCCCTCACCGGTGACCTTTTGAGCGATGCGAAGGTGAACCTCGACTCGAGGTTCAATGAGCCTTATGTCTCCATATCATTCAATGCAGCGGGCGCGAAACTCTTCGAAGAGGTAACCGGGGCAAACGTTAAAAGGAGGCTGGCAATCATCCTCGACAATACCGTTTATTCAGCCCCTGTCATTCAGGAAAAAATATCGGGAGGCGACGCCCAGATCACCGGGAACTTCACTCTGGATGAGGCAAAGGATCTTAGCATCGTGCTGAGGGCCGGAGCACTCCCGGCGCCGCTGAAGATGCTTCAGAATGTGACTGTCGGACCTTCACTCGGCAGGGACTCCATCGAGGCCGGCAAGAGGGCGGGAATCATAGGAACAATAGCAGTCCTCATATTTATGATATTTTATTACAGGCTCTCCGGGGTTATCGCCAACTTTGCCCTGTTTCTGAATATTTTCCTGCTGCTGGGCGCCATGGCATCATTGAACGCAACGCTGACCCTCCCCGGAATTGCCGGAATTATCCTCGCAATCGGCATGGCGGTCGACTCTAATGTCCTGATGTTCGAGAGGATGCGGGATGAACTGAGAGCGGGCAAGACGCCCCGGGCTGCCGTCGACTCAGGATACGACAAGGCATTCTGGACAATCTTCGACTCACATGTTACTACATTGATAACAGCAGCAGTCCTTTTTCAGTTCGGAACAGGTCCGATAAAAGGTTTTGCAGTCGCATTGAGTCTCGGCGTCGCCATAAACCTGTTTACCGCGCTTATCGGCACAAAATCGGTCTTCGACATCATTAACAGCAGACGCGAGTTGAAGAAGCTGAGCATATAGGAGAACAGATGATAGAGATTATTAAAAAAACGAATATCAATTTTCTTGGCAAGAGAAACTTCGCCTTTGTTTTTTCAGCGGTACTCGCTGTTATAGGCTTTATTGCCATCGTCCAGATAGCAACCGGCCGTGCAAACCTCGGCATTGATTTTGCGGGAGGAACCGCAATGCAGTTCAAGTTCGAAAGGCCTGTGTCATTGCAGGAAGTCAGGGTCGCGCTGGAAAGCGGGGGGTTGAAGGATTTCGATCTGCAGGATCTGCCGACTGAAAACAAGATACTCATCAGGGTCAAAAAAACCGAGCAGGAACTCGGCGGGATAGCTGATGAGATTACAGGAATTCTGTCCCGGAAATTTGCCGATAACAAATACGTGATCGACTCCACAACCGCGGTCGGACCTAAAGTCGGCAAAAGGCTGAGAGCGGATGCAGCCAAGGCGGTCTTATTCGCAATTGTAGGGATACTGGTATACATCGCGTTCAGATTCCAGTTCAAGTTCGGTGTCGCTGCGACCGTAGCGACCTTTCACGACGTCCTTGCGGTGCTCGGTGTATTCTTTCTCATGGGTAAGGAGATCAATCTTATACTGGTAAGCGCCCTTCTTACAATAGCGGGCTATTCGCTTACCGATACGGTAGTGGTTTTCGACAGGGTGCGGGAAAACCTGAAACTCAGGCAGAGAGAAAGCGTCGAAACGGTCATGAATGCAAGTATAAACGAAGTCTTATCCAGAACCTTTATCACATCTCTGACTGTTCTCTTCACGTCGCTGGCATTATTTTTCCTGGGCGGCGAAGTACTTCATGATTTCGCCCTGGCCATAACAATGGGTGTCATTATAGGAACCTACTCTTCAATATTTATCGCAAATCCGATAGTCCTGCTCTGGGGCGGCAAGAGGCCTTTTGCGAAGAAGTAAGGCAAAGCGCAAGTCGTGACTCATGAAGCGTAAAAAGACAACAAACTGTCTTATAACGCTTTTATCAGTTGCTCTTCACGCTTTACGCTTTAAGGAACCAAGGTAGTCTGATGAACAGGCGCTGGCTTGTAAACAGGACCAACCCGGAGTACATAAAATATCTGTCGAAAACCGCCGCGATCTCTCCTGTCCTGGCACAAATTCTCGTTAATAGAGGCATTAAGACGCCGGAAGCTATAGCCTCCTATCTGAACCCGCATATTTCGCAACTGTCGGACCCGTTCGGGATACAGGGGATGAAGAGCGCTGTTGAAAGAATACGGGAGGCTTCCCTGAAAGCTGAAAAAGTGCTCGTCCACGGCGATTATGACGTCGACGGCATTACGGCTGCTGCCATACTCCTGAAGGCTTTAAAGATGCTGGGCATAGATGTCCTTTATTTTATTCCGAACAGGATGGAGCACGGCTACGGTTTTAATCCTGCATCGGTAAAAAAGGCAAAAGAGGCAGGCGCCACCCTGATAATCACCGTAGACTGCGGGATAGCCTCTTTCGATACGTGTGCTTTATGCAAAAAAGAAGGCGTCGATGTCATTATAACCGACCACCATGAACCGGCAGAAGCATGCGGGACAGAAAGACGCGGAGACGTGGAGACAGGGGGAAAAGAAGATTCTTGCCGGCAGGGTTTCCCCCCTTCCCGGCTACGGAAATTCAGATTGCCCGATGCCGTTGCTGTCATTAATCCCAAAATTTCCGGTTTTCAGTCTCCTGTCTGCGACCTTTCAGGGGCTGGGATTGCCTTTAAAGTCGCGCATGCCCTGGCTTTATCTGCAGATACTGATGATCCGGAGTCTGAAGTGCATGATTTGCTGGACCTTGCGGCCCTGGGCACTATGGCCGATGTTGTGCCGCTGACGAATGAAAACCGGCTTATTGTAAAAGAAGGGCTGAAATTGATTGCCAACGGAGCAAGGCCCGGTCTGCAGGCTTTAAAAAGAGTGTCCGGAATAGAAGGCAAAGGAATTAAACCCGGCCTGCTCTTATTCACCGTCATACCCAGAATCAACGCAGCAGGCAGAATCTCCGACGCCGGCGATGTCATCCGGCTCCTCCTTACTGAATCCGGGGATGAGGCAACAGACCTTGCGATCTGGCTTGACAGACTCAACTCCGAAAGACAGAAGCTGGAAGAGGAGGCGTATCAGCAGGCCCTTGCTCAGCTGAACAGGAAAAAAGCAGGGACCGTTATAGTACTCTCATCGGAGGGTTGGCATAAAGGTATAATCGGCATTGTAGCATCAAGGATTGCAGAGGCTTTTAACCGTCCGGCCTTTATATTCTCTATAGAGGACGGCATTGCCAGAGGCTCGGCCAGGAGCATACCTGCGTTTGACCTTTATGCGGCCATCACTGAGTGCAGGGAATTCCTCGGGAGATTTGGTGGACATAAGCAGGCTGCAGGCATGGAATTGGAAGCAAGCCGGATGGCCTTCTTTGAGGAGGCCATTAATCGCATTGCAGATGAAAGACTTTCAGAAAAGGACATTCTCACTTCACTCCAAATAGACTCTGACGTGGATTTTACCGATATCGGTTTTGAAATGGCAGAGGAGTTCAGCAGGCTTGAACCGTTCGGAACCGGCAACCCCGAACCCCTTCTCGGATCAAAAGGGCTTGAGGTTCT
>DCVG01000051.1:31349-34655 GCA_002328665.1 Nitrospiraceae bacterium UBA2194
TATAATATGACATGAACGAAGAACTTGTAGACATCGACATTCTTATAAAGAAAGTCCTTTCCTACACCCCCGATGCAGACATTGATCTCCTGAAAAAAGCCCATCTTTTTTCGACCGAGGCCCATGGCAGTCAGAAACGGATTGAAGGCTCTCCCTACATCGAACATCCTTTGTCGGTTGCATCGATCCTTGCCGATATGAAGCTTGATGTCGCCACCATTGCAGCCGGCCTTCTCCATGATACGATCGAAGATACGAAAACAACAGTAAAAGATATCAGGGACCTGTTCGGCAAAGATATCGCTTTCCTCGTCGAAGGATTGACAAAACTCTCCAGGATTGAATTCATGACAAAAGAGGAGGCGCAAGCGGAGAACTTCAGAAAAATGCTGCTTGCCATGTCGGAAGACCTCAGGGTAATACTGATAAAGTTTGCAGACAGGCTCCATAATATGCGCACCCTCCAGCACCTTTCCGAGGACAAACAGCAGCGAATCGCTGCAGAAACACTTGAAATCTATGCGCCGATAGCAAACAGGCTCGGTATCGGCTGGCTGAGGACGGAACTGGAAGACCTGAGCTTTAAATTTCTTATGCCTGATCTCTACAACGAACTCGTAAGGAAGGTTGCAAAAAGAAAAGAGGATCAGGAGGCCTACCTCAAAGAGGTCTCCGGGATCGTGACCGGCAAGCTGAAAGAGGAGGGTATTCCCGGAAAAGTGTCATGGAGGATAAAACATTATTATGGTATTTATCAGAAGATGCTGAAACAGGAGATTACCTTCGAGCAGGTCCATGACGTCCTTGGTCTGAGGATTATCACCGATACAAAAGCCAACTGCTATGCGATACTCGGACTTATCCATTCCCTCTGGTCCCCGGTACCCGGCAGGTTCAAGGATTATATCGGCGTGCCTAAATCGAACATGTATCAGTCCCTGCACACAACCATTATAGGGCCGAAGGGAGAAAGGGTTGAATTCCAGATCAGGACCTCGGAGATGAACATGATTGCAGAGCACGGTATAGCCTCTCACTGGCGGTATAAGGAAAAAGGGAAAGTAGATGAAAAAAGCGACAGGTATATTTCGTGGCTGAGGGAACTGATAATAGCCCAAAGAGAGCTCAGCGACGCAAAGGACTTCGTGGAAGCCGTCAAGGGAGAAGTCATCCCTGAGGTCATTTATGTCTTTACCCCGAAGGGAGAAATCAAAGAGATGCCTGTAGGATCAACCCCTGTGGATTTTGCCTATGGCATCCATTCCCAGGTAGGCAACAGGTGTGTGGGCGCAAAGGTAAACGGAAGGATTGTGCCGTTGAAATTCGCGCTAAGAAACGGCGACACCGTCGAGATTCTCACTTCGCCGACTCAGGGACCGAGCAGGGACTGGCTCAAATTTGTCGTCACCCAGCGCGCCAAGAGCAGGATAAAGCAGTGGATAAAAGCAGAAGAGCGGAAGCAGAGCATAGAACTCGGTCAGAAACTTCTTGAAGGGGAACTCAGGAAGCATGATCTCGGTCAGGCGGCCCTCAAGTCGGAAGAAATGCAGAAGGTCCTGCAGTTTTCCAATGTCCCTTCATTGGAAGACCTCTTTGCCTTCATAGGTCATGGCAAATTGTCGGCCCATCAGGTTGTCAACAAGCTCATGCCCGAAAAGCCGGTTGAGGAAGTCCCGATTGCAAAAGCCGTAAAACCTCAGAAGGAACAGAAGGGCATCACCATCAAAGGAGTCGACAATGTGTTATACCATACGGCCAAATGCTGCTTCCCTATCCCGGGTGACGGTTTGATCGGCTTTGTGACAAGAGGAAGGGGAGTTACCATACATCGCAAGGACTGTCCGAACCTCGACAGGCAAGCTGTTGACGATGCGCGGCTGGTAGATGTCGAGTGGAAACGGGAGGGTGAGGCCACGACACCTGTGCGGCTTCTTATAGAAACCGTCGACAAGCCCGGAATTCTCGCGAGCCTCAGCGCTCTCATATCATCCGTGAACGTAAATATAAGCAATATAACGGCGACTTCAACCGAAGATAAGAAGGCCCATATTATTTTCATACTTGATGTCAAGGACAGGACCCAGTTGTCGGGGTTGACGCAGAAGATTGCGCAGATCGAAGGGGTACTGAAAGTAAGCAGGTAACCGTGAATTAAATTCTGAATAGCTTCTAACTGCAACCCGGCGTCAATATGAAAATACTCTGCAAGTCGTTATTATGATATAATTATTCGTAATGGCCGAGATAAGAATAGGGTGCACCGGTTTTTTTTATGATCACTGGAGGGGGAATTTCTACCCCGAAGATATCCCAAGGAATCACTGGCTTGAATACTACAGCAGGCTTTTTTCAACAGTCGAGCTGAATGTAACCTTCTACCGGCTTCCCGAACGGGAGGCATTTGCAAAATGGTATTTGTCCACTCCCGATGAGTTCATTTTTTCCCTGAAGGGAAGCAGATTTATCACACATGTAAAGAAACTCAAGGATTGCGAGGAGCCCCTCGAAGCGTTTTTTTCGAGGGCATCCGTCCTGAAAGAGAAATTGGGGGCGATACTCTGGCAGTTTCCGCCGACTTTCGGCCTGGATGTCGAACGCCTCAAGGAGTTTCTCGAAGTGCTGAAATATTATTCTGTAAGAAATACTTTCGAATTCAGGAACAGGACGTGGATCAATAAAAAGGTATTTCAGGTCCTCGAAAAGCACAACGCCGCCTTATGCATGGCCGACCATCCGGACTTTCTAAACGATCTTCCCGTAACCGCTGATTTTCTTTATATACGAAGGCACGGAAAAGAAGGAAGCTCTGCAACATCCTACAGCACTGAATCTCTCAAAGAGGATGCAAAAATCGTCAAACGCTTCGCAAGACAGAAAAAGGATGTTTACCTGTATTTTAATAACGACGACGCCGGTTATGCCCCTAAAAATGCCGCCGAGCTCATCAGCCTCATCGCCAAAAAGAAAAGCTGATCTGTTTCGCCCGGTCCGGTCCGGTTTTTTTTACTCGCCGGGACCGAAGATTTCGGGCTATTGATTCGTGCATAACTATGCCCTGTGCAATCTGCCTCTAATCTGTTATCATCCCGCCCGTCGGGAGTTCTTTCCTGCAGGTTCAAGTTTCCACTTTCGAAACCAGGCTAAATGCATAAACCGCAAAGCTGACCCTATTCGTCCTTGAATCCCGACATAAAGCTCAGATGGCGTGGTTGCGCTAAATACATATTTCATTGTCAACCTGTGAATTTCTCTGCAGAAGGGCTTGCCGCTTCTGTATGCCCTTCCTGCATTACAAGCGCAGGGTGG
>DCVG01000053.1:0-5247 GCA_002328665.1 Nitrospiraceae bacterium UBA2194
TGTGGCTTCGAAGGTGGTAACCCATACTCCCTGTTCCGTTTATGTAGTGAAGACAGCATAACTTTCCCCTCCATTTTCAGGGCCTCCTCCGGAGGCCCTCTTTTTTTTGAATAGACGGTAACATTCTCATATAATTCGGGTTAAAATAGAAAATCAAAGAGTTGATGAAAAAATTTCCTTTTTTACATATCCTTCTTTTTATTCTTACACTGCTCTCCACTCTTTTTGTCGGAGCGCTTCAGACAGGCGCCGACCTCTGGAAAGAACCCGGGAAGATTTATAAAGGGCTTCCGTTTTCACTGACTTTAATGATTATCCTGCTGAGCCATGAACTGTCTCATTATTTCGCATCAAAGAACCACGGAGTGAAGGCAACCCTGCCTTACTTTATCCCTGCCCCGATCAATATCATCGGAACATTCGGGGCATTTATCAAAATGAAATCCCCTATTATTACCAGGAAAGCGCTTATTGATATAGGAGCTTCAGGCCCTATTGCAGGGTTTATCATCTCGGTCGCCGCATCTATTGTCGGACTGAACATGTCGGAGGTCGTTCCGGTCTCTCAAACGAAAGGCGCATTAAGTCTGGGGGATTCGGTATTGTTTTCATTCCTGTACGGAGTAATTTTAGGAGTTACACCGGCAGACCACGATATCCTCTTAAATCCCGTCGCATTTGCAGGGTGGATAGGACTTTTTGTTACTTCCATCAATCTTATACCCGTCGGCCAGCTTGACGGCGGCCATATTGCATATGCACTGTTGGGGGAAAAGCACTTCAGTCTGTCGGTTTTTCTTGTTGTCTGCCTGGCTTCCCTCGGTCTGTTAATGTGGGAAGGCTGGGTTGTATGGGCTGTTTTATTGCTGGTTCTCGGCCTCAGGCATCCTCCTGTTCTCTACTGGGAAGTTCCCTTAGACAGGAAAAGAAAGTTCATCGGATGGCTCGCATTGATAATATTTATCCTTACGTTCATCCCTGTTCCGTTCAAGATTTCATGAAAAAGAGGGTTAAATGCAATCGATTTCTGTCTTGCGGAAACTTATTCCCGGATATTATAATTACGGATAAAGATGGGTAAAAGCTTTAAGAATATTTGCAGTTAATTCTCTTCTCTGCCTTTAGGGAAGATTGTGAAGGGCGTTAGTGTAAATCCGTCGATTCCATTAATTTTTAAAATTTTGCAAAAGGAGATTATGAATGAAGGTTATTCTTAAGGAAAACGTAAAAAACCTGGGCAATATGGGCCAGATTATCGATGTGACTGATGGTTATGCGAGGAATTATCTGGTACCGCAGGGGTTCGCTGTGGAGGCGAATACGAAGAACCTCAGATCCCTCGAACATGAAAAACGGCTGATACAGGAAAAGGCAAAAAAGCTTATGATGTCGGCCCGGGACCTGGCAACTAAAATTGCGGGTATTGACATTGTCATTAAGGCGAAAGCCGGTGAAGAGGGAAAACTGTTCGGTTCCGTGACCAGCATGGACATCGCCGAGCAGCTCAGGAATGCAGGTATAGAGATCGATAAGAAGAAGATCTCCCTTGATGAGCCGATAAGAAGGATAGGGTCGTATGCCGTAAATATCAAACTGCATTCCGATGTATCAACGCAGGTTAACGTCCAGATTGTCGGGGAATGAAGGATCGCGATGTACAGCTGGATAAACTGCCCCCTCAGAACCTGGAGGCTGAGCAGTCTATTCTCGGCGCCGTCCTCATAGATAACGACGCCCTGCCGAAAACTCTCGAAATTATCGACCCTGAAGATTTTTACAAGATATCCCACAGAAAAATCTTCTGTGCCATGTCGGAACTCTTCGAACGAAATGAGCCTATAGACCTTATTACCCTGACGGATTATCTAAAAAAGAAGGACGAATTAGAGCCGGTCGGCGGGCTTTCCTACCTTTCATCACTCGTAAACATGGTCCCGACTGCCGCGAATATAAAATACCATTCGCACATCGTCAGGGAAAGGGCGCTCGTCAGGGGCCTACTGCGGTCTGCAAACGAGATTGCAAGCAAGGTATATGAGGACAATCTCGATGCGGAAGACCTTGTCGATTACGCGGAAAAATCGATTTTCGACATATCGGACAAGAGGGTGAAAGCTTCTTTTTCGAGATTGAAAGATGTCATAAAAAGCAGCTTTGAGATGATCGAGCATCTGTATGACAGAAAAGAGACGATCACAGGAGTTCCCTCGGGTTTCAAGGACCTCGATAACTATACGACGGGTTTCCAGAGAGGCGACCTTATTGTCGTCGGCGGCAGGCCGTCGATGGGCAAGACCGCATTTGCCCTCAATGTTGCGCAGCATGTCGGACTTGAAATGAAAGAGCCTGTTGCCATATTCAGTCTTGAGATGGCAAAAGAGCAACTGGCATTCAGGATGCTCTGCGCCGAGGCAATGGTGAATGCGAACGATGTCAGAAAAGGATTTATAAAAAAAGAGGACTGGCATAAATTGACGAGTGCGGCAAGTAAGCTTACGGGTGCGCCTATTTTTATAGACGATTCGTCGGGGATCACCGCTCTTGAACTCAGGGCAAAGGCAAGACGCCTGAAAATGGAGCACGGCCTTAGTCTCGTTATAGTGGATTATCTCCAGCTGATGAGAGGCAAAGGCTCGTTTGAGAGGCGCGAACAGGAGATATCGGATATATCCCGCTCGCTGAAGGCCCTGGCAAAGGAATTAAGCGTTCCAGTGATAGCGGTCAGCCAGTTGAACAGGAGCGTTGAATCGCGCAGGCCGCCGAAACCCATGCTGGCGGACCTCAGAGAATCCGGGGCCATAGAACAGGATGCCGACGTTATACTCTTCCTCTACAGGGACGAAATCTATAATAAGGACAACCCTGCCAATAAGGGAAAGGCGGAAATAGATATCGCCAAGCAGAGAAACGGACCTGCCGGCGTTAATGTCCATTTGGCATATATCTCTCATTGTACGAGGTTTATGAACAGGACCGACAGAACATATGAGGATGTGGATGAGGAGGTTTTTTGAAAAGAGGGCCTGCCGTCGCCGGACAATTCTATTACGGAGATGCAGTCAGGCTTTCGGATCAGGTCCGGCAGTATATCGATAAAAATGCGAAGAAGGAAAGGGTTATTGGGCTGGTCTCTCCCCATGCGGGACTGATGTATTCAGGTCCGGTTGCCGGGGCTGTGTATTCTGCAATAGATTTTCCCGAGACATTTGTTTTGCTCGGACCAAATCATACGGGACTCGGCGCCCGGATATCGCTTATGGAGTCGGGAGAATGGGAGATACCTACCGGGATGTTCCAGATCGATGAAACGATCGCCTGCAAGATCGCAATGAGCGTACCCCTGGTATCCAGGGATGCACGGGCGCATATGTTCGAGCATTCCCTTGAAGTGCAGCTTCCTTTTATTTCCCATTTCACAAAGAAGGCAAAGATCGTGCCTATTGTCATGCTCTCGGCCTCTGTGGATGAATGCAGGACGGTCGGGGAAGGCATTGCAGAAGCAATAAAAAGTGTCAATTATTCCGTGGTTGTGGCGGCCAGCTCGGATATGAGCCACTATGTACCCGAAAACGTTGCAAAACAGCAGGACAGGAAAGCTATCGACATGATATTGTCCCTTAATCCGGAGGGACTTTATGAGACGGTAACAAGGCAGAGGATCTCGATGTGCGGTTATCTACCTGCAACGACAATGCTTTTTGCTGCAAAGGCTCTCGGATCCAGATCGGCGAGGCTTGTAAAATATGCTACCTCGGCCGATGTCAGCGGTGATTATGAGAATGTTGTCGGCTATGCCGGCATTGTGTTGAGATGAAGGCCTCGTCTCCGGCTGTGCATGCATCTCCTGATAGAAGAAACGGCACTGAAGATGGACGATAACAGAAGACACAGAAGATATGCTGTCGAAGGAGTTTACGGGAATGTGCTCTATACCTCCGACATCGAGGTTCTGAATATCAGCGTTGATGGGGCGGCAATAGAGACGAAAAGGAGGCTTGAACTTAACAGGGAGTACAACTTTAGGATCAGACATAAAGAAGACTTTCTGAATCTGCGGGGCCGTATAGTCTGGGCTATGCTTTTATCCAGGGTGAAAGAAGGTTCTGATGCAATCGTACCTGTATATCGGGCCGGCGTCAAGTTTACGGACACTCTCAGTGAAAAGGCCGACGCCCTTCTCAGTTTCATCGAGGAAAACAATATCAGGAGAGTTGATAGCAGACTGGGAGGGATACGTTTTGCAATTGCACACTCAGGAAACGTCAAAGTTGATCTGCCGCGCAGGTATGAGGTAAAAAAATTAAGCCTCTCCGGTATGCTCGTCGAAACCGGATATCCCATGGACCTCGATGCACGTCACGAAATAGAGCTTTTTATTGCAGGCAATACGATAATAATTATCGGGAGAGTCGCCTTTTGTAAAAAGCTCGAAGGAGCCGGTATAGTCAGTTACGATACCGGCATCGAATTTGTCACAATGTCCGAAAATGACAGGGGGTTGTTGACAGGGTTCCTTGACACGGTTGAGCAGGAGTAGCTTGTTTTTTACCGGAATTTTATGATATGCTTAAAAGCTTAATGGAGGTCGGACATGTATGCTATAATCGAAAACGGAGGGAAACAGTACAAGGTTTTCCCGGGTCAGACAATAAAAGTCGAGAAGATTTCCCGGGAAACCGGTTCGGAGGTCAGTCTCGATAAGGTCCTTATGGTGAATAAGGACGACGGGAGCTTGTATGGCAAGCCCTATGTGAGCGGAGCCAGGGTGACCGCAGCAATCGAGGGTTCCGGAAAGGCGGCCAAAGTCATCGTTCACAAGCAGAGACCGAGGAAGGTTTACAGAAAGACAAACGGACACAGGCAGTCTTTTACATCTCTGAAAATCAAAGAAATAATTGTGGAGGGATAGACATGGCACATAAAAAAGGCGTCGGGAGTTCACGTAACGGACGGGATAGCGAGTCCAAGCGTCTTGGAATCAAGCGGTTCGGCGGCCAGCTCGTAAGTGCGGGCAGCATCCTCGTAAGACAACGCGGTACGAAATTCCACCCGGGAGTGAATGTCGGCAAGGGATCAGATGATACGCTCTTTGCGAAGGTTGACGGCGTAGTCACCTTTGAACGGAAGGACAGAACAAGGCTTCAGATCAGCGTTCATCCGGTGTCACAGTAAGCAAGACGTTTTATTAATGAAAACGGAAGGCGGACCCGGTGTCCGCCTTTTTTGTTGATGTAAATATTTCGTTGC
>DCVG01000053.1:5260-20753 GCA_002328665.1 Nitrospiraceae bacterium UBA2194
GGCGGGAGAGGCTGTGTCAGCTTCAGGAGAGAGAAGTATGTCCCGAAAGGCGGTCCGGACGGCGGAGACGGCGGCCGGGGCGGACATATTATTTTCAGGGCAACCGATGAATTGAATACGCTTATCGACCTGCGTTACCACCGTGAATACAGGGCCCGGAAAGGCGGGCACGGTATGGGCAAGAAGATGCACGGCAAGAACGGCGAAGACCTTGTCATCCCGGTCCCTGTCGGTACAGTTATCAGGGATGCGGATACAAAAGATGTCATTGCAGACCTCGACGGCAACGGGATGGAGGTTATCGCCGCCAGGGGTGGAAGAGGCGGTCTCGGCAACTCCCACTTTGCCACGCCTGTCAGACAGGCGCCGAGGTTTGCGCAGCCCGGGGAGCCTGGAGAAGAACACAGTCTGATAATCGAGCTGAAGCTCCTTGCCGATATCGGATTGATCGGACTTCCGAACGCAGGAAAATCCACCCTTTTATCCGCAATATCATCCGCACGGCCGAAGATAGCTGAGTACCCCTTCACGACACTCAGGCCGGTTCTCGGCGTTGTGAAACTTGAAGACTACAGGAGTTTTGTCGTTGCCGACATCCCGGGACTTATTGAAGGGGCCCACAGAGGCGTTGGCCTCGGTTTCCAGTTTTTGAGACATGTTGAAAGGACATCGATGCTTCTCCACCTCATCGATGTATCGGAAACAGGCCAGGGTGATCCGGTAGAGAATTTTAAAAAGATAAACGGGGAAATCGCGTTGTACAATCAGGAGTTGGTAAGGAAGCCGCAATCGGTTGTGGGCACAAAACTTGATATTGCGGGAAACGGCGAAAAACTTGACAGGCTCGAACAATATTGCACGCGTAACAATATGGACTTCTTCCCTGTATCTGCGGCAACGGGAGCGGGAATTAAACGTCTTTTGTCATCTGTTTCGGGAAAGCTGGAGGCAATGAAAGGCAAGCTTTAATTTGAAGAAGCGGTTGAAACAAGAGCCTGTGCCTGCTGAAAGGCAGGAGACTGTTCGTCGGCAGATAATTCGCCTGCTTGAAGGCCGGACGCTCTCCGCGCGTGATATATCCACAGATGTCCGGATTTCTGAGAGGGAAGTCTTCGGTCACCTTGAGCATATACGGAAGACGATTAACAGGGATGAACAGAAATTCCTCGTTACTCCGTCAGTATGCGGAAAATGCAATTTTGTTTTCAGGAAGAGGGACCGGCTGAAAAAACCGGGGAAATGTCCGGTCTGCCGCAGCGGGCTGATACAGGAGCCGCTTTTTTCAATCACGGGGAGCAGCGAGTCCTGATGGGGAAAAAGGCAAGCGGGTACGCCCCGCCGCCTTTTATTTTATTAACAGTCTCGAAATAGTATTTACATTTTCTTTCTGTTTGCCCGTCATACCCGGGGTCCTTAGTCGGGTATCCATTTTTGTTTTTAAACTGGATTCCCGCCTGCGCGGGAATGACGGATTGCAGAACCTATTTTCGGGTCAATGACGCCGAAAATGCAGGCTATTATGAGACTCTTAATAATTTCCTGCAGAGTTCGGCGACCCGGGCGCCGAGCTTGAACGCATCGGAGGCCGCCTTGTCATCGGGTGCGCCGACGCATGCAACTCCGTAGTGACCTGAGGCGCTGATAGGGTCTCCCACAATTATCATCCCGTAAATGAGCATAACCTGAAGTATCGAAACAATAGTGGTTTCCTTGCCGCCGGTATGATGGCCTCCTGTGGCAAAGGCTGCACCGACCTTGTTTTCCATCTTCAGCCGCAGGCCGACATACTCGTCGAAGACCCTTTTAAGGTCTGCTGCCATGACTCCAAAATAGACAGGCGAACCGGCGATGATTCCGGCGGATTCAAGAAAATCATCTTTTGAAACTTCCCGTGTGCTCCTTACAACCGCTTTTACGCCCGCTGATTCAACCCCCTTGGCAATCTCATTTGCCAGCTTACCGGTATTTCCACCTTTAGAATAATAGAGAATCAAGACCTGCATAACAACCTCCTTTTCAGCCTATGGCTTCCCTGGTTATTCTCTCTGCAAGCTCAAATATGGCCTTCTTGCCTTCCACTGTCCTTGCCTCGATATAAAATCTTACCTTAGGCTCGGTGCCCGAAGGACGTATCATGAGCCACGAGCCGTCGTCGAAAACCAATTTTGTTCCGTCCTCGGTGATTACATTCCTTACTGTCCGCTCGGCTTTATCTATCGGAACGACGGTCCCTTTTTTATATTGCAGCCTGATAACCGAGAGCCGTTTGATCAACGGTTCACCTACAAGCGACGGGTCCACGGATATGCCGGACCTGTCCGGATAGAAGCAGCCGAATTCATCCATGATGTTTTTAAGATATTCGCCGAGGTTCTTGCCTGTGACCGCCATCATCTCGATGGCAAGGAGCAGGCCGAAAATGGCATCTTTTTCAAGAGTATGATTATATGCGGAAATGCCGTCCGATTCCTCGAACGCGACTATTGCTTTTTCACAGGATGTTTTCGACAGGAAAGGTCTGAAGTTCTTAAAACCTACTTTTGTCTCCCACACGGGGACTTTCAGCCGCTCGGCTATCGCGTTTACGAGATTGCTCGTGCCGACGGATTTTGCGACGACCCCGGATATCTTTTTGTGCACATGGAGGAAATGGAACGCCATTGCTCCGAAATAGTTCATGGGGATCTGCATGCTGCCGTCGGTATGCCTGATACGGTCGCCGTCCGGGTCCATAACGGCTCCCAGCTTGAAACGGGCATTACCGCCCCGCAGTACCCGGTCGACTCCCTGCAAGTTTTCTTCTGACGGCTCGGGAGCTATGCCTCCGAAGAGAAGGTCTTCTTCCGTCCTGAGATATGTTATCTTATCGCTGCTGCCGAGGATCCTCTCGAGACGTCCTCTTGTTGCACCGTGGACATTATCGATACAGATGCAGCAATCCGCCATCCGGATAAAAGCCCGGACTTTTTCCATATTCAGAGTTTTTCTGTCTTCAATGAATTTGATATAGAGATCCGTCAGATCTGTTTTATCCATATAATCCTGTCTGAGGGATCGCATCAGGGGTCTGTCCTTCATCATCCTGTTGGCTATTTCTTCGATCTTCGATGTGATTTCAGTACCTGCGGGGCCTCCATCCGAAGGGTTGAATTTGAATCCCGCATAGTTGGCAGGATTGTGAGATGGGGTGAGATTGATCGAACATGCGGCGTTAAGCATCTCGATGCCTGCTGAAAACTCGGGGGTCGGGGCCTCACCCGCATACCAGGTCATGATCCCTTCTTCCCGGAGAAGCCCGATGACTTCCATGGAAAAATCCCGGCCGAGGAAACGGTTGTCATGCCCCACAATAACGCCGCGCTTTTTTATCTCGTTAAAATCCTTAGCACCGATCGCCTGCATGACCGGCCGGTCGTTTCCTTTGAACATCTCGATAATCGCAGAAGTCACTATCCGCAAATTATTGAAGGTGAAATCACTTCCTGTTTCGCCCCTCCATCCCGATGTGCCGAAGACTATTCTTGCCGGTTCCATGTTCTCTCTTGCGAACTTTTCGATAACCGGCAGTAAACTCCTGTTCATGGAAACATCGGATAATATCGCCTTCCAGCAGGAAGCCGCATCTTTGAAATCAGCCATTTATTCCTCCCATGAGAATATCAATCAAAAAATTATCTGGAAAACTCTGTCGATTTCCTTCAGAGCTGCCGTAATCCCGGCAGCCTCACCGGGTTTGAGATCATCTATATTAATGTTCGATACCATTTTATACAAACCGTCAAATGCCTTTCCCGCATTCACATCATTGTCCATATTCCCGACAAAGGTCTTTTTTAATTGCCGTATAACCGGGTTCTTGCCTTCATGGTTCTGCCCTGACTTTTTTCTGATAAGCCTGACAAGTCTTTTCAATGCCCTCAATTTGCCGGCTGTTGCCCGCATCATTTTGTCCGAATAGTTAATCTGCTGCCGGTAGTGCCCGTATATCAGGAAAAACCTTATTTCGGATATATCGTACCCCTGACCGAGCAGGGTATCGGTGTACAGGATATTCCCTTTGCTCTTGGACATCTTCCGGCCGTTGACACAGAGATTTTCACAGTGAAGCCAGAACTTTGCCATCGGATAGGGCCTCACAGATTCCAGCACCGCCATGGTATAGTCGTGGTGACGGAAAAGGTTGTCGACCCCGCCGCAATAAATCGAAAGGGGTTCGTTTATGAATTTGGCAATCATGCCGGGGTCCTGGATATTCCATGCCGGCCTTCCCCTGCCGATGCCGGTATCCCAATAGTGTTTATCTCCTTTCTTATAGCCGTGCCAGAGAATAAAATCACCAAGGTTCCACCGTGTCCCTGGATAGGTATCTTTATGGAAACGTCTTTTCTCTTCAGGCCATTTCGACATATCGAGACCGTAGAGTTTTCCGAATCCCGGGAATTTCAGGGGGTCGAAATAGACATTCCCGTTATGCCGGTATGCTATTTTACGTTCGAGAAGCTGCCCGATAATCTCTACAGCCTCATCAACAGACCCGGATGCCTTCGGCAGATAGTCGGGTATCCGCATCCTCAATAAACGCATTTCAGCGACAAACTCCCTTATGTTCTTTTCCGAAAGATTTTTTAAAGTCATTTTTTTCTTAACGGCCTCTATTATTGCCTTGTCTTCGATATCGGTCAGATTCATGCCCCTTACAGCCGAATACCCGGAGTATTTGAGGTAACGCACGAGAACATCTTCAAACAGGAATGTCCTGAAATTGCCGATGTGGGCCCTCTGATAGACAGACGGACCGCATGTAAAGACGGTGACCACACGCTTATCGGCGGGCCGGAACGTTTCTATCTTTTTGTTCAATGAGTTAAAAAGCCGCAACACGGTTTATGTAACCTCCTGTTTCTCTATACCGTTCTGATCTTTTTCCAGTATCCCCGGTAGAATCTCCATGTCATGAGCAGGCCCTGGATGTTCATGGAAACAACCATCGCGACCCAGACACCCGTTGCTCCATAATCCATTATAACAGCAAGGAAATATGCGAGGGGCAGGCGGATAAACCACATTGCAATTATAATCACCCACATCGTCCCCCTTGTATCACCGGCTCCCTGGAGCCCTCCGGCAAGCACGACACCTAATGCCATAAAAGGCTCGGAGAGCATATTTATCCTGAGATAACGCGTTGTCTCTTCAAGGACAGACGCATCGTCGGTGAAGAAAGAGGCGAAATCCCGTGCCCATATGAAAATGACAAGGGCGATCAGGCTTATGATGGCAACACCCGTGAAAGCGATTTTCCATCCCAGCTTCCCGGCCCTTTCAGGGTTTTGCGCTCCGAGGTTTTGCCCTACGAGCACGGCGGCTGCCATATTCAGGGCGAACGCGGGAAGATAGATGATAGCTTCTATCCTCAGACCGTTCGTAATCGAGGCGAGCGCCGTGATGCTCCGTTCCCCGAGTCTGCCGAGTATGCCGTACAGGACGATGCTGCCGGCGTTCCAGGCGATCTGAAGCAAAGCAGCGGGCCAGCCGAGGCCTACGATCTTTTTTATCATATGCGCAGCCATTTTCCAGGGTCTTGCGTATATCGGTTTCCACATATCCGTTATGAAAAAAAGGAGGTTAACAAACATTCCGATTGTTACAGAAACCGCTGATGCGACTGCGATCCCGATGTATCCCATTTCGGGAAAAGGAAAAAAACCGAATACAAGGGCGAAGTTCCCGATGATATTGACAACGCTGACTAAGAACATGGTCAGGAGCGGCTTTGTGAGCTCGCCTGCGGCGCGGAATATCGCATTCGATACTATCAGTATATAATTGGGTCCGAGCGCCAGTATGAATATTCTGAAAAAGTTTCCTGAGATATCCCTGATATTCAAAGGGAACCCTGAAGCGGAGATAATAGTATTCGAGAGAAGAAAACCCGCTGCCGTCAATGCCAGTGCAACAAGGATACTGAAGATAAGGGATTGCCGGGCGGTCTCCCGGGCCTTGCCAATGTCACCGGCGCCGACGGCCCTGGAAACGAGTGCGAGGGTCCCTATGCTGATGGCATTTGCAATAATTATGACGAGAAAATATATCTGGCTGATATATCCGACTGCAGCCTGCACCTCAGGTCCGATAAAGCCTGCTACATAGATATCGGCCAGCCCGACAAAGAAATTGAAGACCATGATAAGAAACATCGGCCACGACATCTGCCAGATGTTGCCCCAGAGATTGCCGATCGTCAGATCGGCCGGCCGGTTATTCAGGGGAATATGCATATTTCATAAATTTTATCACAAGGAAGGAGCGGGAATTATCCGGATAATAATGCATTCAGTGGCAACTGCAGATATAATATCTTTGCACGTTATATCGACTTTATAGACTGACTCTATTTAGTGTCTGTCCATAAAGTCGTATTTTGTCATCCTCCGTCCGTCGATACTTAAGACGGATGACCGGGGGATCCAGAAGTCGTTGAAAACACTGGATTCCCGCCTTCGCGGGAATGACGACTTTTTCGGCAAACAGCAATTTATGGACAGACNNCTATTTAGTTCGTTTTTATTGGCAAAGGGAAACTATATGGCGGACAAGAACGTACTCCTGAGATGTCATTATTGCGGTGCAGTCAACAGGCTGCCTTCGGACCGGTTGAGAGAAAATCCCAGATGCGGGAAATGCCGGAAGCTGCTGGAATTTTCCAGGACTCCGGTCGATGTGTCTTCATCCGATTTCGATGCAGAGGTTTTCAGATGGCCGGGAGCCGTACTTGTCGAATTCTGGGCTCCGTGGTGCGGCCATTGCCGTGCGATCGCGCCTGCCGTTGAAGAGATAGCGCGTGAAAGGGCAGGCCGCCTGAAAGTGGTCAGAGTGAATGTAGATAAAGAATCCTTTCTTGCATCGAGGTTTAATATACGGGCGACACCTGTGTTTTACCTCTTCAGCAACGGCAACAAACTCGCTGATATCCCGGGGGCGCTGCCGAAGGCGCAACTGGAAGCCTGGATAGACGCCTCCCTGCCCGGTTCGTGAAATTATTCCTCACACTCGCAGGGAACTATCTTTTTAAAATAACCGACCGACCTGTCGAAGTTGTCCAAAATGGCATAAGCCCTCGGACTCCCGGTATTCTCATAATGATTTTTCACGAGCGTCCGCAGAGTCTTTATGTCCTCAGCTTCTTTAAGTCCGAAGGAGGTTACGTATGAGCTGTTAAGCCTTTTGAAAAGAGCATCATACTCGTCGTAGACATATATAACACCGCCTGTCATTCCTGCGCCGACATTGCAGCCTGCTTCACCCAGCACGACCACAGTCCCTGTTGTCATATACTCGCAAAGATGGTGTCCTGTGCCTTCGATAACAGCGGTCGCACCGCTGTTCCTTACAGCAAACCTTTCGCCGGCCCTGCCTGCGCAGTAAAACTCTCCGCCGATTGCACCGTAAAGTACGGTATTCCCCGCGATTACCCGGAGGTGGGAATTTTTGACGTCAGCCGGCCTTATTATGATTCTCCCGCCGAACATCCCCTTCCCGACATAGTCGTTTGCATCGCCGATCAGTGTGATAGCGATCCCCTTATGGGTAAAAGCGCCAAAGCTCTGGCCGGCTGTTCCCCTGAAAGTCAGCCGGACGGTATCCTGCGGCAGCCCTTTATCCCTGTACCGGACAGCTACATGATAATTCAATTTTACCGGTATACTCCTGTCGGTGTTGCTGATGCGGTATTCTTTTTCGACCGGCTCCGCTTTCTCTATATAAGGGAGGAGGTCACGCACAAGCATATCATTCATCGAAGGCAAAGGGTTGTCATTTCTCTCCCTCGTACACGTTCTGGTAATACCTTCCGGATATTTCTCATGGAAACTTTTAAGGACCATCCTCTTTGCCGACGAAGGGCTGTCATAATGCGTATTGGATAGAAGATCGTTTCTCCCGATTATTTCCTCAATACTCCTGAACCCCATCCCGGCCAGTATTTCCCTTACTTCCCCGGCGACGGAGGTGAAATACGCCATGATATTTTCGGCTGTGCCTTTGAATCTCCCCCTCAGCTTTTTATCCTGTGTAGCTATGCCTGTGGGACAGGTGTTCAGATGACACTGTCTTGCCATGATACAGCCTGTTGCGATCATTGTCGCAGTACCGAAGCCGTACTCTTCTGCGCCGAGCAGGGCTGCGATGACAATGTCCCTGCCGGTACGCAAACCGCCGTCGACCCTTACCCGTATCCTGTCACGGAGATTATTTTCCATTAAAATGCGCTGGACCTCGGCAAGACCTATTTCCCAATAGTTGCCCGTCTGCTTGATCGAACTTATCGAAGCCGCGCCCGTGCCTCCTTCGCATCCGCAGATCTGCACGATATCTGCATATGCCTTGGCAACGCCTGCAGCAACAGTGCCGACCCCGGTCTCGGAGACGAGCTTGACGCACACTTTTGCAGCCGGGTTGGCCTGTTTGATGTCATGGATCAACTGAGCGAGGTCCTCGATGGAATAAATGTCATGGTGGGGCGGCGGCGATATCAGAATAATACCCGGCCTGCAGTGCCTTAAAGAAGCTATATATTCGGTAACCTTGTCCGAGGGCAGGTGCCCTCCTTCCCCGGGTTTGGCGCCCTGGGCGATCTTGATTTCAAGTTCTGCCGCTGATGCGAGATATGCCGGCGTTACGCCGAACCTGCCTGAAGCGATCTGCTTGATGGCGCTGTTCTTCGTGCTCCAGTACCGCAAGGGGTCTTCTCCGCCCTCTCCGCTGTTGCTCCTGATGCCGAGCCTGTTGCAGGCCTCTGCAATGGTCTCATGAGCTTCGGGGGAAAGGGAACCGACAGACATCGCTCCTGAAAAAAAACGTTT
This sequence comes from Nitrospiraceae bacterium UBA2194, assembly GCA_002328665.1. Classification (GTDB taxonomy): domain Bacteria; phylum Nitrospirota; class Thermodesulfovibrionia; order Thermodesulfovibrionales; family SM23-35; genus UBA2194. The sequence goes on from DCVG01000053.1 coordinate 14,122, forward strand.
AAGGATATGTTCTGCCGGCTCGACTTCATCTGAAGGAACAGGAATTCCTTTTTTGTAGTCCATAAGATGCCTGAGAAAGACCGGGTAGCTGTCTGCTGTGCGGGAAAATTCCTTGTAGGAGGAATACGCTGCGTCCTTAATGAAATTCTTGAACGCTGTTACCGAAGCCGGCGACCAGGCATGCACTTCTCCTCCCTTTCTGTACGAGAGGTTTCCGCCGTATTCCATCTTCACCGCGCCTGAGCTGAAACCCGACGCATGTCTTTTTACGAGAGAATGTTCGATTTCCGGTAGTCCGTCTGATTCGACGGACACCGGAGTCCCTCTGAAATATTCATCAACAAAGTTCCTGTTAAGGCATATGGAATCGAAAAGCTGTGCGCCGTAATATGAATTCAGCGTACATATCCCCATTTTGGCTATTATTTTCAACAGGCCGTCCTCCAATGCCCTTTTGTAGTTCGCGATTGCTTTTTCGGGGGGCAAAGCAATATCGCCTTTATCGCACAGCTCTTTAACCGTCTGCAGGGCAAGATACGGATACACTGCTGATGCGTTATACCCTATGAGGCATGCCATGTGGTGGGTGTCTCTTGCCTCGCCTGTTTCCATGATTATGCTCGCCCTGTTCGAAATACCTTCCCTCTGCAATGCCTTGAAGGATGCGGAGACGGCAAGCAGACCCGGGATTGCGGCTTTTTCCCGCGAAATGCCGGCATCGGAGAGGATTATGATCTCTGTCCCCTTTCGAACCGAATCGATCACCTTTTCCTGAAGCCTTATCACGGCTTCCCGGAGTAGAGATCCCCTGCCGGCCAATGGAAACGTTACGGGAATCTTTTCGACCTTCAGGCTGTTTTGTTCCTCTATAGCCTTTATGTGCGCATTGAGAAGAACCGGCGAGTCCAGGGTGAGCCTCCGGGCATGTTCAGGCGTTTCGATAAGGAAATTTTTCTTATATCCGAGGTTCATCCTCAAAGACATCATCATCCTCTCCCTTATATGGTCGATCGGCGGGTTTGTTACCTGTGAAAACCTCTGCCGGAAATAACGGAACAGTAAAGGCGGATTTACGGACAGGGACGGCAGAGGTGTGTCGTCGCCCATCGAAAACGTCATTTCTTTTCCGGATCGCGCCATTTCTTTTATGGAGGTCTGAATCTCTTCAGTGGTATAGCCGAATGCGATTTGTACCCGCGCAATATCAGGCGAGGATTCAGGTACCAGGAATTCCCCGGGTGCGATTTTTATGCGGGATGTATCTACCCATTCCCTGTAATGTTTCTTTTTCGACAGTTCCCGCAATATCTCGCGGGTGAACCTCAGTCTGCCCTGTCTTAAATCAATTGAAACGGTCTCTCCCGGTCCCAATCTGCCTTTCTCAGTTATCGCCCTTCCTTCAAGGTCTACCATACCCGTCTCCGAGCCGGCAACAATGATGCCGTCTTCTGTAATGAGATACCGGAGCGGTCTGAGACCGTTCCGGTCGAGATGCATGCCGGCGCTGTCGCCGTCTGTGAAGACGATCGCAGCCGGTCCGTCCCAGGGTTTCATGAGGAACGACTGGTATTCGAAAAAAGCCTCTATCTCTCTTTCTTCCTGTTCGCCGGTAAATTCATAACAGCCGGTGACAGGCGGAATGCACATGTTGATTGCGTGCTCCGGCGGGAAGCCCGACAGTATCAGGAGTTCCATAATCCTGTCGAGGGAAGCAGAATCGCTTTCATCAAAGGATATCAGGGGCCGTGTTATTTCTTTATCAAAAACCGTTTCGAAGGATGCATGCCGGGCCTCCGGCTCGATGGATGCCATCCAGTTTCTGTTGCCCTGAATTGTATTTATTTCGCCGTTATGGGCTATGACTCTGAAGGGTTGGGCCAGGGACCATTCCGGGAATGTATTGGTGGAAAACCTCTGATGGAATATGCAGAAGGAAGATTCAAAATCCCGGGCAGTCAGGTCGGGATAGAACCGGTCGAGGTTCGAGGCGACAAGCATCCCTTTATAAATAATGACCTTTGAAGACATGCAGACAACGTATGCGCTGCCGCCATATTGTTTTTCGATAAGCCTCCGGGCAAGGAATAACTGCAGTTCTCTTTTTTCAGGCTCAATACCGACCGTATCGATCAATAACTGCATGATTTTCGGTTTTGTCGAAAGCGCTGCCCAGCCGAGCGCATCATCGGCAGCCGGCACTTCTCTCCATCCTATCGCCTTCAGCCCGAACCTCTCCACCGCTGCCTCAATGTCAGGTTCTTTTCCATCCCCCAGGAAAAAAACCCCGACGGCGAGATTATCGGCGTGAGACAACCTGTAGCCGAGACGCTCAATTTCCCGCAAAAAAAACTTCTTCGGTATCTGGAAGAGGACTCCGGCGCCGTCTCCTGTCTTTCCGTCGGCTCCGACTGCGCCCCTGTGCGTAAGGTTCCTGACCGCCTCAATGCCCCACCGGATTATCTTGTGGTCCTTTCTCCCGTTGATATCGCAGATTAAGCCTACTCCGCAGGAGCCTGACTGAACAGGATGGGTATTTCGTGCCATGATAGGTCTGCTTTTCATCTGATCCCGACCGTAAAAAAAGAAACGATAGTCTGCAACTTTATGGAAAGTCTTTTTGTAATCTCGGATTTGTCATTGTCCGGCTTGACCGGACAATCCAGATCCTCTTTACAAGACTGGATTCCCCGATCATCCGTCCTACGTATTGACGGACGGGGAATGACAGCCTACTTGCTAAGGAGTTCATAAGTAAGGAATCGATGTCCTCATACTTATGACCCTATTAGTAAATCATAATTCATTTACAGACTTTACATATCCTTCGATCAGGAAATCTTCTCCGATTCGCCTGATTTTCATGTCCTTTATCCGGTGCGCCTCTTCGAGTTTCCTGTATGTGCTTCCCCCGACCGCCGGATACGACTGCCTGCCGCCGATAATCTTCGGAGCGATAAAAAACATCACCTTATCGACAATTCCGTCTTCAAGAGCATGGGCATTAAGAGAAGACCCTCCTTCGATGAGCAAAGAAGTAATCTCCATTTTCCCGAGTATTTCGAGCAGCCAATTAAGATCAAGTTTTTCTTTAAATAGCAATATCTTTATTCCTGATTTGTCGAGATAATTTATCTTTAAAGAGTCGTTGTTTTTGGTGACGATGATCGTTTCAGGCGGGATATTCAGGATCCTTGCATCCGGAGATATTTCAAGGTGAGGGTCAATGACAATCCGTAACGGATTTCTCCCTTTGCTGATCCTTGCCGTAAGCTGAGGATTATCCGCCTTCACTGTTCCGATAGCGGTCATTACCGCATCTGCCCGGCTTCTGAGGATATGCACTATTTTCCTTGCCCTTTCACCGGTTATCCATTTTGACTGGCCCTCCGGGGTTGCGATTTTACCGTCAAGGGTCATGGCGATTTTGAGTGTCACAAACGGTTTCCCTGTGGTGATATACTTTATGTAAACTTCATTAAGTGTCTTTGCCTCTTCCTCGAGAATACCCGATTTCACCTCGATCCCTGCCTTTTCCAGTTCGCGGATCCCTTTTCCCGAAACTTTCGGATTCGGATCGGTCATTGCAATAACCACTCTTCCGATGCCGGCATTGATCACTGCTCCGGTACATGGCGGCGTTCTCTTTTCCGTGTGGCAACAGGGCTCGAGATTCACATAAAGAGTCGAGCCTGCTGCCCGCTGCCCGGCCTTTGCTATGGCAAGGGCCTCCGCATGCAGGGTGCCTGGTTTTTTATGGAAATCTTCGGCGATTATTTCTCCCCGTTTGACGATAACCGCACCTACCATAGGGTTAGGGCTGGTCGTCCCTTTTGCCTTTGCTGCAAGCCTCAGCGTATGTCTTATAAAAAACTCGTCATTCATGCTATTAATCTTCGAATATCTTAAAAGTTGTTTAAGATATTTCTACGTCATTCCCCGACTTGATCGGGGAATCCAGTATCAAAAGGTTTTGGAAAAAGAACTGGATTATCCGGTCAAGCCGGATAATGACAACCATTGGAATATAGTTCGCTGCGAATTATTAAGCATACCATAAAATACAGGCAAGTTCAGAGCGGGGAATGCAATACTTAGCCCGTCTGGAGGGGTAATCGATTTTTTTAAGGAGTCACATTAATTTTTACTATTTCTTCTGGTATAATATCTTTAATATTATGGACCGGTTATGGCTGACATTAATAGGTATTGCAGTACTTGTGACCGCAGGCTTTCTTGTCGCGCTGATTCTTGAGCTGAGAAAGACCGCCTGCAGGTTGAACGAGTTCTTAAAGACGACCGAAGAGTCGCTGAAGCCTACACTTGAAGAACTGCAGTACACGCTGAGAAGTCTCAGGAACATTACGGACGGCCTGAATGAGGTTACAGAAGATGTAAAAACACTGTCCGGGTCTGTCAGGGATGTGGGAGTGACGATCAAGCGTGTAACCAATTTAGTAGAGGACGTATCGACTTCAGCATTAATAACAGCTTCCGGTTTGAAGGCAGGAGTCAAAACAGGCCTGGCATATTTATTGAGTAATCTTTTTTCGAAGATAGGAGGCAAGAAATGAGAGAAGAGGGCGGATACAGCATGGGAGGCGTTGTTCTTTCTTTTTTACTCGGCGGGATCGTAGGTGCGGGTTTTGCGTTGCTATTGGCGCCCCAGTCGGGCCGTGAGACGAGGCAGAAGATAAGAGAGCTTTCGGAAGATGTGAAGGAAAAGGCCATGGATTATGCGGGCGAAGTAAAAGGCAAGGTAACGGGCGGCATCGACAAAGGCAAAGGGCTTTATGAAGAAAAGAAGACCATGATCACATCAGCTATTGAGGCGGGCAAGGAAGCTTACGAACGGGAAAAAGAGAGGCTGTCGAAAGAGCCGGATGCATGAGGTCTCCATTGCCCAGGGCCTGATCGAAATAGCCATAGATAATTGCAAAAAACAGGGTTACAAGAACATCGATTCGATTAAAGTAAAAATAGGGAAGGCTTCCGGTATTGTTTCCGATTCCCTTCTCTTCGCGTTTGAGGCATTAAAAACAGGCACCATCGCTGAAAAGGCCAACCTGAATATAGAACAAATCCCTGTCAGCGGTTTCTGCGACATCTGCAATAAGAATTTCACTGTTGATGAGGCGTATGTTATCGCATGCCCTATTTGCGGAGGCTCATCTTTCAAGGTCGAGACAGGACGTGAATTAAATATCGACGAGATAGAGGTATCCAGGTGAAGATCAAGGTCGTGACGAATATTCTGGAGGCGAATGACAGGATCGCTGCTGAAAATAGAAAAGTCTTTGACGACGCCGGTGTTTTTGTAATAAACCTCATGAGCGGCCCGGGCGCCGGTAAGACGTCTCTCCTGGAAAGTACGATTAAAGACCTCAAAGGCATATTGAAGATTGGCGTCATCGAGGGCGATATCGCCGGCACCGACGACGCTCAGCGTATCGACAGTCTCGGCGCCCCGGTTGTGCAGATCAACACCGGCGGAGGTTGCCATCTGGATGCGAATATGATCACCGAAGTCATGAACGATTTGCCGCTGAAAGACCTCGACCTGCTTATTATAGAGAACGTGGGAAATCTCGTCTGTCCCGCCGAGTTCAACGTCGGCGAGCATATGAAAGCAATGCTTCTCAGCATTGCAGAGGGGCACGACAAGCCCCTGAAGTATCCGTTAATGTTCCAGAAGTCATCAGCCCTGATCCTGAACAAGATCGACCTCCTGCCTTATACAAATGCCGATCTCGAAAAGATAAAGAAGGATTCATTATCCCTTAACCCGAAATTGATGATATTCGAGGTCTCATGCAGGACAGGTGAAGGGACAGGTGAATGGACAAAATGGCTGCAGTCGCTGGTGAAGTAAAAGACGCTCTCTGATATTTTCAGGAATTTATTTCAACTTGATATCATAAACGTTGCATAAAATAATGAAATCGTCATTGCCCGACTTGATCGGGCAATCCGGAGAAAGGTTTTGGATTATCCGGTCAAGCCGGATAATGACGAGAAAGAGTTCACTTAGGTGATTTCTTTATATTCCCCCAAGCCATCAGTTAGAGATACACTAAGTTATCAATAAATAAATTTTCTCACAACATCTGCGTTTATTTATTTGGATGCAATTGTGCAATTGCATTATTAGAGTGACCTATGGGGCCTGTCAGAACAAAGATATTAATCACGGGCGTTGTCCAGGGTGTCGGCTTCAGGCCGTTCGTTTATAACCTCGCCGGGTCGCTGGACCTCAAAGGGTATGTCATTAATTCGTCAAAGGGCGTTACAATCGAAATAGAAGGGGACAAGACGTCTTCGTTTATCGAGAGGCTTGTCAAAGACGCTCCTCCACTCTCAAAGATCATGAACATCGACACAATTGCCATGCCGTATTTCGGCTATGAAGACTTTCAGATCAGAGAGAGCGAGGACAAAGGGAGCTTTACGCTTATCTCATCCGATGTCTCGATATGCAGGGACTGCTTCAGGGAGATGCTGGATGAAAATAACAGGCGGTACCTGTATCCTTTCATAAACTGTACGAACTGCGGCCCGCGATATACGATCACAAAATCAGTGCCCTATGACAGACCGAATACCACCATGTCTGTTTTCAGGATGTGCCCTGCCTG
>DCVG01000053.1:20839-30461 GCA_002328665.1 Nitrospiraceae bacterium UBA2194
AAGGGGGGATTTTCCGGAAAGACATTAGATTCTGATGCAAAAGCAGATCCGATAAAAGAGACTATACGACTTTTAAGAGCGGGCAAGATAGTCGCCATTAAAGGCCTGGGAGGATTCCACATAGCTTGTGACGCAACGAACGAAGAAGCGGTGGAGAAGTTGAGGTTGAAGAAAAGGAAGAGCAATAAGCCCTTTGCCCTCATGTCTCCCGATGTCGATACGGTCAAAAAGTTCTGCGAGGTGTCGGAAGACGAACAATCTCTCCTGATCTCCCGTAAGAGGCCGATTGTCCTTCTGAAGAAATTGCAGAACAGTCTTCCCGTCGCCGTATCTCCGAATAACACCTGTATCGGTTTCATGCTACCCTATACGCCGCTCCATTATCTGCTTTTCTATTATCCTATCCCTTCTTCTCCCCCTGGCGAGAAGGTGATGGATGGAGTGAACGGGGATAAAACCTTGAGCGCCAACTTCGAGGCCCTTGTCATGACGAGCGGAAATATTTCGGAAGAGCCTATAGTTATCGATAATGAAGAGGCTGTTGCAAAGCTGGCGGACATGGCCGATGCGTTTCTTCTCCATAACAGGGACATCTTCATGAGAGTCGACGATTCGGTCGTAAGGATGATGAGCGGTGTCCCCGCGTCCGTGTCTTATATTCGGCGTTCGAGGGGGTATGTGCCGGACCCGGTACCTCTCGACGAAGAGGGGCCTGAGGTGCTCGGCTGCGGAGCGGACATCAAGAATGTATTTACCCTCACAAAGGGGAGTTTTGCAATACCGAGTCAGCACATCGGAGATATGGAAAACTATGAGACGCTCCGGTTCTTCGAAGAGAGTCTGAGGAACCTGAAGGCGGTATACAGGGTGAATCCCGTGGCGCTTGCATATGACCTCCATCCCCTGTACCTGTCGACTCAATGGGCTTTACGACAGGAAAACATCAGGAAGACCGCAATCCAGCATCACTATGCGCACGTTGCATCTGTAATGGCGGAAAAGGGAATGAAGGAGAAAGTTATCGGCGTTTCTTTTGACGGCACGGGCTACGGCGCCGACGGCAACCTGTGGGGCGGAGAATTTTTAATCGCCGGTATAAAGGAATGTAAAAGAGCAGGGCATTTTTCATATATCGCGCTGCCCGGAGGAGAGGCAGCGGTAAAAGAACCGTGGAGGATAGCGGTAAGTTATATCAAAAATGCCGCCGGCGATGAAACGCCGAAATATCTTGAATCGATCGGATTCCCTGAGAGATACGGCGGTGAAAGGATCCATGATATACTCAAGATTGCCGGTAACAGACAATTCTCTCCATTCTCATCCGGTGCGGGAAGGCTTTTTGATGCGATTTCAGCCATGATAGGGTTGTGTGATAAAAATACATTTGAGGGTGAAGCTGCAACTGCACTCGAGGCTATTACAGCGCCCGGTATTGTTGATGATTATCCTGTCGGCATTAAATTCAGGAAGACCATGGAGGTCGATTTTTCGCATACTGTTCTTGGGATCATACAGGACATGATATCAGGAGAAGACAAGGGAGTCATTTCATCCAAATTCCATAACACCGTTCTGACCGCTATTGTGAGGGTCGTAGAAAAACTCTCGGCATTACATTCGATAAGAGACATAGTCTTGTGCGGAGGCGTTTTTCAGAATATGTACCTCCTCGAAAGGACGATCGATAGACTGAGGTCCGCGGGCCTCACTGTTCACATACATGACAAAGTCCCGACCAATGATGCCGGGATATCGCTCGGCCAGGCATATATCATAAGGGAGAGGATAAAGGCGGGGATAGGATAAGTCTCAATCTGTACAATATCTCAAAAATTATCAATAAGGAGCAGGTAATGAAGGGAGTAGCCGGAAGGATAAAAAAGCTCTCGGATTCCATCGGAAAACCGGTTAAGCTCATGGAGGTCTGCGGGACCCACACAGTGGCGATATTCAGGCACGGAATCAGGGACGTTATCCCAAAAGAGATCGGTCTTTTAAGCGGGCCGGGATGTCCTGTCTGTGTCACACCGATAAAGGACGTTGACGCTGCCATCGCAATTGCGGGGATGGATGGATGTCTCCTTACGACCTTCGGGGACATGATGAGGGTGCCCGGGAGCAAGCAGTCCCTTTATCATGCACAGGCCGAGGGAGCTCATATAACGATAGTATATTCTCCCCTGGACGCACTGAAGATCGCCCATGAGAACAAAGACAGGAAGGTGATATTCTTTGCGACAGGTTTTGAAACAACATCGCCTTCGGTTGCCGGGACCCTCTTTGAGGCGGAGCGGACCGGAGCGGATAATTTTTATATCTATTCCGCCCACAAGATAGTGCCGCCGGCCCTGAAAGCCCTTCTCGATTCTCCTGATCTGGAGATCGACGGTTTTATCCTGCCCGGACATGTGACCACGATCATAGGGACGCAGCCTTATGAGTTCATAGCTTCCGATTACAAAATACCCTCGGTCGTAACAGGTTTTGAGGCAGAGGACATCCTGCTTTCTATCATGATGCTCCTCGACCAAATTGCATCGGGCAGGGCAGAGGTCGGGATACAGTATACAAGGGTAGTAAAAAAAGAAGGCAATCCAAAGGCCATGTCTCTTGTCGACAAGTACTTCGAGCCTTGCGATGCAAACTGGCGTGGGATCGGCGTCATACCGGGAAGCGGTCTCAAACTGAGGGAGAGTGCCGGAAATTGGGATGTTACCCGCATCTTCAATCTTGAACTGCCTGATTCCGAGGAGCCGAAAGCATGTCTCTGCGGACAGGTTCTCAGGGGCATCAGGATACCGACAGACTGCCGCCTGTTCGGAAAGGCGTGCACTCCGGAACATCCTGTAGGCGCCTGCATGGTCAGCACCGAAGGAAGCTGTGCAGCGTATTATAAATACTCAGGAGTGATCAGGCATTAATATGGCCCCGGCGGATCTGTACCTTGAAACGATAGATTTCAGAAGATATCTGGAGAATGAAAGTTGCTCTGAGTGCGGCTTTTCCTCCTGCGCCAAGTTCATCGAAGCAGTCAGGTCGGGAGACAGGGAACCCCTGGAGTGCTCTTTTATCAGCAGAAACAAGACTTACGCCCTTGAGGCTTTCCGGCAGATTAAAGACTTATGGCCTGAAGTTCCTCTCCTCACACATCCGAGGCCGGCTTTTGCCGGGCTTGTCGAATTAAACGGGCCGGCCCCGGAATCCTTAGTCCTCGTATCCGGGAATAACGAATACACGGAACAGGTTATTATGACGGTCATGGGGACGACCGTATGCCCTTTCTTTGTCCTGTTCACCGACACGGATGGAAATACAGTCGATATGGCCATGGTTTACCGGACGATGACGGCAGAAAGGATACATAAAGCACTTAATGAAACAGGCTTATACGGGAAGGCGTGTGCCCGGGAAATGGTAATCCCCGGAATTGCTCATCGCATAAAAGACGACATAGAAAAATTGACCGGGTGGAGAGTCAGGGTAGGGCCGGTGTGCGCTGCTGAACTGCCCCTTTTTTTGTCGGAGATATGGATGCCGCCTGAAGCGGATTGAAGATGTGGTAGAATAACTGAATTAAATCAGCAGGATAAACGAATGGAGCGAATTCTTCTCGGACATGGCAGCGGCGGAAAGCTTATGTATCAGCTCATAAGGGAGTATTTCGTCCCGAAGTTCGGGATGAAAGCGCTCAATGACTCTGCTGTACTTGCCGGCTTAAATAAAGGGAAAATGGCGTTTACAACAGACTCATATGTCGTGTCCCCAATTTTTTTCCCCGGCGGAAATATCGGCGAACTCGCTGTATACGGCACTGTAAACGATCTTTCGATGGTGGGAGCCAGGCCGCTCTATCTTACAACGGGTCTTATTCTTGAGGAAGGTTTTCCCCTGGCTGATTTAAAGAGGATTCTCATCTCCATGTCCGCTGCGGCGGAAAAAGCAGGGGTGAAGATCGTTGCCGGAGACACAAAAGTAGTCAATAAAGGCAAGGCCGACGGGATATTCATCAATACCTCCGGAGTGGGAGTGATTGCCTCCGGTGTAGATATATCGCCTTTGAAGGTGAAGCCGTCCGACAAGGTCATCCTGAGCGGTCCTGTCGGAAACCACGGCATCTCCATCATTGCGGAAAGAAACGGCCTAACATTCAATCCCCCTGTTGTGAGCGATACGGCTCCTCTGAGCGGACTTGTCGGCAAGATGCTCAGGAAAACGAAAAAGATACATGCGATGCGTGACCCGACCAGGGGAGGTCTTGCTACTACGCTGAAAGAAATAGCTCTGGATTCCGGCTATTGCATTATGCTGGAAGAAGAAGCCATCCCTGTGCCGCCGGGTGTCAGAGGCGCCTGTGAGCTGCTTGGACTCGACCCCCTCTATGTGGCCAACGAGGGTATCCTCATTGCCATAGTGAGTGATGAAGCGGCTGACACGGTTCTCAGGGTCATGAAAGCAGACCCGGTCGGAAGAGAGGCGCGCATTGTCGGAGAAGTGCAAAAAACGCCTTCAGGCATGGTTTTATTGAAGACAGCCATCGGAGGCACAAGGATAGTCGAGATGCTCTCCGGCGACCAGTTGCCGAGGATATGCTGAATTTTTATCAGAATCGTACCTTATAAACAGACACTAAATAGAGACTTGTGAGCCTCTTCAGTCTTAATCATTCTGAATGAGTCTCAATGAATCTCGGGGCAGGATGAAATGCTTATAGGTGTTAACGTCGACCATATAGCTACGATAAGACAGGCGAGGCTGGGGATTGATCCCGATCCTGTTATGGCGGCCACGTTGGCGATACTTGGCGGCGCGGACGGAATAACCGTTCATCTCAGAGAGGACAGGCGCCACATTCAGGACAGGGATTTGGCCTTGCTGAAAGCGGTTGTACCTGTTGAGCTTAACCTCGAGATGGCGGCAACAAAAGAAATGACAGGCATTGCCGTCAGGACGAAACCCGACCTGGTCACGCTGGTGCCGGAAAAAAGGAAAGAGCTGACAACAGAGGGCGGGCTTGACGTCAGGTCGCAGAAGACGGTTGTCAAAGAGGCTGTCAGGAGAATCCGGAATGCAGGAATTCCGGTGAGCCTGTTCATTAATCCGGACATCGACGTCATTGAACTCTCGAAACAGGTAAACGCGGATATGGTCGAGATACATACCGGTCTGTATGCGAATGCCAGGGGGAAAAAACAGGAAAGTGAGTTAAAAAGGATATCCATCGCGGTAAAACACGCTATAAATATCGGCCTTCATGTTAATGCCGGTCACGGGCTTAATTATTTCAACGTCTCAAAAGTGGTGTCAATACCGGGTATCAGAGGGCTATATATCGGGCACAGCATTGTTTCAAGGGCAGTGCTCGTCGGGATGGAACGCGCCGTGAGAGAGATGAAAGATTTGATCAAAGAGGCTTCAGGGAGAATATAGAATGGAAAAAATGTTCTGATTTCATGTTGCGGCTATAAAAGTTATTGACCGGATTGGAAATTACAACCTCCGGGAGTATTGCTCCCGGAGGTTGTTTATTAAACAGACTATTTCGACTTTGCGGGAAGATCGTGTACGTCGATGTGGCACTGCAAGCAGTTCGGGAACTTCTTGAGAACCACTTCACCGTGCGGCTGGCCATGGCATTCCTGGCACTGAGGAATATACTTGTGCTTGGAATGATGGCATTTCACACATGCTACCTGACCGTGCTTGGTGGTAGTCGAGCGGATTTTCTGATAAACAGCAGAGTGACAGGATCCGCAATCATCGTTCTTCACTGTATCGGCAATACTTATATTGAGAGGTGCGTGCACGGGGTGACATGTCAGACAGTCTTTGACGGTCTGGTCCGGTGAATGCCCTTTATGGCATTCCATGCAGGATGGAATATATCCGTGCTTCTGGTGATGGCACATGGCGCACTGGACTTTCGTGTGCTTGCTCAGGTTCTGCTGGAGCTCCTGATGCACCTTTCCATGGCAGTCCGCGCACATCTTTGCAAACTCCGGGGTCATTGCCATCTGTGTCTTCGGAGCATGAGGGTTTGAATGGCATGATGCGCAGGCAGCGAATTTATCACCGTGGATGAGCCCGTGACAGGTCTGGCATTTCGGCATGATCTCATTCCAGTTCTGTTTTACCGGATTGTAAGCGTGATATTTCGTATGGCACTGCACGCAATCGATCCTGTGTTTGCCGCCTTCGTTTTTGATCTGGCTAAAGACGGACAAATGGCAGCGGGCGCATTCGGCAGGAGTCAATGGCTTGACCTCCATGTCATAGAAGGAAACAGGCTTGCTCTCTTCCTTTGGTGCGGGCGCCATCTCAGCCTGTTGCGCTGCGACAGCCTCTGCTGCCAATTCCTGCTTCATCGGCGCTACCTCCTGCGAAGCACAGGCGATTATGATGAATAGCAGGACGAACAGACTTCCGGCAAGTAGTGAAACTCGGTTCTTATGATGCATTATTTCTTAACCTCCTTTCCTAAACTGTGTGCACTTATGTGACACATATTGCATTGCGGGAATTGCGCCAGCATCCCTGCGGGATGAGGAGCGCCGTGGCAGGTCTCGCAGGCAGGGACATATTTATGCTTTTCTTTATGGCAGGTAACACATGCCAGAGCAGAGTGTTTCGTGCCTGCGGCGGTGAGTGTATCGAAAATGCCCTTATGGCAGGCAGCGCACTGGTTGCTGGGCGTATCAGGACCGAACGCGATCGTCAGGGGCTGGTGGGCCGGATGACAGACCGTGCAGTCCTTGTCCGTCTGCTCTGCAGAATGGGGCTGGTGACACTTCATGCACGGAGGAACGTCTCTGTGCGCTTTGTGGCAGGTAGTGCAGAACAGCTTGGAATGACCCGTCGGAACATCCTTTAACTCCTGGCCCTGGGCCGGATGGCAGGAGAGGCAAGGGGCTGTAAGATTCACCGCCAGTTTCATTTCCAGGGGCGCATGCGGGTCCGAATGGCACGTTTTGCAGCCCCCGATCTCGAAGTGAGGTTTGCCTGTGTGGCAGTCGGCGCAGACAGGGATGATCTTATCTTTGCTCACCATGGGGGGATGGCCTTTATGGCAATCCAGGCAGCCGACAGCCGTCTTATGCCTGGCGCCCTTGCTGTCCACCACACCCTGAACTGCCGCATGACACTTTATGCAGTCGGCATTCGCAAGCTGCGACTCATCGGCAAAACCTTCATGAAGGATAAAACGGTTCGGCATAACCATGGACATAATAACTACCGATAAACCAAGCAGAAAAAGAGGCAACAACATTCTCACACTTTTTTTCTTACCTGCCCGCAGCATACTCATTGTCCCGTACCCCCTTTTAATTTCTCGTTTATTCCGATAAAAAGATTTTTCTTTTACAGACGTCAGGTATCAACAAGTCGTTAACTTATACCATCTTTTTCGATTTTCTGTCAAGGGAAAAATTGAGCTTAAAGTAACGCTTCAGTGAAGGATGGCAGTGATTTTAAGACCAGGCCGGAATAGCAAAAAACATTTCATCGGGTCGGCGCAGGGAAGAACACACAGGTGTAACTCCCGAAGAGGGGAACGGCGGACTTTTAACGGGTCTTCTGACTTGCTGAATAATGCAAAAGAAGACCCGGAAAAGGAAGGATAATCAAGCCTCGTACATTACCTTACCCATATCTGAAATATCATAACCACCCAGATCTGCCACAGTCTCTCTGAATTCATTATCCTCGCGTATAATCTTCAGGAAATGTCCGATCATATCTATATTCAGAAACTCTTTCGGTATGGCAAGGTCGTATCTCTCTTTCGCTACAGGGATAAAATCGAGACCGAGTGCCCTTGCAGATGCAAGGATCGCAAGCCCGGTATCCGCAACTCCCGTCAGAACTGCCGATGCGACACCCATGTGTGTATACTCCTCCCGGTCGTATCCCTTGACATCAGCCGGGTTTATACCGAGTTCTCTCAGGCATTTGTCGGTAAGAAGCCTTGTACCGGCGCCCGACTGTCTGTTGACAAATGCTACGTCACCCTTTGCCAGGTCTTCAAAGCCCCTGATGTTCCCGGGGTTGCCCTTCGGGACGAGAAGCCCCTGTTCCCGATAAACGAGATTTATGAGCAGAACCCCTTTGCCGGAGAGAAATTTTTTTATAAAGGATATATTGTACTCGCCCGTTTCTTCGTCGAGCAGATGGGTTCCCGCCATGTGCGCTTCGCCCCTTTTTAATGCCATCAACCCGCCCATCGAACCCACATGGGCCGATGAGAGTGAATACCTGGGGAATCTCTTTTTTAATATATTTGCGAGCAGATCGAGGGTGTTGTCATGGCTTCCGATGCAGACAATCGTATTTTCGATATCGCGTTTCGATCTCAGCAGTTCCACTTCCACTTCCGAGCCGGCCCCTATGCCTTCGGACATAGCGGGTATGCGGAGAAACCCGTCAGCCCTGACAAGGGACATCATTACCCCAGCTCCCCGTGTAACAGGGGTTGCGATACATTGGTCGCCTACCTTTCCGAGCTTCACCCTTAAAAATTCCTCCTGTCCGGGGGTCGATGCAACCTGCCTCGATATTTTTGCCTTCAGTGTCTCCGGCTCTGTGATATCGAGGCCCTGCCATTTATGGATCAGCGGTTTGGCGAAGAGAGTAAATGTAATGAAAGCAGATACCGGGTAGCCCGGGATGCCGAGTACGGGTTTGCCTTTTACCCAGCCGAGGACAACGGGTTTCCCGGGCTTTATGTTCACCCCGTGAAGCACGATCTCTCCGAGATCACCGATAGCCTTTGCGGTAAAGTCTTCAGAACCTGCCGATGAACCGGCGTTAATAACGATCATATCTCCCATGGCGTGTGCATCGAGTATCGCTTTTTTCAACTCTTCCAGGTTATCGGGTATGATTCTGAATCTGACGGGATCACCTCCCCATTCAGAGACGAGTCCGCCCAGGACCCTGGAATTATATTCGATGATGTCACCCTTTTTGAGGTCTGAACCGGGTTCGACAATCTCCGTCCCTGTAGGGATAATAACTATTTTCGGCCTTTGCCGGACCAGTACTTCGACGTGACCTCCCGCAAGCATTGCGCCGATATCAACAGGCCTTATAACCTGATTTTCGGGCAATATCAATTCCGTTGCTACGATGTCCTCGCCGATTACCCTGACATGCTGCCAGGGAGTCGCAGGAGATATGATTTCGATGTATTGGTCGTCTGACCCCGTACCCCTGATAATATTTACGTCCTCGATCATTATGACTGCATTGAAACCGTCGGGCATGGGGTCTCCGGTATCGACGTATACGGCCTGTTCTCCTGTTTTGAGCCTTTTCTGGTTTCGCTCGGACGCGCCGAAGGTTTCTGCAAATCTTACTGCATAACCGTCCATTGCCGAGGAATGATAAAAGGGAGAAGATATTTTTGCGGACACTGCCTCTGCAGTGACCCTTCCGAGAGAACCTATGGTCTCAATTTTTTCACCTGAAAGCGGTCGCAGGACCCCTTCGGAATCAAGCTTCTTAAGCCACTCCGAAAGTGCCTCATATAAAGGTACGCTTGCAAGATAAATGTCACGTGACATTGTTATTAAGCAACCTTTTCATCATGGTCTTCAATTCATCGGGGTCCGGTTGTATTCTTTCC
>DCVG01000036.1:0-10001 GCA_002328665.1 Nitrospiraceae bacterium UBA2194
ATCATATGTAATTCCTGACATAGAGTTTCGCGCCTCAATTATCGGTCTTTCTAAAAAGACTCCCATTTTCAATACCCTCATTTTCCAGGAATTTAATCTGATTTCCATTGTTCGTAGTGATCAAGCTCTTTTCTCAATACATTTAAAACGAAAAGGACAACTGCGGCGTCATCGGTGAACCCGACCGCTCCAAGGAAATCCGGTATCGTATCAAAGGGGGAGAGGAAATAAAGAAGCGCTGCTATTGCAAGCAGAATTGTTTTTTTTGAGACCTTGTTATACGAACCCGAGCTCCAGTCTCTGACAAGGTTTATGAGCGCCTGAAGGTCATGCCTGAAACCCCTGACAAGACTGCCCTTATCACGTGCATATCCGGTAACCGCCTTGAGTAAACGCACGCGGGTATCAGGGTCTTTCATATATGACCCGGCAATGGCCATGAACCTGCCGAATCCTTTGGGCTTTCTCATAAGTCGCACCCTTTTTTGAGAAACCGGGGGAAAAAGTATATGTACATATAATACCTTATCCTTCAGGTGGAATTCAGCAGAACCCTGTACAAATCATATTCCCGGACTTATAATTGCAAATATATGATATTCATCGGGCCTGATCGAAAAACCTGTCAGCGGATATTAATTAAATGAACAGAGTACTCACCCTCTTTGCAGTCCTCTGTATTATCATCGGCTTGTCTGATCATGCCTCGGGTAGCAGTTTCAGGTGCGACGGGAAGCTTATATCGGTCGGGGTTAGCAAATACGAAGTCCTGAGCAAATGCGGTGAGCCCACTTTCAGTAATACAAGGTATGAAAGACGCATCAAGAGAGATTTTTACAGGGATCTTTTCCGTTCGCGTGAGATCGACCGGCGGGAACCCGAACTGTACCGCGAACCGCTATTTGTCGAGGAAGAGGTTGTTATCGAGGAGTGGACATAC
The DNA here is from genome assembly GCA_002328665.1 of Nitrospiraceae bacterium UBA2194. Lineage (GTDB taxonomy): Bacteria > Nitrospirota > Thermodesulfovibrionia > Thermodesulfovibrionales > SM23-35 > UBA2194. The sequence continues at coordinate 941 of DCVG01000036.1, forward strand.
AACCTCGGTCCCAGGAGTTTCATCCGGTATCTCATTTTTGAAAACGGAAGGCTGGTCGATATCCTGACCGGCGATTACGGGTTCTAATTTAATATGGAGAAACTTACAAGGATGCAGGTTGTCAAATTAGCCAAGCAGACAGGGGTTGTTTCAGGATACGACCTTTCCGGTCTGGATATGAGAAACCTTGATCTGGTTGCAGTCACGTTCTCCGGGTCAAATCTGAAAGATGCAGATTTAAGCAGCTCGAATGCAGGCATGTCGAATTTTGATGATGCGGATTTATCCGGCTGCAATATGAGCAGTGCGAATTTTATAGGCGCCAGTTTCAAGAAGGCCTCTCTTGAAAAGTCCGACCTTACCTTTTCTTCCTTCGCCGGCGCGGATTTTTCCGGGGCAAATCTCAAGGGTGTAAATTTTACAAATTCTAAGATTTCTGCGGCTGACTTTGGGGGCGCGGATCTTTCCGGAGCAAACCTGCAAATGACGGAGGCTGTCCTCATCAGGGGCGCCGGCGCAACCTTTTACGGGATCAGCGCATTCGGTTCGAGTATGATCGGCGCCGACCTTTCAGGTGCGGATCTGCGCAAGGCAATGTTACACGGCACAGACTTAAGCGGTGCGAACATGTCTTCAGCAGACCTGAGAGAAGCAGATATTATAGAAACTGTCCTGATAGCTGTAAACCTGTCCAACGCGGACTTGAGAGGCGCACGGGTGAGAACTGCAGATACGCTCCGGGCCAAATTTGATAATATAAAGGCAGATGACAACGTTAAAAAAGAACTGGTGCCGGACGACAAACCTGATCAGCCAGGATAACGCTTCCTCTTAATCCCCGCGATTCATGCGGCCGTAACTTCCATGGCCGCTCTCCATTTTAAGCAGCCTTCTCAGCTCTTCCGGTTTCATGACTTCCCTTTCATTTGTTTCGATTATCCTGTGGATACGCCGGACAAGCTCAGAGTTTTTCGCTAATTTTTTACGGGCTGAATCAAACCAGATGTTATCTTCCAGGCCGACTCTTACTCCGCCGCCGATTGCAATCGCAACCGAGTTCATTGCAAGCTGGAAACCGCCGATTCCTCCGAGACTCCAGAAAGAGTCCGGCGGCAGGTCACGGATCATTATGCCGGCGTGCAGCAGGTCGGATTGAGCACAGGCTATATTACCCAGTATCAGGTTGAAATAATGCGGAGGTTTCAGAAGCTCCTTTTTCCAGAGATACTTGGCATAGTTGATCATCCCGACATCGAATGCCTCGAGTTCCGGCATGATATTCCGGGCGTTCATTTCACAAACCAGCGCCCGGATTGTATCAGGCGGGTTTATGCTGGCCTGTCTGTTGAAGTTCACCGAACTGAGCGTTAAACTGCCCATATCCGGCTTCAGATCGCCATCGAGCGTCAACGGCTCCGCACGCCTTTCAAATTCATTTATGGTGCGGCCGCTCAATGATACGCAGATCACTAGATCCTTATTGTATTTACGGACCCCTCCGATAATTTCCGCATAGACCGAAGCCTTGCTCGTCGGTTGACCGTTTCCCGGATTGCGTGCGTGCAAATGAACCATCGTAATCCCGACATCGGCAGCCTCGAGTACATCCTCAACGATCTCCCCAACGGATACCGGGACGTGCGGAGTCATCTCCTTCGTCGGAATCATGCCTGACGGCGCAAAATTAACAATACAACTCATATTTTTGATCAGTCTTTCAGCCAATTCATCGCTTCGTGAAAGCGCTGCTTCTTGAAGTCCTGCTTTATAGGTATGGAAATAATATGCTTTTTGAGAAACACTGCTTCAGGGAATTGCTCCCAGGGCATACCCGGGTAAAACACCGGCCATGTCTTGAGGCAGAAAATTCCTTTTCTTAGCAATAGATTATGTTTCTCTTTCCTCTCCTTTACAAGCACAGGGAATGTCGATGGGCAGATTCCCTCCGGCAGGCTGTCAAAAACCGGCGTAGCTGAATTCGAGTTTTTTGTTTCCTCTACCGCAAAAAGAAAATTGCTCCGCCGCCGCCTGATAATCTCCTCCATCAGTTCATCTTTCGCTATTTTCCCAAGGACTGACAATGTAGTTTTAGATATAGTCCGGTTAACTGTGCTTGAATCAATACGATAATTGTACCATCTTGCGGGAAGATTTTCGTCCGCGGCATTCGGCCAGCCGTTTGGGACTTCATGTCTTAGAAATGAGCGGGAGATAAAATCATACAACAGTAAAAGAAGCCTGTTGTCAATCCCCGTCATCTTCAGAATAAATTGCAGGGCACGTTTGTGCATTTCATATTTGAACGTGGGAGGTCTCAAACCTTCGGGTAGCTGCAAGGCGCTGTTATTAATCACCAGGATGCCGCCATCCGGAACAGGAAGAAACTTTCTCATGCTGAATACCGCAACATCTCCAAAGGATCCAAGCGGCCTGTTGCAATACATACTGAAGAGGGCATGAGAGCAGTCTTCAATGAGATATAGACCGTGTTCATTACATATGTCCCTGATTAAATCAACAGGCTGGGGAAAACCGAAATAATGGATCACCAGCACCGCTTTTGTGCGATGAGCGATTTTCTCCTTGAGATCCTCGGTATCTATGCTGAGGTCTGTGTTGACCTTATAGAGCTGAACTCCGCATCCCTGCTTTACTATCGGGTCTATCTCGGCCCCGCAGTTGTACGACGGCACAAGGATTTCTGCCTCATTCTTTATGCCAAGCACCGGCATCGCATGCCATAGTGCGTTCCTCCCTGACAACAAACAGACTTTATTCATGGCAGAAAACGGAAATAATCGACAGTCAAACCCCTGATACAAACCTCTACCCTCCCCGGTGAAACAGAAAATCTCTTTTGACCAGCCGGAGGCTTGAGTCCTCCGGCTGGTTTTCCGGGAATTCAGGAGGAGAATCGCAAAGACAGAGCATGTTAAGCGTCTTGAGTCCTTCCGTATGATTGCGCCGGTAAAGGTCAAGCAAATCCTTCCTGCTCCCGGATTCTTCATCAAAGCAAACAAGCCCTTCAAGCTCCCCGTTTCTGCAGAAAATAAAGGCATTCCTCTTCAAAAAGTGCCTGACCCCTTTGGTGAGACTGCAGACTTTAAGGCCGGAGAAACGGGTATTCATATTGTTATTCGCCAGGGTCATGCCCCATTTTCTCTTATAGCGAAAAACTCCGTCACTGAGGAAAGCCCTGCAGAGCCCGAAGTCAATGTTCTTGAATTTTTTGTCGATGGCCCACTGAATAGCAAAGTAATTAATGGCGCCGATAACCGCCTTCTTCAGGTATTTTTCATTTCCATCTTTTATGCCGAGCCACTTTGCCCATAATGTCTGGTCACTGAAAATAAGGAACTGTCCTGCGGCATATTCATTTTGACTTTTAACAAAAAGGATCGCACCCGTCTTAAGAAGCCTCTTAAGGAACGAATTGTCATGTATGTAGGACAGGCGGGAAAATCTTCTGCTTATATACGGGACGTACATGTCATTATAAAAAAGAGTTAATTCACCGGGATCATGACTGACTTCACATGTATATTTATGTCTTCTGACCATCCTGAGATCCGACCTGATGCCCCTTGTATTTTTAAGATACTCCTCCATTGAATCAGGGACTCGCATGAAGAATCTCACCCAGTCCGGGATAACGAAATAACCGTCCCTCTGCGCCCTTGATGCAAGCACCCTGTTGGTCTCGAAAATGATTAAATCAATGCCGTTGCAATCTCTCGTCAACCTGCGGACATCCCACAGAAAGACCTTCCCCTTCTCTTCGACTTCCTGGTCATCAAGAGCCGTCGACTGCATAATATAGGAATTTTTCGGATGTCTGCCGATATACAGTACCCGCAACCCGGAGCCGCCGCATTTGCATAAAACAACGTAAGTTTGCTGCCGGATCTGCTGCAAAAAGGTTATGACGCATTGAATCATCAGGTGCGCCTTCTCAAAAACCGGAGAGATGAATCTTCTGAAGGCACGCGGCACTGCTTTAGAGTACCATGCAAAGACAAGCCCTATGATCTCATAATAGAGCGTTTGAATCCTCTTCATAAAATATCCTGCAGCATCATGAATCCAAAATATCCTCCCGCGGGATTAAAGAAACCACAACTTTAAACTTCCCGGGGGAGTCACCTTTGATCCCATCGGCAGTCGTATGTTCTATTTTGATATCCATCCCTGTACCGACAAATGACCTCAAATGCCCTTTGAGTATTTCATCCACACGATTTAATTTTCCAAATTCATTCACAATCTTTACCACGAGACGATCCCTTCTGTCCTGTATAATCTGCCCCATGACAATTCCCGGCATGCGGTCGAATACCGTATAAATGGCAGTAACCGCCCTTCCATCCGGTGTGATAATGACGTCTGTGTCGCGTCCGATGATTGCAACTATCTTTGGGAAGACCCTCCTGCAACTACATTTCTCTTCACAAGGTGCGAGTTTTACCAGATCGCCTGTCCTGTAACGTATGAGCGGCATGCTCAGATTATACAGAGACGTACCGACAATCTCTTTGACATCAGGCTCACCGCCACCCTGGTTAACCATGGGGATTTCGGGATCTTCAAGCTCCACCATTCCATAATCCATATGAATATGATAAGAGCCGGCAGGACAATTGGAGATTGCGACGGTCCTCTCCATATGCCCATAAGAGTCATAGACCTTCGAGGAAAAGACGCTTTCGATAAGTTCCCGCTGATGGGGCATAAGGTTCTCCCCCTGGGAAAATATGCCCTTGAATGATATGCCGTGACCGGGCCTTTCATTCAACAACAGGGCCAGCATATACATGTTCGAAGGGAGTCCCTTCAGGAAAAGAGGCTTGAACCGTCTGAATATGCCGATAAAATCATCCAGATATCTCCTTGAAATATATAAACTGTTAATGAGCAATCTCCTCGATGGATAGTGAAAATGATGAAGCGCTGTAGTTTTTTTCTTAAAGAAAGTGAAGTATTCAGCGCATAATTCCGCGCAAGGGTCTCCGAGTCTGTACCCCGCCCACCCCCACAACCGCCAGTAATAGACAAATTCAAGGATATTGGACGGCTTGTCTACGTAGAAGCTGATTTTTCTGCCGCCTGTGCCGCTGGTGGAGAGCATGACCGGTTTGTAACTTTTTGCATTATGCGCCAGAAGTGAAGCGAAGTTCGTCCTCAGCAGTGTTTTTGTAAGAAAAGGGATATTCTTCAAGTCGCCCAAGGTGCTGATATCATCCGGTGTGATGTCCCTTTCCATCATAATCTTTCTATAATAGGGCACATTTTCGTAAGCCTGAGAGATGACCTGTTTCAGCCTGCTCAGCCGGAAGTCATCGAGAGCTTCTTTGCTGAGCCATTGATTTTTGTCGAATATCCTTTTTAATCTCAGGATGGAAAAAGGATAAGAAAAATCCCTTATCCGGAAATTAATACCCATTTTTTATACCCGTTTTTTTGAGCATCACGCCATAGTCAAAGCATTCGACACTGGGAACACCTGATCGTATCGCGTGCATAACATGGAAGGACGTCACATCGTACCTCCCGTCCCATAAGTGCCATGGCGATTCTGCCCAGCCGCTGGTTGTCCCTCCCTTTTATGAGCACTATATCCCCTTCTCCAAGGTCTGAGGGAAGAGCAGACAGCGCTCTTTTCAGACTTCTCCCGGCCCTGGTTATCGCATTGCGGCTCATCCCCCCTCTGACGGCGCCGACCTGATAACGATTGTCGTTTCCTCCGATAAAGATGGCCTGGGTCGCTATATCTGCTACACGACCACCCAGTCGCCGGCAAATCGGCCCCTGGCTGCCGGGCGGTTCGGACACGTCGCCGAGGACTATGATCTTGCGCCGGGCAGGGATTTCTGCCACAACGTCCAGTGCTGCATCGATCGTCTCAAGGCTCGATTTCCATTCATCGCGGAGCAGAATCGCCCCGGTCTCCAGCCGGACGGGTTCAAGCCGTTCGGGGGAAGGCGGCAGAGGCTCGAGTGCCATAAGCATTGTATCGAGAGAAAAGCCCTCAGCAAGACCGACGGCGACCGCGGCAAGAACCGGGTATACGAATGCGCGACCGATGAGACGTGTACGGACCTCCCGCGTTGTTCCATTTGCATGGAGAAGAAACCGCGTGCCAATCGGCCAATCCAGGACCATATCGGAAGCACGCACGTCGTTTGCTGCGGAAAACCCGAATGTGACGACATTTGCCCTGGTTGCTTCTTTCATCCAGAGCACATTCGGATCGTCACCATTCAGTACAGCCAGCCCTGACGGGCTGAGGGCGCGTACCATTTCGGCTTTCTCGCGCCGGGTTACGCTCAAATCACCGAAGGATCGATTATGTTCGCTTCCAACCGACGTCACGACAGTGACATCAGGGCGGATGGTCTCTGCATAGACTCTCATCTGTCCCTTGCGCGCGATTCCGACTTCGATCACAGCGTGGCTTTTCCACGGACAAACCCGAAACAATGCAAAAGCAATATAAGAAAAAGCGTTGCAGGCAATTTTGGGATGCACTGCAAGGCCCAGTGCGGTTGAAACAGCTCTCGCAGCGGTCGTTTTCCCCAGCGACCCCACTACAGCGACGATGCACGGCCTTCTTGCGGCTGATATTCGATACATCTTCGCCACATGACGGAGCAGTGGCCAGGACAGGTAAATCACACCCCTTGCCAGCATCGAGCATCCCATCGGGGTCCGCGCAAGATATAATGCTCTGCGTAGAGAATTAAACACTATGGCTCACCGGAATCCCAATTCCCATTCCCCTTATGATGGTCAATTCTGATATTTCTCTACCCGCCATCCCAATCTTTACATCAAGCCTGTCCATTTCTTTCTGAACGATTCGCGCCGTGGTTAATCAACCGGTCCGCGAGAAAGAGTCTCCATAGAAAATGGTTGTATTTTCTGATACCGTACTGCTCCATCAGCTGCGGCACAGGGGAAAGATCATGTGTCAGCCAGGTCTTTACAGGTGTGGGGAAGCCGAGCTTGTCTTTCCTCCAGAGAATTCTCTCAGGGAGCAGGTCCCTCATGGCGAGCCTCAGGAGCCATTTACTCCATCCCCTGTAGAGTTTGTAGATCGAGGGGATACTGTTTACATACTCGACCAGCCGGTGATCAAGAAAAGGTACGCGGTTCTCGACCGAAAATGCAGCCGCATTCCTGTCATCGTAGTGCAGCAACTGCGGCAGATATGTCATGTTTGTATCAGAGATTAAGAAATGGTTCAGGGATTTCATACTGTCAATCACCCCATCCACATGCTTAGCAATGGAAAGACTGTCGTTCAAGAGTTTCTTCACAGCTCTGTGGTGAGGCCTGTACCACTCTTTAAAAAGGAATGGTTTGAGGCCGGCAGGAGCCGATGCGAGGCATGCGCCCAGCACACAGTTTGAGGCAGTGAGGGTAACACCATGGCGACGTCCCATTCCCGATAAAGCAGCAAAGAGGTCTTTGAATTTCCCTTTCTTCATAATGTCAGCCAGATATAGGACTTCATAGCGGCGATACCCTCCGAAGAGTTCATCACCTCCCTGCCCGTTGAGCACTACCCTTATATAGTTTGATGCGAGACGCATTACATCCCATCCCGGGTAGATATTTGTTGAGAAACAAAGGCCGTCCTGATGATATAGGAAGTTCTCCAATTCTCCCCATAAGTTCTCTGCGCTTGGGTAGCTGTAGTACGCGTCCACGCTCGTGCGACTGATCACCTCATCCGCATGAAGCCTCTCGTCTACCGAGGGATCATCATATGATGCCGTGAAAGTCTTCTGTTTTTCACCTATCTGCTCCCTTACAATCCATCCCTCGTCGAAAAGTTTGTTGATGATGACCACGATTGACGATGAATCGAGTCCCCCTGAAAGGCAGCTCCCCACCGGGACATCCGATATCAGCCGTATCTTGACCGAATCGATGAGCAGGTCCCTGATATCGTCTGCATACCGGAGCGCCTTTTGGTGATTATAGGCCCCCAATTCATCGAGGAAAACCGTTTCATAGTATCTCTCCGCCCGTGGATGCTTTCTATCTACATCAACAACGAGGTTATAAGACGGGAGAAGCTGATAGATGCCCTTGAAGATGGTCTCTTCAGAGGCGTCGAGTTCGCAGAAGATAACAAATTTCGAAACGAGGGTCCTGTTCAATTCAGCGCGGACAAAAGGCAGTGTGAGGAGGGCCTTTAATTCCGAGGCAAAAACAAAATTATTTTTGTCAAACCAGTAGTAGAGAGGCTTTATCCCGAATCTGTCTCTCGAACAGAACAGCTTCTTCCGCGTCCTGTCATAAATGCAGAACGCCCACTGACCGTTAAATCTGAGGACACATTGCTGTCCCCATTCCTGATAGGCTGCGAGGATCACCTCCGTATCGGAGTCCGAATCGAAACAGCAGCCTGACAACTGAAGCTCGGCTCTCAACTCCCTGTAGTTGAATATCTCGCCGTTGTAAGTGATCCACAAATCCCCCCCTGTATACGACATCGGCTGATGCCCCCTGGAGGAAAGATCAATGATCGAGAGCCTCCTGTGTCCGAAAAGGAGATCGTAGTTCATCATGTCCGCATCCGAAATGTCTTTGTATTCGTCTCTAAGTTCCGGGCAGGTGTCGGACCCTGAAGCTCTCAGAGAGGTGTTATCGGCAGTATTTATGAGAAGATATCCCTCGTCGTCGGGGCCCCGATGCCTGATGGAATCAAGGGCATTTCTGATAATCCCGCCTCCGGGGAGGGAGGAAGAAAGAATTCCGAAAATCCCACACATTATAGACCTGATATCTTCATTACCGCCTCCGGGAGGGGTGATTTGCCAGGACGAATATTTCTAATGAGTTTGCGACTTGATACCGATCCGGCCTGATATAAGATTGTATTGTTTCCTGATTCGCAAGGTCAAGCCGTTTTTCCTTTTCAGCCCGTCAAGCACATCTCTGCGGAAAGACACACAATCCTCGCCTCAACGCGAAGATGTCATAGATGTGTTAAATCATAGAAATGAAATACAGCGGTGCTGCTTTGGCACTAAAGAATTAAACGCAGAACAAA
>DCVG01000036.1:10138-10671 GCA_002328665.1 Nitrospiraceae bacterium UBA2194
AAATGTTGAAGCGCTCCGAAAGGTGGTTACCCTTGCCTCCGGTTTTTCTCCGCTCGATCCTGCACTTCCGCATCATGGAAAATACAACCGCAGGTGGGGATTATTGGTTAATATGCCTTTATGACAGGAATCAGTATATCTTTAAAGTACCATGAAAATCGAAATGCAAATATTCGATATTCATGGTATAATGAAAAGCATGATTGACCGTAAAGACTTAGTGCGCCATGTAAGTTCGGCTCTCAGACGGAGTCGTGTGGTAGCGCTTATCGGCCCGCGCCAGTGCGGGAAAACCACTCTCGCACAAAAGTTCTTAGACGCTGATTCTCCAAAATATTTCGATTTGGAAGACCCATCGAGCTTTGCCCGGCTGGATGAACCGATGACTGCTCTCCAGGGACTGAAGGGTCTGGTGGTAATTGATGAGGTGCAGCGAAAACCGGATCTATTCACAGTGCTACGGGTGCTTGCTGACCGGAAGCCGTTACCTGCACGGTTTCTGATTCTTGGCAGTGCATCGCCGGAACTTCTGA